>CAIUVD010000236.1 GCA_903902515.1 uncultured Planctomycetota bacterium | reverse complement strand
CGCCGAGTTGGCCCCCGTGGCCGCCTTACTCCTGGAAGCCGAACGCGGTCTCGCCATCCCCCTGCAGGCCGAAGATGATCTCCGCTCCTTGGTGACCATGCCTACGGGTCCGCTCCGTCTGGCGACCTTCCTACGTGTCCTGGGTACCCTAGCTGGTGGCCCTCGCCGGGCACTGCTGACGGCTCCTGCGCGCGCTCAACGCCGGGCCGACCACTGGGCCCGGCTGGTCGATGATGCGACGGCCCATCCCGAGCGGCTACCACCCCAGGCCGCCGCCGCCCGTCGGGTCGGGCTGGCCCCCTCCGCCTTCGCCCGGGCGTTCCGCCGTCGTTTTGGCCTGCCCTACCGCGACTGGCGGATTCGGATCCGTCTTGAGTTGGCCTGCCGCCAGCTGAGCGACACCCAGGAGTCCATCACCTCCATCGCCCTCAACGCGGGATTCACCTCGCTTTCGGCTTTCAATCGACAATTCCGTGCGGCATTTTCCACGACCCCCAGAGCCTGGCGATCCCGGGTGCCGAACCAGGCCATAAGCCCGCAAACCACTCCGTAACTTGACCAATGCCACGGTTATAGGACATGGGGTTTCCCTCACGTTGCCAAGCCCATGTCCCAAACCTTGTGACATGATCCGCACCGGGATCCCATTGAATAACGGTACTCCAAGACGAGGAAGCCCTGTGCCCACCACCGCCAATCCCCTACCGCAGCTCATCGCCCCCCGCCTTGTAAAGGCCCGCGAACGGCTGAAGGCTCGCCTCTATCCGGTGGTATTGCCCCTTCCGACGACGATGGGGCCGATGAATGATCACTTCCTGCCGTTGGCCGCTGGGCAACAGCAGAAGTTCCAGCCGATCGCCCCGGGCACGGTGTTTGGCCCAGGAAATGGCGATTGGAAACAGCGTTGGTTTCGCGTCGAGATTCCCGCCGCCAATCCGGGCGAAGAAGGTCGTCGCCACCTGCGCTGGGACGTCCAAGGCGAAACCACCGTTTATCACGAGGGAAAACCCTGGGCTGGGCTGGACGTGGCCCATCGTCATTGCCCGCTGCCCGATATCGCCTGCACCCTGTGGCTCGATTGCGGCTTGTGGGTCACGGCCATGTGGGTGCCAGGCTCGAAACCCATTGATGCCTTCGGCCCCCGCTTCGATGGCTGCTTCTTGGTCGTCCGCGATACCGAGACATGGGACGCCTATTGGGATCTCGAATGCATCCTCCAGGTCCTGGCCCGCCAGTACCGCCGCAATGAATTTCCCCTGGGAACCACCGAGGGGCCCGGCCTCTACAAAATGACCCACGAACGGGTCGATCCCCTCACGCGCAAACTGCTGCGGGCTGGCGATCGCGCCGTGGATCTCCTCGACACCCAGGGCGTGAACGCCTTCCGCGCGGCGATGAAGGACATCTACCGCACCTTCACCACCCCCGAATGGGCGCCCCGGGCTTCGATCATCGGCATGGCCCATATCGATCTGATCTGGCTGTGGCCAGAGCGGGTGACCTACCAAAAGGGCGTCCACACCTTTGCGACCCAACTGCGCCTGATGGAGCGGTACCCGGAATACATCTTCAACCAAAGTCAGCCGGCCCTCAATCGGGCCATCGAACGGATGGAGCCGGCCCTCGCGGCCGAGGTAGGGGCACGCATCCGCGAAGGACGCTGGGAACCCGTCGGCGGCTTTGAGGTTGAATGCGATAATCAGCTTCCCTGCGGCGAGGCCCTGGCCCGCTGCCTGGTGGTTGGTCAGCGCAAATTCAAAGACCTGACCGGCTCGTACAGTGACCTGTGCTGGCTGCCGGATGTGTTCGGCTACAGCACGGCTCTGCCCCAGATCCTCAGTCTGGGCGGCATCACCCGTTTTTATACGACCAAAATGACGTGGTCGGCGGTGACCAAGTTCCCCTACAGCTCGTTCGTCTGGCGGGGTGCCGATGGCAGCGAGGTCATGACGCAACTCTGTTCGACCATCTACAATCAGAATGTCGAGGCCGAACCGCTGAATCTTAATGTGGATGAACATCGCCAGGTCGATGTCCACAACGAGATGCTGGTGTGCGTCGGCTACGGCGACGGCGGTGGCGGCACCACCGAAGAGCAGCTCGAACGGGCCCGGCGCTTTGCCAACCTGGCCGGCGTTCCGAGGGTGCAGTGGTCCAGTGCCCGCAAGTTCTTCGATCGGATGGAGGACATCCGCGGCGATCTTCCCACCTACCAGGGCGAATTGTACCTGGAATACCATCGGGGCACCTACACCACCCAGGGTGAACTTAAACGGCTTTACCGTCGGGCAGAAACCGCCCTCCAGGTCCATGAGGCGGTTCGTGCCGCCCTCAAATCCGGACCGATCGCCGAGGAGCCATGGCAACGACTGTCCTTTATCCAGTTCCATGATTCCCTACCGGGCAGCTCAATCCGAACCGTCTACGACGAAGTTAATCCCGAACTTCAGGCCCTGGGCGATGCGGCCCTGGCGGCAGCTCGCGAGGAGCTATCAACTGCGGGAACGGACGATACCCTGAGGATTTTCAATCCGCTCCCGTTTGCCCGTCGCCTGGTGGTGGACATCGCGTCCAGCTGCCTTCCTGGTCAAACGACCGCAACGGGCTCCCGCCTCCTGCTGGTCAACACCCCTGCCATTGGCACGGCGCGGGCCACCGAGGCCATCACCCCGACCTACGCCGTCCAGGTGACTCCGACCAGCCTGGATAACGGCGTGGTGAAAGCTGGCTTCAATCCCCAGGGCCAATTGGTGTCCTTGGCGGTCCATGGTATCGCTCTCCGGCTAGAGGCCCCCGCGGGATTGGTCCTGCATGAGGACAATCCGGCAATGTTCGATGCCTGGGATATTGATCATTCCGCCCGCGGCCTTGGCCGCCCCGTGGCGGATAATATGCCCCTGACCATCGTTGAAGCCGGCCCCCTGCGGGCCGTCCTGCGCGGGACTGCGGTGGTCGGCACAAGCCCCTGCACCGTGGAATACCGGCTGGATGCGGAATCACCGCATCTCCATGTCCGCGTGATCATCGATTGGCAGGAACAGCATCGCCTGCTGAAGTATCGCGTCTCCACCAGCTACCGCGGTCGATTCGCCCGCTTCGGCACGCCATTCGGCTCCATCCTGCGTCCCCAGTTGCCGGGCACCCAGGCCGATGAAGCGATGTGGGAGGTTCCCGGTTCCCGCTGGGCCGCCGTCACCGACGACGACGGCACTGGCCTAGCCCTGATCAGCGCGGCACGGTACGGTTTCTCGTGTCGTGAAGGCGACCTGGGCCTGTCGCTTTTGCGCAGCCCCAATTTTCCGGGCACCGGCGATGGCGCCACCGATTCCCCAGAATTTACCGATCAAGGCCGCCACGACATCGCCTTCGCCCTCGGGGCCCATCGCGCCACCACCACAGATGAACAGATGGCCACGGCCCTGGCTGCCGAAGCCTTGTTCACCGACGCGCTCATGGTGCCCGGTGGCCGGGATCTTCCCGGGCTGTTCACCATCGAGCGCTTGGGCTCCCTGGTTCCGAGCTGGGTTCTCCCCACCAGTACCGGGGATGGCGTGATCCTACGTTTCCATGAAACCGCAGGCGCCCAGGGCGAAGCCGTGATCCGTTTCCCCGGTGCCCACAGTGCTCAACTCGTCGATTTCCTGGAACGTGATCTGCCGGGCGAAGTCCCCTGCGCCGCTGACGGCACCATCCGCCTGACCTATCGCCCGTATCAAGTCCTGGGAGTGCGGGTGCGATAACCATCACCGGTACTTGATGTCGCGCCCCGGCCTTCCGCACCATCTCGTGCGGAAGGCCGGGGGCCGGTCGTGCCTCAAGCGCCTGGAGGCGAGGAGCTTGGCCCATCCCCCTCGGTGGTCGTATTTGGCCTTAGCGACCCTGCAACCACATGTCATGCGCTCCCTTGTAAAGATTGGTTAGATATAGCTTACTTTATGACCTTCCAGCTATCATTTATATTAACCTTTAGACGATCAATAATCCAAACATTGCCTTTTAAACTTAAATCGGCTTCAAATGGAACGCTTCCATTTGGGCCATAGGCCGTTGTTTTATACGAGGCCGAGCCTGCGATATTTGAATTCGACGCATGAGTCTTAAAGCTGATCAAGCCACCCAGCAGTTTAAATTCAATGGGCCGACCAACCGCCGACGTTATTTCAACGTTTCTTTCCAATTCGCCAATAAGAGCTTGGGATGGTTCCGATTTACTTATCCAACCATTGACTTTTGACAATCCATACACACACCCACCAAACCCCAATACAATAACTGCAAAAATAAGTATAAGGAAAATTTTCATTTTACGCCTTTGGGTTAAACATAAACGTAATGGGGCGCATCATGTCCACCGTAGCAAGATCGTCAATACGCACAAAAAACATGCGAGCGGAACGCAAGGAACCAAGTCTCCAGGATTATCAATATAGGTAAAGCTATTTGCGGGAAATTCCT
>CAIUVD010000235.1 GCA_903902515.1 uncultured Planctomycetota bacterium | reverse complement strand
GCCGAGGACGAGATCCAACCCAGAGAGGGAGGGATCACCTGGCCTGAAGCGTCTGAAGGTCTAGATGCGACACGATTCGGGCAGAGTCAACTACAGGGCCTCCGGGTCCTGAGACTGGCCTGTTGCAATACAAACCTGCAACAGCAATGGGTCTTCAGCCAGGGAGAAATGGCGTCCATTTTTGTGGAGGTGACCGCGGATGAGGACCTAGAAGTCCCGGTGATCAGCGTCCTACTCACCGATGAACGCGGCGTCATTATCCATGGAAGTAGCTCACACATGCGGGGACAGGCCCAAGCACGGCGGCTCCTCAAAGGTCGAAAAATGCAAGTACAGTGCGACATTGGGATGTGCCTACGTTACGGCGAATATCGGCTCGATATCGCATTTGCCCATTGTCCCTTGGGTGTTTTTCCTCAGCGTGCCCGCATGACGTTTGAATCCCTTGGCGCCGAGGTACAGCAACTGGGTCGGTGTGATGGCGTCGGGGTTGTCGCTGTTGTGCCACGCCAGGGAGGTCAACCCACCCAACTCACCCATCACGGCATCTGCGACCTTCCCGGCACGATGCATTCCTCAATTGATTGACGCCATGACCTCCTCTTCCGTAACCTTGTCTCGCCCGCCAGGCATCATCATTTGCGGGATGCCCAGATCCTCAACGACCTGGATCTTCAATGTTGTCAGTGCTTGGCTTGCCAATGCCGCGCAATGGGAACGGCTGTGGATCGAGGAGGGTGATTCGGTCGCTGAGCGGTCATTTTGCCTGCGTACCACGCCAATTATTGGTAAATGCCACCATTTCTCGGAGGAAATTGCGCGGAACAGCGACATAGTCATCTATTCCCTTCGCGACATTCGTACGGCAGCAGTCAGCTGCCTTCGCAAGTTTGGGGATTGTTCGACGGCAACTGCCGGGGCCTGGATCGCCCACGGAGAAGCCTGGCGAAAGCAGAGTGATGTCCTGATCAGGTACGAAGATGTCGCCCATGATGCGCTCCGCCAAATCGACCACCTGCGTCTCATTCTGGTCAAGCATCTGGGCGACTCCGCTGTACGAAACCTCCCTCCAGAAGTTATCCTGGCCGAGGTCGACCAACGTTTCGCCGCCCAACAGGAGGCCACGGGAACCGCCTATGACCCTGCCACGATGATCCTGCCCGGTCACCGTACATTCCAACCGGCTCCGGACCAACTGACTAGCGCAGAACGGGACCTTTTCGACGCAGTCGGTGCGGCGTACGGGGTTTGGCTCCATGCCAATGGATACCAGGATCACCATCTCGGTCAGGATCTCGATTATCGCCTTGCCGCACTCGCCCTGGCATGTTGCGGTGAGTCACCTGTGGTCGTTGATGTCGGTGCTGAGCGCGGATCCTTCATCGACCTCGCCCTGGGACAAAAAGCGGGAACCGTCCACGCTTTTGAACCGCTCCCCCGTCATGCTGAAGAGTTGGCCCGACGCTTCGCCGGCAACCAACAGGTCATCATCCACACAGCAGCGGTATCAGATCGGGTCGGGACCGCCGATTTGCACATTGCTACCGATCGCACTGGCCGGGAACTGGACTACTACCATACGCTCTCGGATGCCGTGGGCGACTCAACCGACGTGATCCGGACGGCCAAAAGCATCGCTGTCGAGATCACCAGTTTGTCTGATGCGGCCGAGAAGGGCGATCTCCCACTCCACATCGATATGCTCAAGATTGATACCGATGGCCATGACCTCCAGGTCCTTCATGGCCTTGGTAAGCTAAGACCCCAGGTGATCATGGCCGAGTTCTGGGAGGACCTCCCAGACACCAGCGGAAAGAACCCCTATACCCTGGCAGATATGGTAGCCTGGGCTCGAACACACGGATATGACCGCCATGTGGTCATTCGCCGGAATGGCATTCTGCAGTCCGTCGCCGTCGACGAGCGTTGGTCTGCTGCCGGAGACTGGGGCAATGTGATCTTCTTCCGAGAGGATCCTTGGCGACAATTCCTTGACGAGCATCTCGACGCCGTCTCGAAGGATGCCTTCAGTTCCATCCAGGCCCTAGCCAACCGTCTGAGCCTGGATTGCGAACAGAAAGAGTCGGTGATCCAGGCCATTCACAGCCAGGATGTGGCTGTCCAGAAGGAACTCCAACTTCTTCAGCACGCAGCCGATGAGCGTGCGGCCCTCATCGAGCGCCTCGACGCGGCAGTCAAGGCGGCCAACGAGGATCGCCTCGCCCAAGCGCACCGAATCGCGACTCTTGAGAAAAGTTATATTGATGCCGTACAGACCCACCAACAGGTCGAGGCCGCCAACAATTCTGATCTGCTCGTCAATCTCCAGGCCGAACTGGACGCCCGGAATAACCTCATCCAGCGACTGGATGCGAACCTCCGCACGGCCATCGACGATCGGGTCGCCCAGGCTCAGCAGTCCACCGAACGTGAATTCTCAATCCGTGAGGCCCAACGTCTGGCTGCCGAAGCCGTCGAAGAGGCTGCTGCACTGGCGGCCCAGGTGGATTCATTCGCTCACGAACGCGCCGAGTCCGAGGCCCGTGCACAACTCATCACCCGGCTCGATGCCCAACTGCGTGAAGCCAACCAGGACCGACTGGCCCAGGTCCAGCGAATTGCCAACCTGGAGGCTGCTGCCGCCGAGGCCGTCCAAGCCCGCAATCGAGCCGAGGCGGCTGCTGATCCAGCGGTACTGGCTACGCTTCAGGCGGAACTGGATACCCGGGAAAAACTCATTCAACGCTTGGATGCTGACTTGCGTGCCGGTATCGACGACCGCTTGGCCCAGGGGGCACGGATCGCCACTCTGGAGGCGACCACCGCAGAAGCCATCCAGGCCCGCAATCGGGCGGAAGCTGCAGGGGATTCCCGGCTTTACAGCCAGACCCAGGCGGAGTTGGATGCCCGGGCTCTGCTGATCGAACGGCTGGACAACCAGCTTAAGGCCAGCAACGACGATCGCATTGCCAAGACTTCCCGCATCGCGGCTCTTGAAGCGGAACTCCTGTCAATCCACCGACAGATGGGAGACCTGATTGAGACGAGCGCGGAAACCGCCTCGGCCTGTACCACCGCCCGCATCGAATTGGAATCCGCCCACAGTGAGCTCAACACCAGGGGCCATCTTATCGGTCGACTCGATGCCCAGCTCCAGGATGCCAACGCCGACCGCATCGCCCAAGCCAAACTCATCAGTCAACTCGAAACTCTCGCCAACGAAGCCCGGGTAATATCAGCCTCCGTGATGCGAGGCCATGATGATTCCCTCCAACGCGTCGCCACGCTTACGGGGGCGTTGGATGAGCGACTCCTCGTCCTCGAACGACTCGACGCCCAGCTCCAAGACGCCAACGCCGACCGCATCGCCCAGACTCGCGTCATCAGCCAGCTGCAAACCATCGCTAGCGAGGCTCGGGCCCAAACGGATTCCATGGCCCGAAGCCATGAGGATTCATTGCATCGGGTTGCGGCCCTCTCTGGGGCCTTGGATGAGCGGCTCGCCGTCCTCCAACGACTCGATGCCCAGCTCCAGGAGGCTAACGCCGACCGCATCGCTCAGGCTCAACTCATCAGCCGACTGGAAAGCCTTGCCAACGAGGCCCGGGCCGAACGGGATGGAGCCCGTGCCGAGGCTGCCCTGCGAGCTGACGAGGTCCATCGGACCCGCGCCCTTCTGGCCCGGGCTGAGGAGGCCGCTCACCTCGCCAATGATCAGGTCGCCGGGATTTCCGCTGAACTGCACAGCATCTTGAACCAATTTACCACGGCCCGGGAGGAAATCGTCGCCCGGGGCGAGGTCATCACCACCCTCGACCGGGCCCTGCAGGAGGCCAACGCCGACCGCATTGCCCGAGGCGAAGTCATCGGAGGACTTCAGGCCCGCATCGGCGAGCTCGAACGTCACCTGGCGCAGCTTGACGGTGCGATTGCCGAGGTCAGCGGCCAGGCCAGTGCCCAAGCCGACCGGGCCACCAGTCTGGAGGCCGTCGCCCACGAACGCGGTGTACTCATCGGTCGTCTCGACCAGTTGGCGCGCGACGCCTCGGAGCGGGCTGCCGCCGCCGAGGCCGTACGCGAGCACCTGGCCCGCGAAGTCGCTCAGCAACATGCCGCCGCCATGGCCGCCGCCCACCAAGCCGCCGACCTGGCAGGATCGGCTGAAGCCGCCACCATCCGGGCCGAGGCCGCCGAGCGGGAACGCGATGCCCGCCTCGTCGTCATCGAGGAACTGGTCAAGGCCCGTGATGCCCTGTCCGCCGCCCTCGCCACCCGCCCGACGTCGTGGTTGGGCCGCCTCCTCTACCGCTGAATAGCTACGAGAATCCCATGATCGCCGAAACCATCCGCCGTTGCGCCAAGGGCCTGCTGCCCCCCAAACTGGGCGTTCTCAACCAGTACCCACCGCGCCCCCTCCCGGCCGTCACCATTCGTGAGGTGCCAGCCTTCCCGGAGCCCACCCCCTCGGTGTCGATCGTCACCCCCAGCTTCAGGCAGGGTCAGTATATTGGCAAGACCATCGACAGCATCCTTGACCAGGGGTACCCGAACCTGGAGTACTTCGTCCAGGATGGCCTGAGCCCTGATAACACGGTGGAGGTCCTGAAGAGTTACGGCGACCGCATCACCGGCTGGGTGTCCGAGAAGGACAAAGGCCAGTCCGACGCCCTGCACACGGCCTTCGCCAAGACCAGCGGCGAGATCATGGCCTACCTCAATAGCGATGATCTGCTGATGCCCGGCTCTTTGGCGGTGGTGACCGACTACTTGGCCAAGCACCCCGAGGTCGACGCCGTTTATGGCCATCGCTTCATTATTGACGAGGCAGACCAAGAGATCGGTCGGTGGGTTATGCCACCTCATGATAATCAGATTCTGGCCTACGCCGACTACATCCCCCAAGAGACGCTCTTTTGGCGGCGCTCCATCTGGGAGAAAGCTGGAGGCATGATCGATGCCAGTTTCCGCTTCGCCATGGATTGGGATTTGATCCTGCGCCTCCAGGGAGCAGGGGCGAACATCGTTCGCCTGCCGGTGTTCCTGGGTGCCTTCCGAGTCCACCATGCCGGCAAGACCACCTCCCTGATCAACGAAGTTGGCCATAAAGAGATGGAGCGTCTGCGGGCCCGGACCTTGGGCTACGTACCGGACCATATTGAGATCAATCGCAACATCCGACCCTATCTGGTGAAGGCCACGGTCCTGCATTACCTCCACCACATGCAACATGGGCGGTAGGTCGTTGGCGGGGTTCTGTTGGTAACTTTCGTCAAAGGTCGATCGCCAGAGGTCTTTGGCAACAGTACTTGGGGGGAATCCCAGAAAAACAGGAACTGAATTCCCGTTATTCTGGAATGTCGTCCACTCCTCAAAGATCCCACGGCTTCTCTCGGATCCTTATTCCTGTGACCGCTATACACTTCCGAGTGGAGCAGGAGGGCCCTAACCGCGAGGACTCGACGAAGGTCGTCAACGTCGAGTGTGGCTCCGCCGTTGCCTTGATTCGTTAATTTCGTTCATTGCGTTTATTTCGAATGGAAGAACACTTATCACGGAGGAACCACCATGACCGCCATCACCACGCGCCCCCCTGTGCAGCCATCTGAGGCCGATGTGGTGTTGGCTCGTGAGTCCAGCCGCGCCCTTGGTCCGTTGGCTCAGCACAGTCTCCGTGTTCACATCGAAGGGCGTGTTGAGCCGGTTGAGATCCCGGCCCCAGCCGTTCGCATGCTCGTCGACCTCCTGGTCGAGATGGCTGCCGGAAATGCGGTCACGTTGATACCGGTGCACGCCGAGCTGACCACGCAGCAGGCTGCCGAGATCCTCGGCGTAAGCCGGCCGTTCGTCGTCAGCCAACTCGAAGCTGGGAAGCTGAACTTCCACAAGGTGGGCACCCATCGCCGCATCCACTTTCTCGACGTGATGGCCTACAAGCAGCGTATGATGACGGACCGCAAGAAGGACCTCGATGAACTCGCGGATCAGGCGCAGGCGCTTGATCTCGGATACTGACCGTGGCTGCGTATTCTGTCCTCTACGACGCATGTGTTTTGTATCCGGCACCGCTGCGGGACTTGCTGCTCAGGCTGGCGATGGTGGACCTCTTTCGCGCTCGCTGGACGGAGACGATCCTCGATGAGTGCTTTCGAAACCTCGGAAGCAATCGCCCTGATCTTCCGGTGGCCCAGCTCCAGAGAACCCGTGAGCTGATGAATGCTAACGTCCTCGATGCGCTGATCACCGGGCATGAGACGCTGATTCCGAGTCTCACCCTGCCAGACCTCGACGATCGACACGTCCTTGCTGCAGCCATCTGTGGCGGCGTGGATGCGATCATCACCTACAACTTGACCGACTTCCCGACCACAGTCCTGAAGACCTATGGCATCGAGGCTCAGCATCCCGACGAATTCATCGCGTGTCAGTTGGATCTGGGACCAGCCCACGTTCTTACCTCGCTGCGCGAACAGCGAGCCGCATTGAAACGGAACCCACGGACCCTCGATGAGTTCCTTGCGACGCTGGAACAACAGCGCCTCGTGCAGACAGTCGCTCGACTGCGTCGTGACCATTATACCGACCTCCTGTAACCGTGTCGTCTCGATCGTCGAACACTTGTCCCACTCTCCGGAATTGATTTTCTTTCGATCCCATCGAAAATATTTCCATGTGGATCGAACGCGAAGCCCTACCACTTGTCAGGCAACGACTTGCCCATCACCCGGTTGTGGTACTGACCGGCGCACGACAGACCGGCAAGACGTCCTTGGCCCGGCATGCTCTGCCTGAAGCAGGGTATATCACCCTGGATCTGCCGAGTGAGGCCGAACAGGCGGAACGGGATCCGACGGCATTTTTGGCCCGGCATCCCGCACCGCTGATTGTTGATGAAGTCCAGTACGCCCCTGCTCTGTTCCGGCATCTCAAGACGGTGGTTGATGCCCATCGGGACCTGCCGGGTCAGTATTTGCTGACGGGATCCCAGCCCTTCGCGCTGATGCGGGAAGTCGCCGATTCCCTGGCTGGCCGGGCCTCGGTCCTGCAACTGACGGGCCTAACGTGGGCTGAAATCCGCGTCGTGCATCCTCATCTGGACCCCATCGACGTCCTGCTTCGCGGAGGATTTCCGGAACTTTACCGTAACCTGGATATCGACCCCCAGGGCTTTTTCCGATCCTATGTCACGACCTACCTGGAACGCGATCTGCGGCAGCAGCAGAACGTGGGCAACTTACGCGATTTCGAGCGTTTCATACGGGGTGCCGCCCTGCGCACAGCGGGCCTGCTGAACCGCAGCGATTTAGCTCGGGATGTGGGGATCAGCCCCTCGACGGCGGGCCTGTGGCTCTCGGCCCTCGAAGCCGGGGGCCTGGTGACGTTGCTCGAACCGTGGTTCATGAATACCGGTAAAAGCCTAGCCAAATCACCGAAACTTCATGGAACTGACAGCGGTCTGACGGCATTCCTCATGGGCATCACCCGCCGGGAGGATCTGCTGGCCTCACCCCTGCGGGGCAATCTGTGGGAGAGCGCAGTGATCGCCAATCTGCGGGCAACCCAGATCAACCGCACGGGAGGAGCCGACCTGTGGTACTGGCGCGACCGCAGCCATGAGGTGGATGTCGTCATCCATGAAGCCGGTCGGTTCCGCCTTGCGGACGTGAAATGGTCGGAGTCTCCCGACGCCGGTGACCTGCGACAACTGCAGGCGGTGGCAAAAGGCCTGCCCGACGGCAGCGTCACCCGGATGGCGGTCCTCGGACGGTCTGCCAACAGTTACCCGCTTAAAACCGGCGCGGCCCTGGCACCGCAGGACCATACGACATGGCTGGCGTAACCGTCATCACCGTCACCTTCAACGCCGCCCAGGTCCTGGAGGGCTGCCTCGCCAGTGTTGCCGCCCAGGAAGGCGTGGAGGTCGAACACCTCGTGATCGATGGCGGGTCCACCGACGGCACCCTCGATGTGCTGCGGAACTGGACCCGTCACCCCCTCGTCTGGGTCAGCGAACCGGATCGCGGCATCAGCCATGCCTTCTCCAAGGGCCTGGCCCGGGCCACCGGCGATCCCATTGGGATTCTCAACGCCGATGACCGCTATGCTCCGGGGGCTTTGGCCCGGGCGGTGGCTGCATTGGAGGCGCACCCTGAGGCGGGCTTCACCTTCGGTCACTGCCTACATCGGGAGAGTGACGGCCGGACCTGGCTTAATCGTGGCAATCCACGCTATTTCGAGCGCATGCGGTTCTTCATGCCGGACGTGAACCATCCGACGATGGTCGTCCGCCGGTCGGCCTATGATCGGGTCGGGGGCTTTGAGGAGCGGTGGCGACTGGCCATGGATTACGACTGGCTGGCCCGGGCTGAAGCAATAGGGGTGCGCGGGGTACTGGTGAACGAGATCCAGGCCGAAATGGCCATGGGTGGGGCCTCTGACCGCGCCTGGTGGCGGGCCTATGCCGAGGCCCGGGACATCGCCATCGCCCATGGTGCACCAGCCGGGCTGGCGTGGATGGACCATCTCGGTCGGCTTGCAAAAAGCGGTTTGCGCCGGGGCTTGGTTGCGCTCGGTGCCACCAGCGTCGAGCGGGCTATTCGCCTTCGTCGCCAGCGTCGTATTCTCGGGGGAAATGCTTTCGATCGGGCCCATGACCCGCGTTCCTCATAAACCGGACTGGCGGGGCGGCGAAAATGTCCATCATGTAAAGCCCTCATGGCCACCCCCACCCCACTTGTTCCGCTCCCAGAGAACCGGCGTCGCCTGGGACATGCAAAACACAGAGGATGATCATGCGACCAAGATATTTTCCGCGAAATTAATCTCTCTATTCGAAATCACCTGAACCCATGACCACCACCACTCCCCCCGTCGCCGTCATCATGGCCGGTGGATCCGGCACTCGCTTCTGGCCCGTCAGCCGCACGAAGTTGCCTAAGCAACTCGTCAGCCTGCTCGGCGGTCCGACCATGATCCAGGCCACGGTCGCACGCCTGCAGCCCCTCATCCCCGCCGAGCGCGTCCTGGTCATCACCACCGCCGCCCAGGCTGAGGAGACCCGCCGTCAGTTACCGATGCTCAAACCTGCGCATGTGATCGCTGAACCCGTAGGTCGCGACACCGCCGCCTGTGTGGCCCTGGCGGCCCTGATCATCGCCAAGGATTTTCCCGGCGCGCCGATGATCCTCCTGCCCGCCGACCAAGTCATTGACCCAGCCGACCGCTTCCAGGCCGCCCTCGCCGCGGGCGTGGATCAGGCGCGCCAGGGGCGACTCGTTACCTTCGGCATCACCCCCCGATTTGCGGCCACGGGCTACGGCTACGTCGAAGTCGCCGAAGAACTCGGGCGCGATGGCGCGATCGGCATCAATCGTGTGGCCCGCTTCGTTGAGAAGCCCAACGCCGAAGGAGCCACGGAATACCTGGCCTCGGGCCGCTTCCGTTGGAATGCGGGCATCTTTGCCTGGCGCACCGATGTCGTCCTGCGTGAACTGGCCGCTCACACGCCCTGGCTGATCGAGGCTTTGACGCCCGTCGGTACCGCCTGGGGAACCCCCGGTTTTGCCGAGGCCCTGGCCGCTGCCTATGGCCCGCTGAAGAAAATCAGCATCGACTACGCCCTCCTGGAGAAGGCCAAGGACATCGCTGTGGTCACCGCCGATTTCATCTGGGACGACCTCGGCAGTTGGGATGCCCTTTACGATCACCTGCCCGCCGACGCCGATGGCAATCACGTCAGTGGAGAAGCCATCGCCGTCGGCAGCCACAACAACTTGATGGTGAACCGCAGCGGTCAGACCCTGGCCCTGGTCGGGGTCGAGAACCTCTCGGTGATCACCACGCCGGATGCGGTGCTGGTGGTCGCCCGCCATGGCTCCCAACAGGTAAAAATGGTGGTGGAGCGTCTCGCTGTTACTCTCCCTGAACGCATTTGATTTTCTAGTGCATCACCTTAAAAATCCTCCCCCCATGACCAAACGCGCCCTCATCACTGGTATCACCGGCCAAGACGGAGCCTACCTGGCCGAGCTGCTGCTCGCCAAAGGCTACGAAGTCCATGGCATCAAACGCCGCAGCTCCTCGTTCAACACCGACCGTATCGACCACTTGTATGAGGACCCGCATCAGCCGGATGTGCGGCTGAAACTCCACTACGGCGACCTCTCGGATGCGACCAACCTCATCCGCATCGTTCAAGAAATCCAGCCCGACGAGATCTACAACCTGGGGGCCATGAGCCACGTCCAGGTGTCGTTCGAACAGCCGGAATACGCCGCTGATGTCGATGGCATTGGTACCCTCCGCCTGCTGGAGGCCATTCGCATCCTCGGACTGGCCAAGAAGACCCGTTTCTACCAGGCCAGCACCAGCGAACTGTTCGGTCAGGTGATGGAGATCCCCCAGCGGGAGACGACGCCGTTCTACCCGCGCTCGCCCTACGCCGTGGCCAAGCTGTACGCCTACTGGATTACGGTGAACTACCGCGAAGCCTACGGCATCTACGCCTGCAACGGCATCCTCTTTAACCACGAGTCTCCCCTGCGCGGCGAGACCTTCGTGACCCGCAAAATCACCCGGGCCATCAGCCGCATCCGCCATGGCCTGCAGGACTGCCTCTACATGGGCAATATCGATAGCCTGCGTGACTGGGGCCATGCCCGGGATTACGTCGAGATGCAGTGGCGCATGCTCCAGCAGGAGGTGGCCGAGGACTTCGTCATCGCCACGGGTCGTCAGATCAGCGTCCGGAAATTCATCGAGATGTCCTGTGCCCACGCCGGCATCACCGTCACCTGGCAGGGCCAGGGCGTTGACGAGGTTGGCATCAATGCGGCTACTGGCACGCCCATTATCCGTATCGATCCACGCTACTTCCGCCCGACGGAGGTCGAGACCCTGCTCGGTGATCCCACCAAGGCCAAGAAAAAGCTGGGGTGGACGCCGACCACCACGGTCGAGGAACTGTGCCAGGAGATGATGGTCGCCGACTTGGAGGAGGCTCGCCAGGAGACCATCGCCAAGGCCCATGGATTAACGATTAAGGGACGTCGCCAGTGAATCCTGATCTCCCCGTGTGGGTCGCCGGCCACCGGGGCCTAGTCGGCTCTGCCGTGGTCCGGGCCCTGAAGGTCCGGGGTCACCGCAACTTCCTGCTCAAGACTCATGCGGACCTAGACCTGACTCGTCAGGCGGCCGTGGAGACTTTTGTGACCCAGGAGAAACCCGCCTTGGTGGTGCTCGCCGCCGCCAAGGTCGGTGGCATCCAGGCCAATAATACCCTCCGCTACGACTTTATTCAGCAAAACTTGGCCATTGCCGCCAACGTCATCGAAGCCTGCCGCGTCAACGGTGTCGGCCGGCTGATCAACCTCGGCTCATCGTGCATCTATCCCCGGGATGCCGCCCAGCCGATGGCCGAAGAGGCCCTGCTGACCGGCCCGTTAGAGGCCACCAACGAACCCTACGCCGTGGCCAAAATTGCCGCCGTGGCGATGGTCGAAAGCTGTAACCGTCAGTACGGCACCGACTACCTCAGTCTGATGCCGACGAATCTTTATGGTCCCGGAGACAACTACGACCTGTCGGGCAGCCACGTGCTGCCAGCTCTGGTCCGGAAGTTCCACGAGGCCAAAATCGCTGGACATACGCCCGTGACGGTCTGGGGCAGTGGCTCTCCCCAACGGGAATTCCTGCACAGCGATGACCTCGCCGAAGCCATCCTTTTTGCCGCGGAAAAGGTCCGCGCCACGGACGTCCCCCGGGCCCTGCTTAATGTCGGCAGCGGCCAGGAAGTGACGATCCGCCAACTTGCGGAGGCCGTCCAAAGGACCGTCGGCCACACCGGCCCCCTCGTGTGGGACGCGAGCAAGCCCGACGGAACCCCGCGCAAACTCCAGGATACCCGGAGACTCGACGCCCTGGGGTGGAAGGCCCGCATCACGCTTGAAGACGGCCTACGCCGGACCTATCAGGACTTCCTACGCGAGCAGACTCGGATCGGTTGAGCACCCTTCCGTCTCAACTACGCTGACGCCCATGGAGTCCGCTACCGAGTCCGCCCTGTGGTCCCTCCTACGCCGACCACCCCTTGTGATCGACCCGGTGGATCAGCCGGCGGTGGAGCGGCAGTGGGCCATCTGGTCCCAGATGTCGGGCAGTGCCCGACTGAACCTGGGCCTGCGCATGTCGGAACTCGCCCTCCAGCAAAGGCGGCAACGCCTGCAACGTCGATTCCCCGAAGCGGATGCCAAGGGTATCGCCTGGGCAGTCATCCGTGAGATCCTGGATCTGGAACCCGGAACAACCCCGGTGCCGCGATGATCGATGGCATGCAGGCCCTGCTCGCCGGCATGGAGCGCCTCGGCATCCCCTGGATGCTGGGCGGGTCGGTGGGTGCCATGTGCTATAGCGAACCGAGGGCGACCCTCGACATCGACTGCATTCTGGATTGCCAGGCCCGGCAGGTTGGTCGCATCATTGCTGCCTTCCCTGAAGACGACTTTTATCTTCCGCCTGAAAATGTTTTGCAGCATGAACTGCGCCGGGGTGCCCAGGGGTCGTTCAATATGTATGCGTCCGGCCCCCATCCTTCTCAGCCCCTGATCTCGCCATAATGGCAGGATGCCCGGCTTCATCGAACTGATCGTCCAGCCTCCCGTTCGTCGTGGTCGGCGTCGGCGCCAGCGGATGTCCTTCACGACCCCCGCTGGCGTGAAG
>CAIUVD010000234.1 GCA_903902515.1 uncultured Planctomycetota bacterium | reverse complement strand
GTCTGTCGGAAGACCAGTTGGCCTACCTGCGCAGCCGTGGCATCCGCCAGGAGGACGCCGTGGGGGCCATCGTCAACGGTTTCTGCAAGGAAGTCCTGGAAGTCCTGCCCTTGGAATTCGCGGCTGAGGCGCGAAAGTTGCTTTCTTTGAAATTGGAGAATTCGGTCGGATGAAACCTCGACTAGGAGAGGGGAGAGGGGAGAGGGGAGAGGGGACACCCATCTCCCCAGATCCAGGCGGTGACGGGTGGGGCCTGTCCTTCCCTAGAGAACCTGCTGGAGGGTGTCCAACACCTGTACTCTCCCCTCTCCCCTCTCCCCTCTCCCTGCCTTTCTTATGCTAACCATCTCCAACCTCCAAGCCGCCGTCGGCGAAAAAACCATCCTGCGCGGCGTCGACCTCGACCTCGCCCCGGGCCAGGTCCATGCCATCATGGGCCCCAACGGCTCGGGAAAAACCAGCCTGGGCCGCGTCCTGGCCGGTCATCCGGCCTACACGGTGACCGGCGGCAGTGCGACCCTCGACGGCAAGGACCTCCTGGCCCTCGATATCGAGGAGCGGGCCTTGGCCGGCCTGTTCGTGTCCTGGCAGTACCCCGTGGAAGTGCCCGGGGTCGCCAACACCGAGTTCCTGCGCCTGGCGGTCAACGCCCGCCGTCGCCACCGCGACGAGCCGGAGCTGAACGCCAAGGACTTCGCGCCGTGGATCGCCGAGGTCGCCAAGACCGCCCAGGTCCCGGCGGACTACCTGACCAAGCCCCTCAACGCTGGTATGTCCGGGGGCCAGAAGAAGCGCAACGAGATCCTCCAGTTGCACGCCCTCAGCCCCAGCGTGGCGTTCCTGGATGAAACCGATTCCGGCCTGGATATCGACGCCATCAAAAGCGTCGCCGCCAGCATCAATGCTTGGCGCCGGGCGGATCGTGCCGTCATCCTGGTGACCCATTTCCAAAGGTTGTTGGAAATGGTGAAACCCGACCGCGTCCACGTCCTGGCCGATGGCCGGATCCAGCAATCCGGCGGGCCGGAACTGGCGGAACAGCTCGAACGGGAAGGTTATGATTGGATCGTCCGTGTCTGACGCCGCCGCTGCCGCCGCCCGCCTGGGCGCCCCCACCACGACCCTGGAAGACTGGCGCTACGTCCGGGTCGACAGCCTGCAGGCCGCCCTGGAGGCCCCCCGCCGAGTCGGTGCCGCCGACCTCGCCCCTTGGCTGGTGGAGGAGGAGCCCTCCTTCGTGGTCGTTGACGGCCAATTCCACCACCTGGGCCGGGCGGACCTGCCGGGCGTCTGGGGTTTCCGGGTGATGGAGGCCGCCGACCAGGCCCGTTCCGCCGCCATCCTGGCCACGACCACCGAACTGCCCACCGTCTGGGCCCTCGCCGGCCCGTGCCAGCAGGCCCTGGCGGTCCGGGGCGATGCGGGCGTGCCCCTGACCATCGTCAATGCCGCCACCGGCGGCCCCTCGGGCTGGACCCTGCGCTGCGAGCTCGCCCCCGGCGCACGGTTGCACCTGGTGATCCGTCACGCCGCCCTCGGGAAAGCCCGCTCCGCCTTCCGGCTGGAGGCGGATCTGTCCCGTGGAGCCCACCTCACGGTGGAAGAGATCCAGGCCACCCCCGCAACGATCCTGACCTCCCAGGCCGACTTGACCCTGGCCCAGGACAGCCAAGTCACCTGGACCTCCTGCTGGACCGGCGGCGACCTCGTGCGTCAACGTCTGGACGCAACGCTGCAGGGTCGCGGAGCGTCCTGCGATTTCGCGGCCTTGGCCGACACTGCCGGCACCGCTCAGGCCCATGTCGTGACCCGGGTCCGTCATGCGGCCCCGAACACCAGCAGCCGACAACTGATTAAGACCGTCCTCGCCGATGCCAGTCGGACCAGCCTCGACAGCGTGATTGCCGTCGATCCTGGGGCCGATGGCACCGATGCCGACCTGCAGAACCGCAACCTGATCCTCTCACCCCTGGCCCGGGCCGATACCCGGCCGCAACTCGATATCCGCGCCGACGAGGTCAAAGCCGCCCACGGCGCGACCATCGGTCGCCTCGATGCCGACGAAATGCTCTACCTGCGCATGCGGGGATTCTCGGAAACGGAAGCCACCGCCACCCTGTCACACGGATGGCGCGATGAGGTGCGGGGCCGCCTGACCCGCTGACTGGCGGGCCTCGGGTTTCGGGGGTATCTTGTGGTGGAGACATCACCATGACCCACAAACCTGAGCGTAATGCCTGGCGCATGTTTCGCATCATGGGCGAGTTCGTATCCGGGTTCCAGACCCTGAGCGAACTGCCGAAGGCGATCACGATCTTTGGATCAGCCCGTACCAAGCCCACGGACCCCTATTACCTGGCCGCCGAGGAAATCGCTAAGCAGGCCGTCCATCGCGGTTTTCCCGTCATCACCGGCGGTGGTCCGGGCATCATGGAGGCCGGCAACCGAGGGGCAGCCGAGGCCAAGGGCACCAGCGTCGGGCTGTGCATCAAGTTGCCGAACGAGCAGGGCGGCAACCCCTGGATCAATACCCGGGTCGACTTCCATTATTTCTTCGTCCGCAAGGTGATGTTCCTCAAGCACACCTGCGCTGTAGTCGTCATGCCCGGCGGCTTCGGCACCCTCGATGAACTGTTCGAGGTCGTGACCCTGGTCCAGACCCACAAAATCCACCGCATGCCCATCGTCCTCTACGGACGGGCCTACTGGGGCGGACTCCTGGCCTGGGTGAAGGATCAAATGGAGGTCCACAATCACTACATCAGTCCAGGGGACTTGGATCTGCTGACGGTGTGCGATACCCCCGAGGAGGTGATGGCCGCGATCCGTCACATCGACGTGGAACCCGCCGGCCACGAACCATCGATCCGGATGGATTGAGGGTCACTCCCGCTCGGGAATCACCGGATCCAGGTGATCCAAATAGGCCTCGTGGCCGGCCACCACTTCCAGCCAACCGGCTTCAATGAGGGCCACCGCCGACCGCACCAGATCCTCGACGGGCAGGCCACTGGCCAGTACTAAGTCTGCCAAGGTCCTGGGGGCAATCGTCGCCCCCAGGATGAGATCGGCGGGACTGCCGTCCCCCAGGGGCTCGGCCTGACGTCGAACGCTGATGCGGGCTAGGAAGGCCGTGTCCGGCCCGATGGCCACCAACCCAGCGCGCCACAGTTCTGCCAAGGCCTGGGCCACCAGGGGCTGGGGAGTCCGGAAACCCTGCACCAATTCGAGGACGGTGTGTTCCCCGTCGATATGCGTTAGGAGGTTCCAGGCCAGACGAGAGACCAGCGCCCCACCGCCACCCGCACGATGAACGGGATGGAGGATGGCGTCTTCCGGAGGCAGGCCCGTTAGGGCCCGCGCAACCTCATCGGCCCAGCGGGCGCCTTCCAGGAGCAACCCCTGGAGATCCGCTGTGACATTGCCATGGGTCGGCACGGCGCCCGGCAGGAACAGAAATCGGCCATGGCGCCAACCCAGGAGGGCGACCACCACCTCGTCCCCGCCTTCGGGGGGACAGCGAGCATCCACGAGGCGCCCCTCGGCAATGATCAGGGCCGCCACCTGGGTCGGTTCGCCCCGTTCCAATGCCAGATTGCCACTCGTCCGGGACTGACACAGGAACTGCAGCAAGTCGGCGAGGGGAAAATCCGCAAGATCGCCCTGCATCGGGGCCCCCGAGGAGGTCGCCCCACCCCGGGGAAGCCGACGGATGCGGCTGGTATCTCCGGATCCCGTCGACGAGATCACCGACGGGCCCCCAACCACGTCGCGGTAGCCTGACGCCAGTGGTGGACATCCGCCATCAGGCGATCCGCCACGGCGACGCGGGCATCCTCAGGACCTTGGGCCTGGGCCAGGACCTCCAGAGCGGCTAAACGCTGCTGACGTTCCATTTCGGCAGCCTCCGCCTGGAGGGCGCTGGAAGGGGCACCGGCCCGAGCCAGGGCCACCAGGCCATTGCCCGCCGATGACCAGCGAAGATCCGCGAGGGGCTGCAGGGCCGCCATCAAGAGGTCATCGGGGCTGCTCTTCGGCGGTTCCACGGCCCGGGGCGCGGTAACCACCACCGGAGTACGCGGCAGCCAAGCCACGGATTCCTCATTCCACAGCCGTTGGGCCGGGCCGGTGATGGAGAGGTCGATGAATGCGCAGGAACCGATGAGATCCTGATCTTCGATACGTCGCTGGCGCAGGGTCCGACCCGGAGCCACCAGCAGGGTCCGACCATCGGCGAGGGTCAGGGCGGCGGAACCGGCCACAGGGGTCACGGCCGTGATCGACAGAACCTGATCCCCCAGACCCGCCTGGCGCAGGACCACCGCCTGCTCCCCGATGGCGACGAATCCACCCGTGTCGCTTCGCCACGTGCCCACCATGGCGGCAGGCACGGCCTGGCCCGCAGCAGCCGCGTCCCGGGAGCCGCAGCCGGACAGAATCACCAGGGCTCCGAGAACCACCGGGAGGGCGCGGGTCACGGCAGACTCCCGGCGAGGGTCGCGACTTCCTGGCCCAGACGCTTCAGTTCTGCCGCATCGGGCTGCTTCTGGAGGCTGGCCCGGGCCAGGGCGAACGCGGCGGTGCGCAGACGTTCGATTTCTGGGGCTGGGAGATTGGCGGCGACCGGAGCCACGGGTGGGGCGACCGGAGCCGCAGGCGGAGCGACCACCACCGGCTGGGGAATCGGTGCCGCCGGAACCGGGACAGGGGCCGCAACCACGGCCACCGGAGCCGGCGCAGGTGTCGAAGCGACCACGGGAGCCGTGGCAACCTTCACCGGGGTAGGCGCCGGTGGCTCAACAGGAGTGGGAGTCGCCGCGAGAGCAGGGGCTGGAGCCGGAACCGGGGCTCCAGGAAGCGTCCCCAAATAGATCTCCGCCAAACGGGGGTGGCCCTCAAGATCCTGGAAGAGGCTGCCATTGACCCGGTCGGCCAGACGTCGGCGGATCACCGTCAGCAGACGATCATCCAGGGCAATGTAGCCCGCCTCTTCGACGACCGTTGGTGAGGACAGAACAGTCTCCAGGAAGCCTCGTACTTCCGGGCGATCAAGGGCACTGACGGCGGCGTAATAGAACAAGGGCCGGGAGAACGGCACATAGGTACCATCCAGCACGGTGTCGTGGGAGGGCATCACCGGCCCATGGCCGGCATCGATGGCAACCGCCTTGAGCTGGGATTTGTTCTGTTGGAAATAGGACAGTCCAAAGTACCCCAGGGCATTGCCATTGACGACCAGGGCCTGGACGAGTTCGTTGTCATCCTCGCTGCCCGTCCACTCCTCGCGCACCAGGCGGGCCTTGCCGTTCACGGCTTCCGTGAAGAAGTCAAAGGTTCCGGAACTACGGCCAGGACCATAGAGGGCGACCGGAGCAGAAGGCCAGGCAGGGCGGACCTGATTCCAGGTACTGATGGTGCTGCCGGGTTGCCAAAGAGCCTTGAGCTCCGCCATCGTCAGGTGATCGATGAAACGATTCTGGGATCCGACTGCCACCGTCAGGCCGTCCAGGGCGACGGGGATCTCGACAAAGGTGATGCCGGCCGCAGCGCAGGCTTCGATTTCGTCCTTACGAATCGGGCGAGAAGCACCGGTCAGGGCGATTTTTCCCGAGGTGAATAGGCGGAATCCGCCGGTGGTGCCCGAGACGTTAATTTCCAACGCCATCCCGGTCTTGCTGTGGTAGAGTTCACCCACGGCGAGACTGATGGGGTAGACGGTGCTGGAGCCGTCGATGACGATGCTCTCGCTGGCCTGCATCCACGACGTCGGAAGCACAGTCGCCACCAGAAGGGCGAGGGTCGTCACGAGGCGGGGGCGGGCAGTCATGAGGAGATCTCCGGTAGTGCGGTTCATCTTCACCACTCCATGAAGGTCCGATGAAGACACGATGAGCTGATACACCGATCAACACTCCGAATCTTCATCGAATCTTGCCCGGGGCTTGGTGGACCTAACCGAGGCTTCCTCCCATGCGCAGCGGTTCCTCCTCGATTGCCCCCCTCCCTCCGGTCCCAGGCCTCGCCGATCCGGTGGCCCTGAGCCAGGATGGAACCTTCCGACGCTACGCCGCCCGACGGATGACCGATGGCAATTTGCCGGTGGTGGTGACCGTCCTCCAACGGAGCGCCGCCGCCCACACCATTCGCGCCCGCCTGCGAGACCAGTCCGCGGAACTCATGGCTCTTCACCACCCCCAGGTGGCCCCCTTGCTAGCCCTCGATCTGGAGGCAGACGAACCCTGGGTGCTCCATGCCCGGACGGCCGGCGTGACGCTCCTCGAACGATTGGAGGAGGGCCCGGTGCCCCTCGCCACCGCCCTGGCCTGGGGCGTCGAATTGTGCCGCGGATTGGAGGCCATCGCCACCATCGGCCTGGCCCACCTCGGCCTTGATGCGCTGTCCGTCAAGGTCGACGGCGACACCGTCAGCATCACCGGCCTGGGCCTGGCTCCTCCGGCCCCCCAGGAACCCCTGCGTCCCGATCATGCCTGCCTCGCCCCCGAGCAATTGCTGGGGCTTCCTGCGGATATCCGTGCGGATCTGCACGCGGTGGGCGTCCTCCTGTTTCGAGCCCTGACCGGCGCCTGGCCCGTGGCGATCCACCAACGGGCGGACTTAGACGCCTGGGCCCGTGGGGAAATCCCCGAAGAGCGCCTGGCGGGTTTGGCCGCAGGCCCTGCATCCGTCCTGCGTCGCTGTTTGGCCCGCCGGGTTGCGGATCGCTATCCCGGCCCCGGACCCCTGCGGGAAGATCTGGAGCGGCTCTGTCACGGCTTCTCTCCGCTCCACGCCCGCCCGACGACCACCCGGACTCTCCGGGCTCCGGGCACGGCCACCGTCGACCACCTGCGCCGACCACCTATCAGCCGTTCCTCGACCCCGATGCCTGCCGTCATCACGGCGCCCCCGAAGAGGTCCCGGATGCGCGTGTCCATGCTGGTCGGTGGCCTTGCGCTGGTCGGCTTGGCGGCGGCCGGTGTCGTGATGACCGTGGGACGGTCCACGGAGACCAAGCCACAGGATCCCACCCCGCTGACCCCAGCCCCATCCCGGATAGCCCCCTGGGCCCTGGCGGATGGGCAGGATCAGCATGGTCCGTGGGCCGAGGTCTTGGTTTCCAAACAAACCCTGCGTTTCCGGAAGATCCCGGCCTCCCGCTCCTGGATTGGTTCACCGGTTGATGAACCCGGGCGCCAGGGGAATGAATCCCGCTTCCTGGCCCACCTCAGCCGTCCAGTGTGGATGCTGGATCGAGAAGTCGCCCAGGGCTTCTACCAGGCCGTGTGCGGTGCCAATCCCAGCCACTTCCGAGGCCAAGACCTCCCCGTGGAAAATCTGACCTGGGATGATGCCCGGGAGTTCTGCGCCCGCCTGGAGGTCGCCCTCCCGGCCCTCAAGGTCCGCCTCCCAACCGAGGTCGAGTGGGAGATGGCCGCCCGCAGCGGCACCAACGGCCCCTTCGCCGTGCCGACCTTCTGGGATGCCGCCCGCAGCGGCCGGGTGACCCAGCCGGTCGCCACCCACCCGCCCAATGCCTGGGGCTTCCATGACCTCCACGGCAACGTTCTGGAGTGGACCGCCGATGCCATGGCCCCCTATCCCACGTCGGAAATCACCGACCGCCAGGTGACCTCCGGCGCCCAACGCGTGGCCCGGGGCGGCGCCTGGTGCTCCGAACCCAACGACTGTCGGAGTGCCAGCCGCTCGGCCTTCATGGCCAAGGCTCACCTGCCCTACCTCGGCTTCCGGGTGGTGGTGGAAGAACGATAGAACGCTGCCGCCTCCCAGGCCTCACCAAGGCCGGATCGATGCTGCCGTGGCGCAGTGCCGATCCGGCCTTTTTGTTAGCCAACTTCACCTTGGGAGAAGTTCACAAAGACCGGATTCATTTTCTTAGAATCTTACCTGGCCACCGGGGACCGTGCGCCCAAAGAGTCGGCCTGATGATGTACGGCTCCGTCGGCGTGACTGATGGTCCTTGTCCTCAGTCCCGAAGGATGACCAGACGCTGATCCCCGGTCCGAACTGCCAAAGCCCGACCATCAGCCGACCAATTCAGCTGGGACACCGGACCAAGGCTGACCTCCAGCCGGAGAGTCGGGAGGGCCAGGTCCTGGTCCCACAGCAGGACGGATCCCTCCGCCGTGCCTAGGGTCAGGGCGGTCTGGGCGCCGTAGACCACGGCGGTCAACTCCGGCCCCGGGGTCAGATCGGCCTCGACCGTGGCCATGGGCATGGACCACACCCGCAGGCGAGTCCCATGGACAGCTGCCAGATGTTGGCCATCCCGGCTTACCGCCAGATGCTCGATGGGATCGGTCACGGCCACCCGGCGTTCACTGCCGTCGGCCGTGCGGACCACCAGGGACCCGGGAATGGCGGCAACCCACCAACCCCGATCAGGAGCCACGGCCAGGGCCGTCACACCCGGAAGGGACCGTTCACCCGTGTCCGTGGCGGATGTCCAACGCAATCCCTGGGCCTGTGCCCCAAGGACCAGACCATCAGCAATCCCCACATGTCGGGTGATCTCACGACTGACGCGATTCGCCACCACCCGGCCCGTGGCTCCCTCCAGGTACACCACGCCACCCGTCGCCAAACCGGCAACGATGGTTTTACCTACCTCATCGCTGGCCACCGAGACCACCGGTCGGGCGAGGGTCGGGCCCGGACGATCCTGTCCTGCCGTCGAGATAAAGCGCAACCGACCCTCGGCCCCCACCAGGGCGAATCCGGTTCCGGCCGTCACGACAACCTCCTCGGGCCGAGTCGCCAGAATCGTCGCGCTCGAACCCGCGGCCCGAGCCACCAGATGACGCCACGACCAATCCCGCTCCTCCCGGGGAATATCCTCTAACAGGGTACGGGCCACCGGAGCGCGGTCCCGGACCAGGGCAGCGTCTGCCTGGGCCATGATCGCCACCGCCCGCTGGCGCTCATTACGCCGGGCCTGACGTTCAGAGCCAACCGCCAGGGTCCGTTCCCGACGACGACCGGTCTCCGTCAGACGCCGCTGGGCCTCGACCTGGGCCAGGGCTTCTTCGGCCCGGCTCCGCTGATTTTCGGCCACCGCACGGGCCTCCAGGGCCTGAAGACGCTCCCCCTCCTTCAGGATGTAGCCACCCACCAGACTGACGCCCAGGGCCACGGCGGCGATGCCGCCGACGGCAGTCGCCAGGGTGTGCCGGCGTACAAATTTCCCGATGGCATCCACGAGGGTGACATCGACCACGGACACGGCCCGGTGTTCCTGGTAACGTTGAAGATCCGCCGCCAGGGCCTCGCAGCCGGGATAGCGATCCTCGGGCCGGGTCGCCATGGCCCGGCGAAGAATCGCCGCCAGTTCCCGAGGAACCCGGTAGCCGCGCCAATCGCGTTCGGGGATCACGGCCTCACCGGCCGAAGCCTTGCGGACCACTTCACTGACGGTGCTGCCAGTGATCGGTGGCCGCCCACTCAGGACCTCGCACAGGGAAGCACCCAGGGCGTAGACGTCACCGTGGGGACCCAAGCGGTCGAGTTCACCTCGGGCCTGCTCAGGGGGCATGTAGCAGGGGGTGCCGACAATCGCCCCATCGAGGGTGATGCCGGGCGTTTCACTCATGGTGCCGCCAGGCTGGTGATCACGGACAGATTCCACCGACGAATCACCCACCACCTTGCCCAGGCCCCAGTCGACTACCAGGACCTCGCCAAAATCCCCCAACATAATGTTGGCCGGTTTGATATCCCGATGGATCACGCCACGGCTGTGGGCAAAGGCCACGGCATGACACACCTGGATCATGACGCTGATCAGCCGGGAGAGCGGCCAGTCCTGCTCGACGGCCTGCTCCTTGGCCCGGGCCGTCAGGATATCGCCCATCGTCCGGCCATTGATCAATTTCATGGCGAACCATGGACGACCCTCGTCATCGCGGCCAAACTCATGGACCGGAATAATGTTGGGGTGTTCCAATTGGCCGGTGATCTGGGCCTCGGCGATGAAGCGGGCCTCACGCCGGTCGTCACCGGAATGGCGTAATAACTTAATGGCTACTTCGCGGTGAAGATCCGGGTCTCGGCCCCGCAGCACCACCCCCATCCCGCCCCGACCCAGTTCCTCCAATAAGACAAAACGCAACCCCGCCCGGGCAGCGGCCGCCCGCCGATTGGCGATGATGACGGTGGTCCGACTATGGTGAGAACCGGAGGACGACTCTTCCCCCGAGGAGGATCGCGGGGTGAACGCCAGGGTAGCGCCGACATCCCCCTCCGGTGCATCGACAAGGCTGGTGGTATGAGGGCCGGCCTGGTGAGGAGTGTTCATCGCGACGCCACTTTCCCGTGGGTCATGAAGATCCGATGAGGACTTGATCAGGGGGTCGGCAACGCCAACTGCTCGGGGGCCACACTGATCCAGTCCGTGGTGCTATTGCACTGGGGACAGGGGACGACCCGGGTCTTTAAAAACCTTGCCGTTTTGCCGCCCGACGCCGCCCGACGGATCATGAACTTCACCCAATCCTCCCGGTGGGCCATCAGATGGTGGCACTCAGGGCCATCGTGGACCTCGAAGTTGCAATTCTTGCACAGAATGCGGACGAACATGGAAACCTCCGGAAGTGGCCACGGCGAGCTATCGTGGGATGGCTAATGAAGGGTGGATGAAGTCCCGATTCGGCCGATCCACCCATACCATGGAACCCGTAGGGGCATCCACGGCAGACGGTGGAGACCCTCAACGAGCCACTCCTGTTGCAGACGACCCCGCAGGTAGGGCAGGTGGTCCGGCGACAAACGGACGCCGTCATGGGCGAACCAGGTCGGCCACAACATGCGCATCCACGCTGGGCGAACCGCCAATCCAGCCTCCGGATGAGCCCCTGAAACCGTAAAATCAACCACCGCGAGAAGCCCCCCGGGACGCAGCATCGTCACCGCATGGTCCACCGCCCGCCACCAAGCAGGAATCATGGTCAGGGAGAACGAACAAATCACCGCATCAACGGGGGCCGAGGGTCGCCAGGTGGTCGCATCGGCGTGATGGGTACGCAGGTGCCGCCAACCGTGCCGTTCACCGCGTTGGCGGGCCTGCTCGAGGAGAGGTCCGCAGAGGTCCACGAGGTGGAGGCGGGCCAGTCGTTGGTGGGCCTCCCCCAGGTGCTCCAGGTGGGATCCCGTACCGCCGCCAAGATCCACCACCGTCGCCTGGTCTGGTAGCCGGAGCGCCAGGGCCCCCATGACATTAGCGCGACCGGGCAGCAGGCGCTCCCGGGTGCGGTCATAGGCTTCAACCTGGGGCCCGTAGAAGCGCTCCAGTCGTTGCTGGTGATTCCCGCCTTCAGGAAAACCACGGAGGAGCGCCAGGGCGACGGCAGGATTCATGGGTGGGGATCCAGATGGGGGTGGAGGTGGGCGATGTGGAAACCGCCGTAGGTCCCGACCCGGTCGTGGGGGTGCAACCGGGCCGCCAGGGGCCGGTCGAGAAGCCAGGAATCAGCCAAGGGCCGGCCATCCGCCCGCCGTCCGGAGGCCATCCAGGAGGGTTCCGGATGGGCACTGCGCCAGATGGCCCGGGACGAGGGACCCGCCCGGCGGAGGATCCATTCCCATTCCTCGGTGAGGAGGTCCGGTCGCTGGTCGCCCAGCCAGTCCAGGTGGTCAAGCAGCACGAACCGACTCACCGGACCCTGGTGGCTGGCCAGAAAACCACTGACCGTCGTGGTGTGACTGGTCACCCGCTCGGCGGCCCCACGCCGCAAAGCCGACCAACCCGCCGGCGTCAGGTACGAGGGGCAGCACTCGGGGGTGTAGGATCCGCGCAGATAGACTTGGTAGAAATAATTGGTGGCCAACCGGATGTCCCGGAAGACGCGATCCATGGACCCACGGATGAATCCGACCACATCCGTTCCGGTGCGCTCGATCTCGGCCCGTTGGCTGCCGGGCACCCCGCACAGGCAGAGGAACCACCGACGGCCCAGGGCCCAGGACAGGGTGCCCTTCCACAGGGCCGGGCTGACGGCGCGGTCGTAGGCCTCGCGCTGCTGGTCCAAGGTGGTGGCGGCCAACAGATCATGGACGCCCCGCCGCAGGCTAGGATTGACGGCCATCCAGCCGCGAAAACCCCGGGCGATGACCCCGGACATTCCGCGCATGTACAGGCCGCCACCATCCGGGTGGAACCAGTGCTGCTGGCGATCCCAAATGTCCCGGCTGGCCTGGGGCAGCCGAGGCCGCAACTGACCGAGGTAAAGGGAAGGAAAGGCCCCGTGCCGACCGAGGCCGAAAATCTGCCAATAGTCCTCGTATTCCAGACTACGGGCCGCCGCCAATTTGAGATCCAAGAGGGCATTCTGCCGAGGATTCACGTCGACCGCGTGAACCCGCCCGGCCCCCGCCAGGACGTAGTCCAGGGCGTTGCAGCCTCCGCTGGTGATGACCACCACCGTATCCTGAGGTCCCAGGGCCAGGGCCTCGCGGTCGAGGGCCGGATCCTCCCAGCAGGCATTATAGAGCAGCGACCGCTGGTGAAGGGTAGTGAACAGGTGGCCATGCCAGCGATCAAGGAGCCGTTCCATGCCCTCCCATCTTTGGCGCTCCCGTGAAGCCTCCGTGATCACCCCAGGAAGAACCCGCAAAGATTGGCGACGATCGTCCACACCCGACCTTCATCGCCGCTTCACTGGTCACGGCACACCATCAGGCCCCGGAGAATCCTATGCGCCTTGTTCCGACCCTCGCCCTGCTGGCCGTCTCGACCCTGGTCGCCGCCGCCGATTCCGTCCACCTCGTGCCCCTCGCCCCTGGCGTGCTGACCAAGCCCATCGCCACCGCCGGCGACGCCTATAACAATGGCGCCGGTGGCACCAAAAACCTCGTCGGCCTCCTCGACGGCATGGGTGCCTACGATAACGGCGACGGCTCCTTCACCGTCCTGGTCAACCATGAACCCGCCAAGGACAAGGGCGTAGCCCGGGCCCATGGCGGCATCGGTGCCTTCGTCAGCCGTCTGAAGATCGCCAAAAGCGACCTGACGGTCCAGTCCCTGGGAGACCTGATCACCACCGTGTCGGTCTTTGATTACACCGCCGGCACCTGGAGCACCGGCACCGCCGTGGCCTTCGACCGGTTCTGCTCCGCCGACCTGCCCGCCGAGACGGCTGTTTACCATGCCGCCACTGGCAAGGGCGTCCCCGCCTCAGTTGCCCGGCTGTACCTCAATGGAGAGGAGACCACCAGTGGCCGGGCCTTCCTCCACCTCTCGAAGTCCGGTGCCAGCCTCGATGGGCAAAGCATCCAGTTGCCCCACCTGGGCCGCATGGCCTTCGAGAACGTCCTGCTCAATCCCAAAGCCCAGGACACCACCGTCGCCTTGCTGATGGATGACACCTCACCGGGCTACGTCGGCCTTTATGTCGGCACCAAGGCCGTGCTCCCAGGTTCACCAACCGTCCAGGACGTGGCTACCGCTGCCGGCCTGACGGGCGGTCTGTACTACCACATCAAGGCCAACGGCCTGGCCACCGAGGACCGGACCACTGGTATCGGCACCGCCAAGGGCATCCCCGCCACTTTTACCTGCTCGGCCCTCGGCAGCACCGGCAATGCCGCCACCACCGCCTTTGACACCTACGCCGAACTGACCGCCGATGCCGCCACCAAGGGCACCATTTTCCTGCGCCCCGAGGATGGTGCCTGGGATCCCCAGAACCCGACCGACTTCTACTTTGTCACCACGGACCGCATCGACGACACCAAGAATGGCCTAAATGGTACGACCACGGCAGGCAATGTCCCTGCCAGCGGCACCGCCCCTGCTCCCCAGGTCGGCCGCAGCCGCCTGTGGCGCCTGCGTTTTAGCGATATCACCAACCCGGCGACCGGCGGCACCATCACCTGCCTGATCAATGGCGATGAAAACCCCGGTCCCCAAATGATGGACAACCTGACCATCGATAAGAATGGCCGTCTGCTGATCCAGGAAGATCCGGGTAACGTCGATTTCGCCGCCAAGATCTGGACCTACCAGATCGCCACGGGCTCCCTGACCCCCGTGGCCTCCTTCGATCCGGCCCTCAATGGCGCCCTCGGCGCCTTCTCCCCGGCCCTCAATGCCGGCAAGGTCAGCCCCGCCGCTCCCTTCAGCAAGGATGAAGAGTCCTCGGGGATCATCGACGCCGCCGATCTCCTCGGCCCCGGCTGGTTCCTGTTGGCCGCCCAGCAGCACCGGACCACCGACAGCGTCACGTCCAACACCGAAATCATCGAGGGCGGCTCTCTGGTAGCCCTCTACGCCCCGGTGCCAGCCCCCTCGGTCACCAACTACACCCTGACCTCGGGCCTGATGGCCTCCGTTGGCACCACGGCGGCCAAGGGCGTCCTGGTCCGGGAAAGCGGTTGGGGGAGCGCCATGACGTTCGTCCCTGGCACCACCGATCAGGTGTACCTGATGAGCGATCGCGGGCCCAACGTCGACGGCGCCGTCAGTGGTACCAAGAACTTCCCGGTCAAGGCCTTCCAGCCCCGCATCGGTAAGTTCAAAATGAACAACGACGGCAGCATGACCCTGCTGGCGACCATCGGCATGAAGACCGCCGCCGGGGTTGCCTATTCGGGTCTGCCCCTGCCCACCGGTTCGACGGGATTCACCAACGAGACCGCCTACGAAATCAATGCCGACGGCAGCGTCGGGACCACCGCCCTCTCGGACGTGAATGGCATTGATCCCGAAGGTCTGGTGGCCCTGCCCGACGGCACCTTCTGGATCAGCGATGAATACGGTCCTTTCCTGGTCCATCTGGCCGCCAACGGCACCGAGATGGAGCGCATCACCACCGCCAGCACCGCGCCCCGCAAGTTGCCGGCGGTCCTGGCCAGCCGCATCCCCAACCGGGGCATGGAAGGCCTGACCCTGTCGCCCGATGGCACCCGCCTGATCGGCGTCATGCAGAACGCCTTGATGAACGGCCAGACCGAAAGTCAGGCCAAGAAGTCGCCGATCCTGCGCATCGTCGACATCACCCTGGCGGACTTCAGCACCAAGGAGTACATCGTCCTCCTCGACGAATCCTCGACGACCTCCAGCCCGAATACCAAGAACCGGGTCAGCGAAATTGTCGCCGTGTCGGCCACCCAGTTCCTGATCATCGAGCGGGCTGACGCCTACCCCGGTGCCAAGAACATCTACAAGATCGACATCAGCGCCGCCACGGATGTGCATGACCCGACGGATGCCACCACCGGCAAACTGTACCCCAGTCTCAGCATCGAAGCCCTGACCAAGAACCTGACCACCAGCGCGGCCAAGACCGCGATCAACACCGCCGGCATCACCGAGGCCACCAAGACCCTGGTGGTGGACCTCGACCAGTACCTCGGCGGCGCCTATCCCCACGACAAGGTGGAGGGCCTCGCCCTGCGCGGCTCGACCCTGTGGGTTGCCAATGACGACGATTTCGGCGTCACCGACAACGGTGCGGGCGGCCTCAAGCAGAAGACCGTCACCGGCACCGCCGGGGCCAGCCACGGCGGCGTCGGCCTGGCGGACTTCAACCAGGTGGTGGCCATCGACCTGTCGAAGCTGGCG
>CAIUVD010000233.1 GCA_903902515.1 uncultured Planctomycetota bacterium | reverse complement strand
GCCCTGCGCATCGGCGAGGATCCGCGCGGCGTGATCGCCGCCCTCAAGGCGCGATTGGCCGATCTGGCTCCGAGTCTCGCCAAATCCGGCCTAGAAACCGTCCCCTTCTACGACCGTTCCGATCTCATCCGCGAGACCAACGCCACCCTCGAACACACCCTGATCGAGGAACTGATCGTCACCGTGCTGGTGGTCGTGCTGTTCCTGCTCCATGCCCGGGCCAGCCTGGCGGTGGCCCTGACCCTGCCCCTCGGCGTGCTGGCCACCTTCCTGACCATGCACCTGCTGGGCGTCGGGGCCAACCTCATGTCCTTGGCCGGCATCGCCATCGCCATCGGGGTGATGGTCGATTTCGGCATCGTCATGACCGAGAACATCACCCAGCACCTGGTGGCCCTTCAGGAGCGCCGCCGGGCTGGGGGTCGACCCGATCCCCGCAGCCCCTTCGATCCCGAGGTGGTGGAGGCGGTAATCACCGGCGCCCAGGAGGTATCCCGGGCCCTGCTGACGGCGGCGGCCACCACCATCATCGGCTTCCTACCGATCTTCGTTCTTACCGACCAAGCCGGGCGGTTGTTCATCCCCCTGGCCATCACCAAGACCCTGGCCATCTCCGGGGCGGTGTTGTTCGGCATGCTGCTGGTGCCGGTCCTGTGCCGCCTGCTGCTGCCACCGTGGCAGATCCGCCGCGATGTGCTGCTGGGCCTGGCGGGCCTGGCAGCGGGCCTGGCCTTCGGCTGGTTCCTTGATGCCGGCCTGACCCTGGGCTTCGATCACGACCGTTGGCACATCACCCTCCCCGGCCTGATCGTCGCCCCGCTGGTCGCCCTGCTGGCCGCCGGAGTGGTGTGGCGCCTGGGCAGCGAACGGCTGGTGTCCTACGAAGAGAACCCCGTCAGCCGGGGCATCCATGTCGCCTACGACTGGGCGTTCACCCGCATCCAGCGCCAACGCTGGGCGTTCACCGCCGCCCTGCTGTCCTTGGCCCTGACCGGCTGGCTGTTGGGGGTTGGCTGGGCGACGCTCAGTACGCCCCTGCGCCATGGTGTGGCGTGGCTGGGCGGCGACCTGACGGCCACCACCGTTGACCAAGGCCTGCGCCGGATCTTCCCCGGCATCGGCTCCAGTTTCCTGCCGCCCCTCGATGAAGGGGCCCTCCTGTTCATGCCGTCGTTGCCGGCGGCGGCGGGCCTTGGTCAGACTCTGGAGGTCATGACCACCCAGAACCGTCAGATCGAAACCGTGCCCGAGGTCGCCCAGGTGATGGGCAAAATGGGCCGGGCTGAAACCGCCCTCGATCCGGCGCCCCTGGGCATGATCGAAACCGTGGTCCTCCTCAAGCCCTACGCCGCGTGGCCGGTGCATGAGCATGTGCAGCCCGATGGCACCATCGTCCGCCGCCCCCGGACCCTGGCCGAGGTCCGCGATGCCCTGGCCGCCGCCACGGATATTCCCGGGGTCGCGCCGTCGTGGCTGCAGCCGATCCAGACCCGGGTGGTGATGCTCTCGACCGGCATTCGCAGTTCGATCGCCCTCCAGGTCCTGGGGGACGATGGCCCGGGCCTCGAACGCTTCGCCGAACAGGCCGAGAAGGTCATCCAGGCGGTGCCCGGGGCGGCCGATGTGCAGATGCAGCGCGAGGGCGGCAAGCCCTATGGCGAAATCCGCCTCGACACCCAGCGCATGGCCCGCTTCGGCATCACCGCCGAACAGGTCCTCCAGGCGGTGGAGACGGCCCTCGGCGGCATGCCCCTGGCGTTCTCCGTCGAGGGCACCCAACGCTATGGCGTGCGGCTGCGTTACTTCCGCGAACGCCGGGACGACATCGACGAGATGGGGCTCCTCCAAGTTCCCATCGGAGCTGGGAAACACGGAGCGGTGGCCCTGCGCAGCCTGGTGGCCGAGCCGATGGTCTTCACCGTGGAGATGGAGGGCCCGACCGCCGCCGCGTGGCTGGCCACCCAGGACCTGACGACCCAGCGCAATACCACCATCCTCAGTGAACGGCGGGTGGAGGTCACCCGCCCGGCGGGGGAGGCCCTGGGACTCACGGGGCCGGTGCGGGAGGTGGCTCGCGCGCCGTCCGCCTCGGCCCTGACCTGGACCATCGGGCCGATGGCGATTCGCCGCGAGGCCGGCAAGCGCACCCAGTATGTGCTGCTCAACGCCCGGGACCGGGGCGAGGTCGAGGTGGTGCAGGACGCCGATGCCCGCCTGAGGACAGCCCTGGCGGACGGCCGCCTGCACCTGCCCGAGGGCGCGACCTTCCGTTGGGTCGGGTCCTACGAACAGAAACTCAAGACCGACGCCACCATGACCTGGGTGATCGCCGCCTCGTTGGTCATCATGCTGCTGATTTACGTCGGCACCCGCTCGGCCCTCACGACCACCATCATCGTCACCTGCAATCTGACGGTCACGACGGCGGGCGGCTTCATCGCCGTGTGGCTGGCGGGGGTCGAGATGACCACCGCCGTGATCGTCGGCTTCCTGGTGCTGCTGGGAGTGATGTTCAACGACGGCATTCTGCTCGGCACCTACCTCCACGAGCAGTTCCGCCTGCCGCCGAAGACGCTGGAAGAGATGCAGCGCCGGGTGTTCCTGGCCGGCCTGCGCCGTCGCCGGCCGGCCCTGATGACCAACTGCACGACCCTCTTGGCCCTGATCCCGATCCTGTGGAGCGACGGCCGGGGGGCCGAGGTCCTGCGGCCGATGGTTCTGCCGGTGATCGGCGGGATGATCGCCGACCTCCTCAGCCTATTCTCGGTGCCGGTGTTCTATGCCTGGTGGTGGGAGCGGCGTTTGGGACGGACCGAAACCCCGCCGACCCTGACCAAGACGCCGGAGCAATTTTAAAAGGCTTCCCCTGGGGAGCTGAGGCCCCCAGGGGAAAGAGCCCCGGCGATATCTCAGACGAGGGGATGTTCGATTTCGACCGGAGCGCCGTAATCCACGCCGTCCAGCTCAAAGCCGAACAAGGTGCGGAACTCGTGCTTGAAGCCGGCGTAGTCGCTGATGGCCGACAGGTTTTCGGTCGTCACCTGTTCCCATAGGGCAGCGACGGCGGCCTGGATCTTGGGATCCATTTCCCAGTCATCGACACGGATGCGGCCCTGGTCGTCGAGGGTTGGCGTGGCACCCGGTCCGATGTGGTCCCTGAACAGGCGCAGGATCTGCTCGCCGGTGCCCTCGTGGTTACCGGCCTCCTTCATCACCTTGTAAAGCAGGGCAATGTAAAGGGGCACCACGGGAATGGCGGAACTGGCCTGGGTCACCAGGGCCTTGTTGACGCTGACCCAGGCGTGGCCGCCAATGGTCTTCTGCAGAAGCGTGTCCAGGCGCTTGGCCGTGGCTTCCAGGTGCTCCTTGGCGGCGCCGATGGTGCCGGCGCGGTAGACCGCGTGGGTCATCACCGGGCCGATGTAGGAGTAGGCCACCGTCTTGAAGCCCGGGGCCAAAAGATCAGCGGCGGCCAGGGCCGTGATCCAACGTTCCCAGTCCTCGCCGCCCATCACCTTGACGGTGTTGGCGACATCGGCGTCGGTCGCCGGGGCGATGGAGATCTCCTTGATCGCATCCGTGTCGAGGTCGACGGTCCGGCTGGTGTAGGTCGGGCCGATGGGCTTGAGACAGCTGGTATGGGTGACCCCGGTCACCGGGTCGGTGCGCTTTGGCGAGGCCAGGGAGTAGACAAAGGTGTCAATCTTGCCGTAGCGGGCCTTGAGGGCGGCGATCGCCTGTTCCGTGACGGGCAGGCTGAAAGCGTCACCGCAAATGGTTTCGATGTGGCGGCCCTCGGCCTTGGCCAGGCGATGGACTTCGGCCAGGTTGTACCAACCGGCGCTGCCGGGACGGTCGCCGTTGCCCGGGCGTTCAAACGCCACGGACAGGACCTTGGCCCCGTAGCCGAACAGGCTGGTGATGGTCGAGGAAAGGCCGTAGCCGGCCGATGAGCCGACCACCAGAACATTGCCCAAGCCCTTGCCCGGAGCCGACTTCTTGGCCAGGGCCACCTGCTGCTGCACGTTCTTGGCGCAGCCCGTGGGATGGGTGGTGAGGCAGAGGAAGCCGCGGATGCGGGGATTGATGACGGCCTGGGCCATGTGGACTCCGATGCGGGGCGGGATGATGGGGGGTCGGATCGGCGGGGAAGGGGACTTTCGGGTCCGGGGTCCGGGG
>CAIUVD010000232.1 GCA_903902515.1 uncultured Planctomycetota bacterium | reverse complement strand
TCACCACCAGAGGGTCTTTGCCTCGCGCCTTAAGGATATCGATGGAATCTTGCAGGTCCCTGAGACAGGCGACATACCGTTGGCGCATGACGTCCAACAGTCGTGGGTCACGGAATGTCGACCAGAACCGGCTGCTCCACATATTGGGATAGGAGGGGAGGAAGGCACCTCGATTCCGGTCATAGGTCAGCAGGCTGTACCGAGCATCATTAAAATAGCCGCCTTCCCCATCGGGACCAGCAAAGCCACCGCTCCAGGTGGGACCATTAAACAGCATCTGGAGGGGCCGGCCGGTGGCATAGGCATGTTCCAGGCGCTCGCGGATCATCCCTTGGGTATGGACATAGGGCTCCTTGGCGAAGTGGGCGTCACGAAAATCGCCATAGGGTGCAAAGGATGAGAGTTCCGGGCCCTTGTCCGCCGCAGTTACCACCTGACTCATCAACGCCATCGGCCGGTAGACTTGCTCGGCAGCGTCTACCGTGGCGAAAAAATCACGGTACAACCAGATCTGTCCAAGGCTAAATGCGGTCGCACCAGCGCTCGTCAGGGTAATTCGTAATTTCTTGGCAGATGAATGGGTTGCTGGAATCTGGACGAAGTAATGATTTGGTCCGGAGCCAATTTCTTCGTAAGTGCGAAAATAAACAGGCGTTCCATTGACCTCCACCGTATACCCGAAGGCTTGTGGACGACGCTGATGAATTTCTTGAATTTCTAGGATCAGGTCGCGAGCACTATCACGCGGCCGCAGGGTGAAAACTACCCGGCTTCCCGTTCCGGTCACGGTTATGGCCTCATAGTGGCGGACTAGTCCACCCATTTCTGATCGCAAGGATTCAGCGGTAACGTCACCAGAGATCTCCCACTGATGGGTCGACTGGTCCTGTTCGTCAGCGACCAGCATCTGATCATCGATTAAGGATTCAGGATCCATCAGCGTGCTATCCGGAGTTGGCATGGTGGGATGTGAATTCTCTGGCATGGGGGATTAACGTTATTCAACGACCGTTCTTAGGGTTGGGTGCGGACGGGACGGTAACATTCAGTAGCCGGGGCGCGGTCCCGGGAATCAGGGACGGACTGTAGGTCAGTTGGACTTCCATTCCGGGTCTGAGGGCGGCGGCGAAATCGGTCAGGTGGTTATTGCGTGCCCAGGGCTTAAGGCCCGGAACTTTGAAATGGGTGAACCAACCATGACGATACATGATTTCGAAGGTGCGGCCGTCGGACAATTCCAGGATGCCATTGCAGGGCTGGGGATGGACGGCGGGCGGGGTAAACGAGCGGATCGTACCCGTGGCCTTGCCGAAAGTTGAGCGCAGCGCGAGGGCTTGGCCGGCATCGTCGAGGGTGATCTCAACCCGGTCGCCCGTGGATGGCCCGGCCTTGGTTGCTTGTGAATCGTTGATGTCGGAACGACGCTCTTGGATCACCGTGGTGGTGGCGGTGATGCGCAGGGGGTTGTAGAGCGCCAAATCGGGATCTTGAACTTCATAACGATCCTTGCCGGTGCAGAGAGCGGTCAGACGGCGACTCGGGACTCGTCCGGTGTGTTTGGCGAGGAATCCATCGCCACCAAATGGCGGCTTGGCGAAAACGGGGAAGGACGCTGTCGCCCACCCAGTGGCATCTGCTTCCAAGGGTCCAGCAGGATCGGCAGCTAGGCGGATACGACCCTTCTCCACGAGGAGGGCATAACGTCCTTTGGGCTCCAAGCCTCCGCACCGGATCTCAGCCCCGAGGGCGGTATCGCTTTGAATGGCCAGTTCTATCCCATTTCCATTGACTTGGTGCAATTCCACCAACCCAACGGCCTTAGCATCCGACCAGGTGACCGAAATCGGGTAGGGGCCGAGCTTCCCCATTCCTCGAACGGCGAATCGGGCTGGCAGAAGCAAAGAATGGGCGCCACTCAGGAGCCGATGTGCCTTGTTGAATTGCCCGTAGGCGAGCAGGCGTTCCGCTTCACGGAGGGTCGCGTCGGTGCCACCAGCGGCACGGTGTCGGGCGAGCAGTCGTTCGGTGATGGCGCGATCCTGCATCCACAGGCGGCGGGTGCGCATGTCACGATTAGTTGGACGATTGCCCACCTGCTGACCGCTTGCGCGAGTCCAGGCGCAGTGCACCGATACCCTGCGTAACCCGGTCTCCGTTGCTCCTTTGGCGGTGACCAACTCGATCCCCACATAACCGTGAAGCATGTCCTGGAGGGTCGTCCCCAGGGAAAGGTCTGCGGTGCACTGACGAGGCCAGTAGGGCGTTCGGCTGAACTGGTCGGCTGACATGACCGTCACTTCCCGTAGGGACTTGATATCCTTGCCCGCCAGGAGCCTAATTTGGCTTGCCTGCTCATTCTTTTTGGCGCGACCAAAATCGAGATGGACGGACAGGTCTTTTGGCAATGCCTTGCCATTCCCATCGAGGCGCAGGACTAAGCGTCCTGGCTTGTTCGGGTCCACCAGCATAAGGGTCTTGCTCATGGTGGTCGACAAGTCCAGATTCTCGCCCTGAACCACGGTGCTTGCCTCATCAAGGCTCGTCATCCGTGAAAAGGTAAGGTCAATCAGGTGGCGCAGGTAATGCCGGGCTGGTAGACTGGTCCGTCTATCCACGCCCGCGAGTGCTTCACTGAAGGTGGTGGCATCACCGGAGAATTCCTGATAGCAGGCAATGTGCCCCATCCCCCACTGGTACAACTTATCCAGATAGGTGATATCGAGAATCGGACGAAAGAGATTGACCATCGCCAGGCTCCCTTGGCTGGCATTATAATCGGAAATGGACGGGTTGACGTATTCCAGCGGTTCGCCTCCAGCCCAGGCATAGTCATTGACGCCGTTCTGCCAGCCTTCCCACTGGGGATCAAACAAGGGAAAGGCCTGATTCAAAAAGGGATGAGAATAGACCGCATCGGCTAATTGCGTGGAGGGCAGATGCACCTTCCCCATGTCAACCGCAATAATATCTCGTCCGAGGCCATCGGCGATGGCCCGGCATCGTTCTTCATAACGGACGGTGAGGATATCAAACATCCACTTCCGGGCTGCCGGAGTCAGCTCCCCAGGGTCAAGCTTTACTCCATCACGGGCGGCGGCGGCCACCATTTCAGGCGAGAAATCCCCGAATCCACCTTGCCACCAGTAGGAAGGTCCCTCGTCGCCTACCAGGCATATTTCAGTGGGGCGTACTCCCTGTGCAGCCAGCAGACCAACCCGCTCACCCAGCATACGCGCCGTCAGACGTGAACGATTAACGATAAACTGGTTGAGGGTTGGAGCACCAGCCGTCGGCCAAATGGTGCCGCCGGGGGTACCGGGCCAGGTGGGAGCATACCGTTTGGTCAGGGGGTCATAGACTGCCTGACTATAGCGCACATCATAAAAATCTCCGCCGTTACCATCCAGTAGACTGGGATGTCCACCCCAGTCACCGCCCATAAACTTAAATTGCCATTGGAGGTTGTTGGTTCCGGCGGTGCTGATGGCGGAATCCATCTCTGTTTGCAGATCACTGCCATTGTAGCCCAGGTAGTTGCAGGTCGTCTGGAACCCCGGAGCGAGGGCTGAGCTCTCGGTGAAGTATTTGCGCAATTCATTCCAAGCCGCTGGATCGCGATCTTTCGGTAGGTTGCGCTCTTCTTCAAAGGTCGCTTGTTTCCCAGGTTTTCCGACCCAGCCCACCAGCACCTGTGCTTGAGCGAGCATACCCATCGGTCGCCAGGTGCCGTCCGCCTGGGTAAGCTGGTTAAAATTCCCATAGGCCCACACGCGACCGATAGCCACCGGGGCATCGCCCTGGTTACAAAAGGTCACGTTCATCCGGCCATCCGGCGCAAGGTGCCTTGGTACATCGACGAAATAGTGGTTGGGGCCTGTTCCGACTTCCTGGTAGGTCCGGAAATAAACCTCCGTGCCGTTCACCTCCACGGTGTAGCCGAATACCTGGGGGTGGCGAAGGTGGATCTCTTGGATTTCAAGTAAAAGAGGTGCATCTCCTTGTCCTGCATCCAAGGTGCACGTGAGGCGGGACCCTTGTTCGGCCAAGATCCGTACGGAATCAGAGCGTGATCGGGCTCCCAGAACCGTGTCCATGCGGACACTCGGCACGGTCCCTGACGTAGACAGCCGATGATCTTCTTCAGAGCTAGTATGCCCCAAGGAAACCACATCGAGCATGACCTCGGTTGGATCCGCACCCCAGACATTGATGGCACTCAAGGTGATAGTTAGAACGAACGGTAGGCGCATGTTAAGGTTGCCCTGGTGAGTATCGCATGAATGGGATGACCACAGCTTGAAACCATGTGGCTCCAACCCTAGCCCATGTTACTGCATGGCCGATGGCTCAGATGTCACGACCCGGATGCGCCCTAAGGCCATGCGGTCGTCGGCGGGATTAACGCGCAGGGTCAGTTTCACCAAAAGTTCGATGCGTCCGGTCGCGACCGGCGTCAGATCGATGAAGTTCCAGGGGACCTTCCACGGACGCACGGACTGCGGGTAGCAGTTCTGCCATGTGTTGTCGAAGCGACCACAGGGAACCCAGGTTGTACCACCATCCACGCTTGTTGCGAAGTCGATGGAGCTGGAATCGTCGTAGACTCGGGCGCTGAATTCCAGAACGGTGGTGCCGAGCGGCTTGTCCGACTTAACCTGATAGACCACGGTGCCGGGTTCAAAAGGCTTGGCCGGCCGCATCAGCACGGAGGTGTTATCGCCATTGTGTGGTTCGGGATTATGGCGTGCGACCACCACTCCCTCGGCGCTGACCGCAGCTACACGCCAGTCGTCACCCTGGGCGGTGGTGAAATCCTGGGTCATAAGCACCCGATGGGATTGGGCTATCTTAAGGAGCCGACGGCTCGTGCCGCCTTCGGTGTAGGGCGAGTAATCGATCTTCACTTCGGATCCAGGGCGCAAGCCCGCCAACAGCATGGAAGCCTCATAGGCGCGGGCCAAGCCGTGGAGGGCTACGGTGTCAACCTCGGTGCCGTAGTCGAATTCGTAGGTCTGGCCATTCTCAAGGGTGAGCGTCCCATTGCTGAACGGAGGCAGGGGAGAGTAGGGTGTGATTTTGGCGATACGGCCCTGGTCGTGTCCATAGCTAGCGCGGATCGCCGTCACCTTTCCTTGGTTGTCGAGGCTCAGTTCGACGCGGTCATAGCGCTGTGGCCAGTCCTTTTTGCCGTCTATGGCCTGCCGATCCGGAGTCCGTTCGACCCTCACCCCTGGAGCCACTGGCAGACTCAGATTTTCGCCACCGCCCATCAGCGCGAGATTCTGGAGATCAACCTTGATTGAGTTGCGATTGCCATCCAGGTAGCGCGCCACCAAAGTCGTCGGTAGCGTAGCCGTAGGTTCGGCGATCACCACCGCCGTTGCGGCTGCGACGATGGCGCCATCCTTGGCTACCAAGGCGCCGTCTGGATTAACCGCAAGACGGAAACGATTGGGTTGGGACTGGGTTAGGGTCCAGCGCGTGCCATCAGTCGCGGGCACCTTGATGGTGAAATCCTGACGTGCAGTTTCGCCGACGACCGTGAATTCGTATGCCCCGGCGGTGACGGTGTGGAGGGTGGTCACCAGAGCCTGGTGATCGTTGGGCAGGGCGATCTCTATCGCATGGCGTCCCAAACGACCGTGGCCGCGCACGGCATAACGCGCCGGTAACACTTCGCTGATGGCACCATTGATCAGGCGCTGGACGCTGCGGTATTGGCCCGCAGTTAGCATACGGCTTGCTTGAGTGGTGATGGCGTCCTCACCACCGATTTTGCGGTACCGGGCCACCAGGCGTTCGGCTACCACCCGGTCCTGGACCCACAAGTTCAAGGTGCGTTGTTCACGCATGGTGAAAGGATTGCTTGCAAGATGTCCACTGCCCTGAGGCCACTGGCCGGCGACTTTAAGTTCCATCAAGAAGGTGGCGTCGAAGGCGCCCTTGGCGTGAACCACAAGGCGCAGCACGCCGGTCTTTTTGCCTTTCAACCGCTCGCCCAGGTCGACCGTGGTCTTACTGGTCATGAAAAGCTCCCAGTGGTTGGGGCACGGTAGCTTGTCGGCGGTCAGCTTGGCTACCTCACCCAGGGATTCGGGCGTTTCGCCTAGCAGCACCTGGATGTAATTGCTGGATCCGGGGGCGATGCGACCATCAAGCTGAAGTGACAGACCCGAAGCAAAGGGCTCGCCGCCGTTGTCGAGACGGTAGGTGATTGAACCGGGCTTGGCGATGTCGACCACTGCCAAGCGCGACATGCTAGCCATGTCGGCACATTCGCGGCTCTGACTGTGAATGGTGAGGTTGTCGCTTCCAACGATACGGTCGGACGGTCCCAGGGTGCGCTGGGTGTTATACATGACCTCAAGTATCGATGGCAGGTGGTGCTGAGGCACCAGGGCGGGCAGCTCGGCGCAGCCGTCCGAAGCGCGGATGACCTTGGTGGTTTCCGCCGTGTCACCGATGAAGGTGGCGTACTGGAACCCGGCATCATACAGATTACGCATCAGTTCCGGGGTCTTGGCGAAGGGCGCCCAAATATTGACATGGGCAAGCTTGCCATTGGCCTTCACGTAATCGTACATCGAGAATTTATCGAAGAAGACTTCGCCGCTGGACCAGAACCCGTCGACCATACCCACCTGGCCGCCGAAAAAACGGCGGTCCTTTAGTGGTCCATGGTCGCTGGGGAAGACCGTATGGGCGTATTGATTGTCGATCGCCTGCTCGTCGGGCAGCCGTACCTCGCCCCGATCGACCACGACGCTTTCCCGTTGGAAGGCTTCGGCGTGCCAGGTGGCGTAGGTTTGCCACAACCGCACATCGTTGCGGTGTAGCCACTGCCGCTCGGCCTGGTCGAGCCCATCGGTGGGATCAAGCTTCACTCCGTCTTTGGCAGCGGCGGCCATGGTGGCGGCGTTGACCTCACCCAGAGGGGGACCTAACTCACGGGTGTAGACCGGGCGGGGAATCTGGCCTTGCGCTTTGAGAAAATCGACCGTGTGGTTGATGTCCGCCAATCCGGCAAGAAAGCGTTGGCGCATGACCGTCTGCAGGAGTGGATCGTAGGATGACGTCCAGAAGGTGCTGCTCCACATATTCGGATAAGCGGGAGACCAGCTCTTGCTGGGCAGATCGTAGGCCATCAGGCTGTAGCGGATATCTGAGAAATAGCCCCCTTCTCCGTCAGGGCCGCGCGGGGCGCCACCCCAG
>CAIUVD010000231.1 GCA_903902515.1 uncultured Planctomycetota bacterium | reverse complement strand
GGCCGCCCTCAATGCCTTCACCGACAAGGTCCGCAGCGGCTTGCTGGTGCCGGCCGTGCCTGCCACCTCCTCGGCCGAGGTTGCCGCCGCCGCCCGGGCCCTGATCACCCAGGTCAATGCCCTGCAGGCCGCCGTGGGCCCGGAACTCGACCTACTGGTCGTTCAACGTACCGACCGTTACCGCGACACCCGCACCAAGGGCGTCATCGCCGCCATCATCGCTGCCCTGCTGATCTCTTATGTGTTCAACGGCTTCACCAGTTCCGTGAAGACTCAGCAGCGCCGCATCGAGGAAGAAAACGAGCGCCTCCAGGCCGATATTCTTGGCTTGCTGACGGTCGTGTCCCAGGCCGCCGATGGCGACTTGACGGCCCGCGCTGCGGTCGGTGAGGGTACCCTGGGTAACGTGGCCGACGCCTTCAATCAGATGATGGAATCGTGGCAGGAATTGATGACCGCCGTGACCGCCCAGTTGGAGCGCACGACCATGGGCGTGACCGAACTGGGCCGAACTTCCGCCGGCATGGCCAAGGGTGCTTCGGATCAGGCCAGCGCCGTGGCCGGTGCGGCCGCCGCTGTACAGCGTATCCGGGCTGAGATTGGCCAGGTGTCGACCGACGCCGAAACCGCCGCCGGTGCTGCCAAGCGTACCCAGGATTCCGCCCAGCAGGGTGCCCGTTCGGTGCAAGACGTCGTGCGCGGCATGGAAAACCTCCGCACCCTCGTGCAATCCGGTGCCAAGAAGATCAAGACCCTTGGTGATCGCAGCATGGAGATTACCTCGATCGTCGGCACTATCGCCAAAATTTCAGAACAGACCAACATGCTGGCCCTGAATGCCGCCATCGAAGCGGCCCGTGCCGGTGAACAGGGCCGTGGCTTCAGCGTGGTTGCCGATGAAGTGCGCAAACTGGCCGAACGGACCGCCACCGCGACCCAGGAAATCGACCGACTGGTGCGTACCATCCAGGCCGAGACCAACGAGTCGGTGGGTGCCATCGAACGCCAGACCCAAGTGGTGGAAGACGAAGGTCGCGCGGTGCTGGCCGCCGGTTCGGAACTGGTCCGCATCGAATCCGCCTCTAACGAATCTGCCAACCTGGCGGGTGGCATCGTGGCCGTGTCGCGCACCAACCTCAACGACGCGGCAACGGTCGTGGGCACTATGGATGGCATCTCGGACATCGCCCGCGAGACGGAACGCCAGGCCCAGGAATCCCTGCGCCTGTCCCAGGGCCTTGGCCAGGCCGCCGACCAGCTGCGCGCCGCCCTGGCCCGCTTCAAGGTTTCCTGACGGCCCATGGACGGGTTCTCCCTCGATGATGTCCGCGAGACCTTCGCGGCCGACATGCGCCAGGTCCTGGGCGACCTCCTGGCCAATGCCGAGGTCGCGGCCAATGCCGAGGCCCTGACCACGGCCTCGGCCGAGGCCCAGGCCCGGGTGGCCCTGCTGGAAGCCGCTGAGGATGCCTGCCATGCCGTCAGTGGCAGCAGCGCCCAGGTCGGGGCTACGGGACTGGCCCAGGGTGCTCAGGCGGTGCGGGCCCTGCTCGGATCCCTGCGCCAGGCTTGTGACGCCCTGGCGTTGGCCTCGGCCGAGGCTACTCGCCTGGGCCAGGCGGTGGAGCGCGCCTTGCCGGATCTCGGTCGGCTGCTCGACCTGGAACTGGATCATCGTCGGGCCGAGTCGGATACCCTTGCCCGGACCCTGGCGGTGGCCGTCGGCCTTGACCAGCCGTCCCCGGCGGAACCCGTGGATCCGATCGTCCTGGAAGCCTTTGCCGCCGAGGCGGCGGAACTGGTCGATCACCTCGATCACCTGACCCTCGATCTCGATGCCGGGACCGACACCACCGCCGCCCTGATGCGAACCTGGCACACCCTCAAGGGCGCGGCCAATACAGTTGGCCTCGCCGAGGTCGGGGCCGTGGCCCACCGGGCCGAGGATCTGCTGGAGCAGCATGCCGCCCAGGGTGGCGCCCCCGGCCCCGACCTGGTGGCGACCCTGCTGGAGTCTCAACGCACCGTGCGTCGGATGCTCGGACAGGCTGAACCGGCCCCGCTGCAGCCGGAAGTCCGGGCCCCCAGCGAAGTGGTCGTGCCCGAGATCCCGCCCGAGGTTGAGGCCGCCCGCACCATTCGCGTCGGTGCCGACCAACTGGACCGTTTGATGGCCCTGGCCGGCGAACTGGTCCAGGACCGCGTCCGTCTGCGGACCCGGGTGTCTCTCCTCCAGGACTTCCAACGCGACCTCAGCACCAGTCGTCACCGTCTGGCAGCTACCGTCGCCACGTTCCGCGAACGCTACGAGTTCAGCGGTCTCGACGGCCGGCCCGCCAGTTTCTCCCGGCCCGCCGATCCGGCCGCTGGATTCACGGACCTCGAACTTGATCGCTATGAGGACATCCACGTTTTGGCTCGCAGCCTGACCGAGATCGATGGCGACATGGCCGAGATCCAGGCCCGCATCAGCGGCGGCATTGGTGGCATGGATGAGGATGCTGACGCCGTCGCCCGGGTGGTCGCCGACCTGCAGGCTGGCATCACCCGCGCCCGCATGGTGCCGGTCGGTCAGTTGTTCACCCGTCTGCGCCTGGCGGCCCGCGATGCCGCCCAGCGTCTGGGCCGTTCCGTGCAGATCGCCCTGGCCGGCGATGACCTGACCCTCGACCGGGGCATCATCGACGGTGTGGCCGGGCCCCTGCTCCACTTGGTCCGCAATTCCGTGGCCCACGGCATCGCCCCCGAGGCGGTCCGCGAAGGCCGGGGGAAACCGCCGGTCGGCACCATTACCCTCACCGCCCGCCAGGATTCCGGCCAGATGGTGCTGGAGGTCCGCGACGATGGCGACGGCCTGAACCTTGACGCCCTGGCTGCTAAGGGCCGGGCTCTGGGCCTGCTCTCGGCGGGTGCCGACGATCAGGCGATTGCCGACCTGGTGTTCGTACCTGGGATCTCGACCTCCGCCGCCACCGATGCGGTCAGTGGTCGCGGCATTGGTTGTGATGCGGCCCGGCGGGAGATCCAACGCCTGGGCGGCTCCCTGCGCGTCCTGTCGCGCCGGGGCGAGGGCACGGTCTTCATCGCCACCCTGCCCATGACCCTGGCAATCACCCGGGCGTTGTTGGTGCGTCAGGGCGGCCAGCGGTTCGCGGTACCGATGGTGTTCCTGGAGCACCTCCTCGACCTCGACAGCGTCGAGGTCGTCCGCAGCGCCGGTTCCGCCCGCCTGTGGTGGGATGGCGACCAGGTTCCCCTGCGCCGTTTGGCAGACCTCTTCGGCCTGCCGGGCCGCGACGAAGGCCCCGTCCTGCTGCTACGCCTGGGCGACCAACGCTGGGCCCTGCAGGTCGATCACCTGGGCATCCAGACCGACATCGTGGTCGGGTCTCTTGGCCATCTGTTGTCGGGCCATCCCCTGTTTGCCGGGGCTACCATCACCGGCGACGGCGACCTCGTGCCGATCATTGATGTGGCTGGTCTGCTGCTGGCGACCCCGGCGTCCTTGCCGGAACCGTCACACCCGATGGCCGTGCTGGCCGAGGGTCCGGTCGGTCCGGCGGTGCTGTTTGTCGATGACAGCCTGTCCGTCCGTCGGGCGGCCGAGGCGGCCCTGGTGCCCCTCGGAGTCCGGGTGTTCACGGCGGTTGATGGCGAAGACGCCCTGGTCCGCCTACGGCAGGGGGGCATCGACTTGGTGTTCACCGACCTCGAAATGCCCCGCCTCAACGGGTATGACCTCCTGCGCGAAATCCGGGCCGTCCCGGCGTGGAAGGACTTGCCGGTGGTGGTCGTGACCAGCCGCGCGGGTGGTAAGCACCGGGATCTGGCGGCGGCCCTCGGGGCCAGCGGCTACGTCACGAAACCCTTCTCCGCCGAGGCCTTGGCCGCCTTCCTGCCCCGGACCACCCCGTGACCCAGGACCTGTGGTTGTTTGCGGTCTGCCATCCGTGGATGGTGGCCGTGCCGGTGACGGCGGTCGAGCGGGTGCTGGCCGCCGATGAAGTTCCGCCCTCTCTGTTGGTCACGCCCCTCTCCCGGCCCCTCGGTCTGCGCCCGCAGGTCGTGGGCGGCGTGGTGGTGATCCGCCACGCGGGTCGCCAGGCGGCCCTCGGGGTCGATCGTTGTCTTCAGGTCGGTCCCTTGCCGCCCGGCGGCTTTGCCATCCCGGGAGGAGCCCTGCGCCAACCCCGGGCTTGGTCGTGTTTTCCCGTACCCTCTGGCCAGCGGCGCGACAGCCTCGCGGCCTTCGGCCTGGCCCTTGATCCTGCCTCCCTGGTGATGACCCCATGAAATCCACCCTGCTGGACGTTGATTTGACGGGGGCCTTCGCCAGCGATGGCACGGTGGGCGAGGAGGTCCAGGCGCTGCCCCCCGTGCCGTTGCCGGTGGTCCTGGCGGATGACTTGTTTGCAAGCCCGGTGGCGGCCATCACCCCGGACTCTGGGACCATGGCGGGTCCGGTGACCGTCAATTTGGATTCGTCGAGCATCGTCGAGGAACAGGGCACCCTGCCGGGGATTGGCGACATCCTCGACAAGTACCGGATTGATGCCGAACTGGGCCGGGGCGGCTTTGCGGTGGTCTACCGCGCCACCCACCTGCTGATGCAGACCACGGTGGCCCTCAAGGTCCTCTATCCGTGGATGCTGTCCCGCCATCCGGATCTGGCCGAGCAGTTGTGCGAGGAGGCCAAGTTCACGTCCCTGGTTGATCACCAGAACGTGGTCCGGGTCCAGGACGTGACCAGCAGCCGGGAAGCGACCTTCATCGTCATGGAGTTCATCGATGGCCCGTCCCTGGCGCGGGTCATCGCCCGCAAGCCGATGACCTGCGCCAATGTCATCAAGATCGGCATCCACATCGCTAACGGCCTCAAGGCCGCCCAGGCCCAGGGCTTGATCCACCGCGACATCAAACCGGGCAACATCCTCCTGGCCCGCACTGGCCACCCCAAGATCGTCGACTTCGGTCTGGCCCGCCGTCACGGCAAGGATGTTACCGAGTCGGACCGCCGAATCGCTGGCACCCCCGCCTACTTGGCACCGGAACAAGCCCGGGATCCGGTCGGCACCGACTTCCGGGCGGACATCTACGCCCTCGGGGCCACCCTCTACCACGCCGCCGTCGGCCGTCCGCCGTTCCTGGGCTCGGATCCGATCGCCTTAATCAACGACCATCTGCACCAGGTGCCGCCCCATCCGGCCATGGAAGTCGAAGACTTTGACCCCGGCTTGGCGGAGCTGCTGCTGATGATGCTGGAGAAGGACCCCGCCCGCCGGCCCTCCAGTTATGACGACCTCATCACGCGGTTGATGGGCCTCCACCGTCGCAGCACGTCCCCCATCCCCAGCCATGAAGCCAGTTCCAGCAAGACCTTCATGCGCCGGATGCGGGGCCTTTTCCGGGAGTAGTAGCCCTTAGCGGAGGACCGTCTCCGCCACCACCAGGCTGCCATTGTGCAGGGCGTGGACGATCATCGCCGGCATGACGCTGCCGGTGCGCAGGGTCAGGATCGCGAGGAGGATCCCGAGAACTGCCTGGGGCACGAACCGGAAGGGGCTCTGGTGCAGGGCTGCAAACAGCAGGGCACTGACGATCACGGCGGTGGTCGGGCCGAGGGCTCGGCGCAGGCCCGCCAGGATCGGGCCCCGGCACAGCAGTTCCTCGCACACGGCGGGGACGATGGCGGTGCACAGGAGCAGCAGCGGCAGGCCACCCATGGTGCTGAGGTCGCCCAGAATCTTCCGCATCTGCTCCTCGACCGGCTTCAGCAGCACGGGATCGACCACCAACTGCTGGGTGACCCCAACGCTGAGGGTGACGGCAATGGCCAGGGGTGAGAGCAAAACCGCCAGACCGGCCTGGCGCCAAGTGGGGAGGATCCAGTACAATTGCGCGGGGCGGTAAGCGCCGGTCCAGGCGTGAAGCAGGGCCGGGCCCGCAATAAAGAGGATGAGGGGCGTGACCACCAGGGTTGCCGGGGCGGCCTGGGCGAACAGGCCCGCGCCGAGGGTCATGCCGGCAGCGGCCACCGCCACCAGGCCCAGGGCCTCCAGGCCGCCGGGGCCGGGGTTTACGCCCCAGGTCCGCCAGCGGCCCCAGCCGGCCCGCACCAGACCCGGAAAGCGGATGTCCTCGCGCTCCAGCAGGCGTACGGCCCAGCCGACAATCACGGCGGCGGTGCAGACGCTGGCCACCAACACCAGGAAGGCATCGCCCCACGGGACGCGGCCGGGATTTTCCAGGGCCGCCCGCAGGACCACCGTGGCGCCGGTCACCGGTATCAGGTCGAGGGCCGGGTTGGGCCGCAGGTCGGGGATGGCCGCCGCACTACCCAGGAGGGCGACGACCAAAAGGAGGGGGGCGAGGTGGTTTTGAGCTTCCTTGGCCGAGGTCGCCACGGCCGACAGGGCCAGGGCCACGGCGCCAATGGTGATGACCAGGGGCAGGAGCAGGAGCAGGCACAGGCCGAGGGTCGGCAAACCGACTCCGGCGAGGGTCCGGGCGTCGAATCCCTCTAGGCCCCCGGCCGCCACCTGACTGCCGACCAGGGCGGCGGTCACCCCTAGGCTCATCAGGTTGCACAGCACCGCCGCCAGGGCGGCCACCAGGACCACCAACAGTTTACCCAGGAACAGATCCCGTCGCCGCACCGGCAACGAAAGCAGGGTTTCGAGGGTTCCCCGCTCCCGTTCGCCCGCCAACAGGTCAACCGCCGGGTACATGGCCCCGCTGACCGCCAGAACGACGAGGAGGAGGGGAATGATGCCCGCCAGGCGGGTGCGGATGGTTTCGACCGGCGGGGCGACGCCCGAGCGGATGATCGTCACCGGATCCAGGACGTCGGCCGGGTTCAGGCCACTGCCCACCAGGGCCTGCTCGCTGCGCTGGCGTTTCCACTGACCGACGGCCTTGTTGATGGCCTCCTCGGCGCGATCGATGCGGGCATGGGCTTCGTCGCGGCGGATTTCCAGTCGGTTGCCCTCCACGGACAGCACGGCCACGAGGTCGTGACGACGCAGAATGTCCCGGGCGGCGGCCCGGTCGGGGTTGGTGGCGGCCTTGGCCTCGCTGGGGGACAGGGCCACCAAGGTCAGGCCCGTCAGGGCTCGCTGCAGGTCCCCGTCCGCACCAACCAGGGCGATGCGCGGCGGGGGGCGTGGCGTGGCGGCCGCAATCTGGCTGACCTGAACCAGCAGGAGGGTCATCAGGGGGTACAGCAGCACCGGGAGCAGGAGGTTGATGAACAGGGTCCGGCGGTCCCGCAGGACCTCCCGCAAATCCGTCCTGAAGACCGTCTTCCAGCCCTTAGACGCCATGGGGCACCTCGTCCATCAGCTCCAGGACGGCGGCCCGAAGACCCTCCCCTTGGCCAAGACCCCCCGGGGGGCCGTCGTAGGCCACACGTCCCTGGTGGAGCACCAGCAGGCGGTCGGCCAAGGCTTCGACCTCGTCCAGGTGGTGGGTCGCCAGCAGGATCAGGCGACCTTCGCGGCGGGCGAGGCGCACGGCGGTCCGCACTTGGGCCGCCGCCACCAGATCCAGGCCGGTGGCCGGTTCGTCCAGCACCACCAGGTCGGGGTCCGCCAGCAGGGTCCGGGCCAGATTGACCCGCTGCCGTTCGCCGGTGGATAGGCCATCCATCCGCTGGTCGAGGACCCGCTCCAGGCCGAAGGCCGCCACCTGGGCCGCCAGGCGGGCGTCGAGGTCGGCGCCGTCCAGGCCGTAGAGGTGGCCGATGTGGCGCAGGACCTCCCGGGCCGTCAAGCGCGGGGTCAGGCGGGTGGTGGTGGACAGGTAGCCGAGACGACGGCGCAGGTCCTCGGGCCGTTCCACCACATCGAGCCCGTCCCACGCGATGGTCCCGGCATCTGGCACCAGGAGGGTGCTCATCAGCCGCAGGAGGGTGCTTTTTCCCGCGCCGTTGGCCCCCACCAGGGCCGTGACGCCCGGCTCCAGCGCCAGCGTCAGGTTGTCGACCGCCCGGACTTCGCCCCGCCCGGGATCGAAGAAAGATTTCCGGACCTGATCGAGGATAAGCACGGGGAGCATGCTGGCGACTGCGAGGCCGGGGGGAATGGGGTGGCTTTCCCCGCGCCAAGGCGATTGCGGAGGCCCCTTAAAACACAGGAGGGAACTGAGGTCCGGAGCACGCGCACCTGAACCACCCGCGGGAAGCGAGCGGATGCGGTTACGCGATGTCCATTCCCCAACTCCCTCCTGAACCTTCAGCGAACAAATCAGTACTTCACGCCACAGCCGTAGGACTTGGTTTGGGGCGTGGTCACGGGCTTGCCGGCGGCCAGTTCCGTGAGGGCGGCATCGACGTAGTTGGTAGCCTTGGCCACATCGGCGGCATCCGTGGAGCGGATCGAGTCGATGGCGCCGTGGTAGACCACCGTGCCCTTGCCGTCGATCACCACCATCTGGGGGGTGGTCGTCGCGCCGTAGGCCTTGCCGACGGTGCCGTCGCTATCGACCAGGAAATGGCTGGGCACGGCCTTCTCAGCGGCGATGCGGCTGGTCAGGGCGTTGCCCGTCAGGTGGCCCTGCTTGCCGGGGGCGCTGCTGTTGATCGACAGCCAGACCACGCCCTGGGCCGTCCACTTGGCCTGGAGGGCCGGCATGGCCCCGCCGACGTAGAACTTCTTCACGAATGGGCAGTCGTAGTTGGTCCATTCCAGGACCACGGTCTTGCCCGTGAGGGAGGCCAAGGACACGGCGGAGCCGGTGGCACTGGGCAGGGTGAAGGCCGGGGCGGCGGTGCCGGGGGCTACGGGGTCGGCGGCCACCAGGGCGGCGGTCAGGGCGAGGGTGGCAATGAGGGAACGGATCATGGGGATTTCTCCGGGATGGGGGTGAGGGCGTCGAGCACGATAGTCGGGGTGAGCAGGTCGGGGAGGAGGGAAGAACGTCCTTTTCCATCCACCAGCACATAGGTCGGAACCGAGGCCCGGCCGTGGCGAGTCAGGAGGGCGGCGATGGCCGAATCGCGGGCGGTGTAGTCGGCCCGCAGGCAGACCACGCCCCGGCGGGCGAAGGCCGCTGCCACCGCCTCCTGATGGAGGGTGGTGCGCTTGTTGACCTGGCAGGTCAGGCACCAGGCGGCGGTGGCGTCGATGAAAAACGGGGTGCCGGAAGTGCGCAGGGCATCCTCCCGGGCCTGGCTCCAGGGTTCCCAGGGGCCTTCCTGGTGGCCACTGGCGGCGGACGGTGCGGCCTGGGTGGCGGTCCAGGCGGCCAGGCCAAAGACGCCGAGTACGGCGGCCAAAGTCAGGGCCAGGGCGGCGCGGCCTCCCTGGATTTGGAAGCGGCCCCAGGCCCCGGCGGCCAGGATCACCAGGGGCAGCAGACCAACCAAAACCACGAAACTGGTGGGCCCACCCGCCAGGGCCAGGTAGGTCCAGACCATCCAGCCGGTGGCCGCCAGCAGGGGGATGGCCAGCAGGCGCTTGAGGTCCTCCATCCACGGCCCGGGGCGGGGGATGATCCGGGCCGCCCCGGGAATCAGGGCCAGGACCAGCACCGGCGCCGCCAGGCCCAGGCCGAGGGCCGCGAACACCGCCAGGGCTTCAGCCGCCGGAGCGCCCACGGCATAGGCCAGGGCCACCGAGGCGAAGGGGGCGCCGCAGGGGGTGGCGACGATGGTCGTCAGCACGCCGTTAAAGAAGGGCCCGCTACGGCCCCCGCCGACGCGAGTGGCGGCCAGGCCGATTTCAAACACCCCCGCGAGGTTCAAGCTGAGGGCCAGGAATAACACCAGCAGGGCCAGGACCACCAGGGGTTCCTGAAGTTGATAGCCCCAGTTCACGCTCAGACCGGCGGCCCGCAGGGCCAGGAGCACCAGGCCGAGGGTCAGCCAAGTGGTCAGGATGCCGGCGGTGTAGGTTAGAGCTGGGCCGACCACGCCCTGACCCGCCTCGCGGGCCTTGCCGAAGGCCAGCACCTTGAGGGCCAGGACCGGCAGGACACAGGGCATGAGGTTGAGGATCAGTCCGCCCAGCAGGCCCGCAGCGGCGGCGGCCAACCAGCCCCCCGTTTCAGCAGCGGGTGCGGGCATCGCCCCCAGGGCCACATCGACGGCAACCGTGGTGGTGCCCAGGCCGGTGATCAGGCCCGAGAACCGGGTGGGTTCCGCGACCCCGGCTGAGCGCGTCAGGCGCAGCTCCCAGGTGGTAGCCGTGGCCTGGACCACCTGGGGCGGCAGCAGGGCGAATTGGCCCTCCACGGCGGGCATCACGGGATGGCTGGGCGGGGTCGGCAGGTTTTGGCCCTGAACGGTGACCAGGAGGTCGTTGCCGACCCCCCGGGCGGTGACCGTGATCCCGGCCTGGGCTGGATCCACCGGCGCCGTGTGGGGCCAGGGGATGCCCGGGGCGGGCAGGGTGCCGGTGGCCGTCAGGGGCAGTTCCGCGGTGACTTTCCCGGGCAGGCAGGATTCCCGGCACACCAGGTAATCGACCCGCACCGCCACCACCCCACCGGGGCTCGGCGGGCCAGGGGTCAGGGGCACTTCCAACACCAGGTCGCCCTCATGGATGAAGGTCACGAGGTCCGCTTCGACGTGGCGGGTCGGAACCGGGAAGCGCGGGGCCCCGGCAGACCAGCCCGGAGGCAGGGTCCAGGCCAGGCGTGGCGCTAGGCCGCTGTCCCCCGGTTGCTGCCAGTAGAGGTGCCAGCCGTCCTGGATCGACAGGCGCACCTGAACCCCGGTCGCCACCGTCTGCAACGAGGCCGTCACCCGGGGCGGCGGATCCGCCCCCCAGACCGGCACCAGGAGCAGGAGGGTGAATAACCAACGGACGACGGCGGGGAGTGGCATCATGACCATCACCGTACCGTGGGAGCGGCTCCGTGTGGGGGAGGAAAATCGTGCGCGGAGCGAGCCGTGAAGAAGCCCACCTTTACGAAGCCTTTCCCATGGGTTGAAAATAACTCATTTTCCCTGGGCCTGGTCGGCGATTTCGTTGCTACCGCATCAAAATGACCGACTTTCGGGTTGGCATGGGCAATGCTCCATAGTTCTTCAAAGCGTCACCCTGCCATGCGTTCCGTCCTAATCGCTGATGATGACCGCCTCCTGCGGGAGTCCCTGGGGGAAGCCCTGGCGGATTTCGGCTGGTCGGCGTCCTTTGCGGCGAACGGCGGTGAAGCCATCCGAGTCCTGTCCTCGTCCCAGCACCTCGATTTGGTGCTGTCGGACATCGACATGCCGGACATGACCGGGTTTCAACTCCTGGCCTGGATGGAGGACCACCGTCCCCATCCCCCGGCGGTGCTGATGTCGGCCCGGGCCTCCGAGGCCCTGGCCCGCATCGCCACCACCTCCGGAGCCGTGGCGCTGTTTCCTAAGCCGGTGCCCTTCGGCCGGCTGACCACCCTGCTCGCGACCCTCTAAACGCTGCTTTCCAAGGACATACCATCATGGGCAAGATCATCGGCATCGACCTCGGTACCACCAACTCCTGCGTCTCCGTCATGGAAGGCGGCGAGCCGGTGGTTATCGCCAACCAGGAAGGCCTGCGGACCACCCCGTCCGTGGTCGGCTTCGCGGACACGGGCGACCGGCTGATCGGCCAGATGGCCCGCAACCAGGGCATCACCAACCCCGAGAACACCGTCTATTCCATCAAGCGCTTCATGGGCCGTCGCCACAGCGAAGTCGGCTCGGAAGAGAAGTTGGTGCCCTACAAGGTCGTCGGCGGCCCCCAGGAACTGGTGAAGGTCGACATCCGCGGCAAGCAGTACACGCCGCCCGAAATCAGCGCCATGGTGCTGCAGTACCTCAAGAAAGCCGCCGAAGACTACCTGGGTGAGACCGTCACCGAGGCCGTCATCACCGTTCCGGCCTACTTCAACGACAGCCAGCGCCAGGCCACCAAGGACGCGGGCAAGATCGCCGGCCTCGAAGTCCGCCGCATCATCAACGAGCCGACCGCCGCCGCCCTGGCCTATCACCTCGATAAGGGCAAGAGCGGCAAGATCGCCATCTTCGACCTTGGCGGCGGCACCTTCGACGTGTCGATCCTCGAAGTTGGTGATGGCGTGGTCGAAGTGCTGGCCACCAATGGCGACACCCACCTGGGCGGCGATGACTTTGACGACGCCATCATCAACCACCTGGCGGACGAGTTCGCCAAGGCCAACGGCGGCCTGGACCTGCGCCAGGACAAGATGGCCCTCCAGCGCCTGAAAGAGGCGGCGGAAAGCGCCAAGAAGACCCTGTCCCAGGTCACCACCGCCGCCGTCAGCCTGCCCTTCATCACCATGGTGAACGGCCAGCCCAAGCACCTCAACACCTCGTTAACCCGGGCCACCTTCGAGTCCATCACCAAGCCCCTGATCGACCGCGCCCGCGGCCCCTGTGAGGCCTGCCTGCGGGACGCCAAGCTGAGCACCAAGGACGTGGACGAGGTGATCCTCGTTGGCGGTTCCACCCGCATGCCCAGCGCCCAGCGCGTTGCCGAAGAAATCTTCGGCAAGAAGCCCAAGATGGACGTTAACCCGGACGAAGTGGTGGCGGTTGGCGCTGCCGTCCAGGGCGGCGTGCTGACGGGCGAAGTGAAGGACGTGCTGCTCCTCGACGTCACCCCCCTGTCCCTCGGCATCGAGACCGAAGGCGGGATCATGACGGTGATGATCGAGCGCAACACCACCATCCCGACCCAAAAGAGCCAGGTCTTCTCCACCGCCGCCAACAACCAGCCCGCCGTCGACATCCAAGTCTACCAGGGCGAGCGCAAGATGGCCCGGGACAATCGTCAGCTGGGCAAGTTCACCCTCGACGGCATTCCCCCCGCGCCCCGGGGCACCCCCCAGATCGAAGTCACCTTCGCCCTCGACGCCAACGGTATCCTGGAAGTGAAGGCCAAGGACAAGGCCACGGGCAAGGAGCAGCAGATTAAGGTCCAGGGCTCCTCGGGCATGTCCAAGGACGATATCGAACGCATGGTCCAGGAGGCCAAGGCCAATGAGGAATCCGACGCCAAGAAGGCCGACCTCGCGAAAGCCAAGAACGAGGCCGAACAGCTCGTCAATCAGATGCGCGACATGCTCAAGGAGCACGAAGCCAAACTCGAAGGCACCGAGAAGGCCGACATCGAAGCCGCCATCGAGGACGTCGAGAAGGCCCGCGCCGCCGATGACCAGGCGGTGATCGACGCTGCCAAGGAGAAACTGGCCTCGGTCGCCCAAAACTTCGGCAAGCGTGTCTACGAAGCCGCCGGCGCGGCT
>CAIUVD010000230.1 GCA_903902515.1 uncultured Planctomycetota bacterium | reverse complement strand
CCGGACCCCGGACCCCGGACCCCGGACATGCAAGAATCCCCCCATGCCTAATGACCTTTTAACTTTCGACGGCCTGACCGTCACCTTCCAAGGCCAGGGCCGCACCGTGGAAGCGGTGAAGAACCTCTCTTTCGCCATCCATCCCGGCGAGGTCGTGGCCCTGGTGGGGGAATCCGGGTCCGGCAAATCCGTATCGTCCCAAAGCGTCCTGCGCCTGCTGCCAACACCGCCGGCGACCTACCCCTCCGGCACCATCCGGTGGGGCAACGAGGACATCCTGGCCATGGATCCCGCCCGCCTGCGCCGGCTGCGCGGGGGCGAGATCGGCATGGTCTTCCAAGAGCCGATGTCGGCCCTTAATCCGACGTGGACGGTGGCCGATCAGGTGGCCGAAGCCCTGGAACTGCACACCGACCTGACGGCGGCCCAGCGTCGAGCCCGGGTCCTGGAACTGTTCCAGGCCGTGGGCATCCCCCAGGCGGAAAAACGCCTGGACGCCTACCCCCACGAACTGTCCGGCGGCCTGCGCCAGCGGGTGTGCATCTGCATGGCCCTGGCCTGCAACCCGCGCCTGCTGATCGCCGATGAACCAACCACCGCCCTCGATGTCACCATCCAGGCCCAGATCCTCGACCTCTTGAAGCGTCTTCAGAAGGAACGCGGCATGGCCGTGCTGTTCATCACCCACGACTTGGGAGTGGTGGCAGAACTGGCGGACCGGGTGGTGGTCATGCGCCGAGGGGAAAAAGTCGAAGACGGGGTGGTTTCCGAGGTCTTCGCCAACCCCCAGCACCCCTACACCCGGGGCCTGTTGGCCTGCCGCCCCGTGCTGGGCGACAAGCGGGACCGCCTACCGACGGTGGAGGACTACCTCCGCCAGGCCGGGGCCTGATCAGTCAGGCTTGCCGGTCACCACCAAGACGTGGGCACCCGGCGCGATGGTCGCCGTCGGGGCCGGGGCCATGGGGCCGCTGGCAGCATGGACCTGGGCTCCAGCGGGAATGGGAATGGTGCGGGCCTCGTTGACGGCATTAAAGCGCACGGACGAACGGCCGGCGACCGTCAGGGTGACTACGCCGTCGGCGGTGGTGACGGCAATCTCGGCGGGCTTGGCCCAGGCGGGATAGACCTCGATCACCGCGGCCCGGCGGGTACCGGCAGGCACAGGCTGACGACCCACCGGTTCGCCGCCGCCCAGGATGATCTCCGTGGCCTTGGGGGCCTCCTCGCGGAAGTAGGGCGCGGCTTCGTCGAGGCGCACCGCCCCGAAGTCGCTTTGCACCACCCGCACCATCAGGTCACCGTAACGCCACAGGCCGTCGCTGACGGTCTGGATGGTCTTGGGGAGCAGATCCGGCCCGGCCCGTCCATAACCAAGGGCAATCCGCGCCGTGAGACTTTCAGCCTGACCGTCAGCGGTGGCCTCGACGGCGACATACCCCACCAGATGGTCCTCCGTCACGTGCCAGGCCTCCAACCCACGCCAGCCAGGCCGGGGGACGTAGGTCGGACCGGCCTTGGCCGACCCCATATCATAGGCGATGGACAGGCTGGCCCGGGGTCCGGCAACGATCGACGTGCCGGGACCACCATCGGCCAAGGTTGCCGCGCCCTGCCAGAAGGGTTTGTCGACCTCAAACTGCACCGCCGGATAGACCCGCAGCAGGGCGGCATCGAGGCGGCCGCGACCGGCATCGGCCCGGGCCACGGTCGCCCCGACGCGGCTGGAGATGCCGAAACTCCGACCCTGCATCTGGGAACGGGCGGCATTCTCGCTACGGATAGGATTGACCTGACTGCGGTGGTCCCGGGCATCACCGACCACCGCAAAGCGGCCAAAGCGGGCCCGGAAGCCACCCACATTGGCATCGGGGAGGATCACCCGGTCCGGGGCCTCGGCCACCGGCTTGCCCGCGTCCCAGCACCCCATGCCGATCAGCAGGTCCGACAGGTAGGCCTCCGGGTAACCGGGGTTGCGAGCTTCCTCTTCGCGGGCAATGCCGCGATTCACGGCGTCATCGGCGTAGTGGGCGACGATCTGGGGCCCGACGGTCTTACCGCTGGCATTCCACATGGCTTTCCAGCTGGGGGCCGTGGTGTACTCGATGACCCCGCCCGGAGCGATGCTCAATGGGTAATAATTGCGGGAGCGGACGATAAGCTCTTTGGCCTTGGCGCTGCCCATCAGGACGTGGTAACGGGCCAGGTCACGGAGGTTGGATTCGTGGTAACTGAAACACTCATTTTCGCCCCCAAAGTAGTGGAAGGCACCATCCGGCAGAAGGTGTCCCTCGGTCGCCGTCAGCAGGGACTCTGAGGTGGCCCGGTAGTCTCCCACGTCACCCAGAAGATGGATCCCAGCCGCCAAGGCATTGAGGTAACGCAGGTCGACGTTGGGAATGACCCCGTATTCCCCGTCCAATTGGTGACCGGCAGGATTCTCAGCTTGGTAGGCGAGGCCCACCCGCATCGCTTCCTTCCAACGGGCGACGGACGCCGAGGGAAGATGTGCGACCGCGCCGTGAACCAACGCGGCAGCGGACACACCAAGGGATTCCAATATAAAGAGATTGTAGTGGTTGTCCTTCTTCCCGGGATACAGGGGGGAATAGGTACCGCCTGGCTGGGCCGTGCTCAGCAGGTCGAGGCGGGCCACAATCTTGGCCAACACCGCCGGTTGCTGGTGATGGGGCGTCCCAGGGCACAGCCAGGCCCACACCAGCAACTGGGTCTGATCGGCATATTTCTTCAGGTCCGTGTACTTCGGCATGGCCTGCTGGACTCCCGCAACCCCAGGTTCAGGCACGGCAGCCTTGAGGATCCCCGGAATCTTCGCCAATGCCGCCTGGGCGTAGGGATTCTCCGCCAGGGTCCCCGCTAGGGGGAAGAAGGGAGAGGCGGTCTCGGCAGCGGTCACCAAACCGCCAGCCGTGGACAGGAGGACGAGCAGGGTCGGAATGATGTGGTTCATGGGGGTTTCCAGCCTGCAACTTCCCTGGGCCCGGGGAAGTTGCGACACGGCGTCGGTCCCACATCACGAATGTCTTCTATCTCGATGGCGTTCGGGCTCGCAGGCCTGATCCTCCACCCGAGGATCTTGCAGGCCCCGGAAGAAACCGCCGCACTCACCCTTTGGCCAGGAACCCAGCGATACGAGCACCATAGAGTCGACCCGTCTCAAGATCACCGGCCGTCAGAGGGGTGCCAGGGGCCGCCTGGCCCATAACCCCGGAATAGCTCCCCAAGCGGTTCACCGCCTGATCCGGGGGCACTCCCGCAAAGAGACCGCTGATTTCGTTCTGGGAGGTCCAGAGCATGCCGTGCTGCATGCCAAAGGTCATGAGGTATTGAAGGGTTCCCTGCTTGTCTCCGCTGGGGGAGCCACTGGTGGTGAAGCCGCCGGCAAGTTTCCCAGCCCATGCTCGCTGATACCAGATGCCGGCCGTGGCGTCGGCGAAGGCCTTGAACTGGCCGGCCACGCCCCCCATGAACGTCGGACTGCCAAAAATGATCGCGTCACTAGCCGAAAGTTTGGCCAAGAGGGCTTCATCTTGAAAGCGGCCTTCGACGATCTGTTTCCCCTCAATGGGAACCAGGACTGCACCGGAACCCGCCCCAGCCGCGATGGCTTCGGCGAGGGACTTGGTGGTGCCGGTGGCGGAAAAGTAGACGATGGAAATGACCGACATGGGGGGACTCCGAATGGGGGAATGCCTGATCTTCAAGCACAACACTTATCGTCATGCTATTATTTGTTTAAACGTATATATCAGGCCGTTCAACGAAGTTCACAAGAAATCCGTATCACATGTATTATCCATGAACTCTGAGCCCTCCTTCTTATGAATAAAATTCTGACAACGATCGCGGCCCTCTTCATCAGCTTCGTGGTGCCGGCCCAGGAACCGAAACCCGCCGCAGGAACCTCCGCCGTAACCGCCCTGATCCAGGAGGCGAACTACGCGACCCTGGAAAATGCCCGAATCCGGGTGCTGGTGGATCTGCGCTCAGGAACTTACCGCGCCGATGACAAGGCTCGTAACACCCCCCTCCTTACGGAAGCCGCCTTCCGGGTTGATGGCTTTCGTTCAACGACCCCGGGCGCCCGACACACCGCCCGGACCCTGCCGGTCCATGACGCCTTGGGGATGGGGCGTTCCCTCCTGATCTCCACCGTCTTGCCCCAGGGCCCAACCCTGATTTTGCGCCTCACGGTGTACCAGGACCAGGGTTTCATCAGCCTCAACTCGGGCATGACCAATACGACCGGCGCGGTGATCCAGGCCAAGGAACTCGCGCCCCTGGATCGAGGCCTGTTCTTCCCCGGTGACACCCTGGTGGACTACCAGACCCTGGACGGATTCAGCGGTGGTCCGAACACCGCCGTCGAACGTGGCGGGACCGTCCGCCGCTGCCTCAATAACCAGTTGGCCACCTTTGGCCGCCCAGGTGGGAAACGGTCCCTGGTTATCGGCGGCCTGAGTTATCAGGAATTCGAACGGGTCGCGATCACCGAACGCAGTGCCGCCGGAATCAGGGCATCGATCCTCGCCCAGGATCCCATCGGCAAACGCATCGATCCTGGGGATACCTACCTCGTGGACCAGGATCGCTCGTACCTGGATGCCATGACGGACAACCCCTTTGAAGCCTTGGAGGCCTATGCCGAGCGAGTCCGCCGGGCCCAAGGGGTGGTCCTGCCCGTGTGCAGTTTTCCCATCATCGACTTGTGGTTTGGCCAAGTCCCCCATTTCGGATCGGGGGTCAGGAATCCAGCGGATCCCCAGCGCTACGCCAACGGCAAACTGGTGGATCCGGCCCATCGTTCCGAAGGGGACGCTCCGGCAGTGACCTATCCCAGCCGGAACGATTCCACAGGGGCAGTGGAGGAAATGGAAATCATCAAACGTTCAGGATTCCTCCGCTATTGCGGTCGGATAGGCATTCTGCTGGAGCCGGATCTCTACACCCTCAACAACCACCAGGGATGGTGGGACGATGCCCACTGGCGGCGTGGACCCGGGAACCGGGAGAAGAACGCGCCGCCATGGAAAAGCTCCAACGGCCAGTACGTAGCCCCCTATGATACCTCGCGGGCCTGGGGCTCGGCAGTCGCCTCCCTGGGTGGTGTGCCCATGACCTACCTGCAGACCGGCTTTCGCTCCCAGGACTACGCCGATCGTTTCCCTGGCCACATGATCGGCAACCAGTCCAACATGCCCCATCTGGACGCCCAGGGTCAGCAGCTCTTCCGGGACAAGGAGCGGAAGCAGCCGCGCAAACTCGGCTATGACTACACCGATCCCGATTTCATCACCCATATGCGGGCCGTTTGGGAGGATTTGCGCCGGGCCGGGCTGCAGGGCGTCAAATTCGACTACCCGGACTTCCCCTTCACCGGATGGCCGACGGCCGGCGGCCTGGAGGATCCCTACGCGACCACGGCCATGCATTACCGGACGATCTTCCGCTTGGCCAAGGAGGGCCTGGGGCAAGAGGCCTTCATCCATGAACGGTCCCTGGATCGGGGATCTGATGTCACCCTGGGGTTATCGACCTCCCAGCGCACCGAAGGCGATACGGACCTGATCCATCCGGGGATGGTCTCCAAAGTGGGCCTCCGGTGGTACAAGAACCGCGTCATCCTCAATTACGACCTGGACGGGAAAAATCCCTACCACGTCTCCCCGAATAACCGCGATGGCGTCCGTTCCATGCTCACCATGTCCTACGTGGTCAGCGGCACCCTGATCGTGGTGCCCAGCGTCGGCCGTTGGACGAAGGACCTGTACCAGGACCTCGCCAGAATCTTCCCCTTCCACCTGGATCGTCAGTCGGCTCGGCCGGTGGATGCGTTCACCAGCACCTATCCAAGCATCTATGATTACCGGGTAAATGCGGACTGGCATCAACTGACCTTTTACAATACCCGCACCTGCAAACCGTCGGTGGTCAGTGAGGATCTTGGTCAGCCAGCCCAGGTCCTCGCGGATCAGGAGATGACTATCGGCGTGGATTTGGCCGGAGACACGGCCTTCGGAGGCCTGGGTTTGGAGGCCACGGCGGAGTACTATGTCTACGACTTCTGGAATGACCGGCTGGTGGGCCGTTTCCCGGGATCCCAGCGCTTTGAGCAGACCCTCCGCCTAGGGGAGGCACGCATGATGTCGGTTCGCCGGGTCGAGCGGAACCCGCAGTTCCTGGCCTCAAATCGCCATATCATGCAAGGCCTGGTGGATCTGGTGGGGATCGAATGGAACCAGGACGCCAAGGAATTGCGGGGGGTAAGCCTGGTGGTCGGCGGCGAGACGTACCGGGCCATCGTCGCCTGTAATGGCCGCAAACCCGTGGGCGTACGGGTGGACGATACCGTGGCTCGGGGTACCGCTGGCTCCGTCTTTCCCGTGTCCCTAGACTCCCACACCGCCCACATCGTCACCGCCCCCGGCCAGCCCGATCTGGTGGAGGTCCACTTGCAACGTCCGGACAACGGCCCGATGGCATGGCATCTGACCTTCGAATGACAAGGCCCTAGCGACACGGGATGGGGCCTCCACCATGGACAGCCACCTCGCCGCCCACCGGATCGCCGCCATGGACCTCCTCATTACTGCCGCACGTGACTTCATCGCGCTGTTTGTGATCGTCAGCCCCCTGGGAGCGGTGCCCCTATTCCTGGGCATGACCCAGGGCGACAGCGAGGTCCGGCGGCGCACCACCGCCCGCATCGCCGCCATCGCCACCATCCTGGTCCTGGTCTCGACGGCCCTAGGCGGTCCATGGATCTTTGCCTTCTTCGGCATTTCGGTGGACGCCTTCCGCATCGGCGGTGGCATCCTGCTATTCATGATCGCCCTCGATTTCGTCAACTTCCGGGGCGTCCGCACCAAATCGACGGAGCAGGAATACGAGGAAGGCGTACGTAAGCCCGAGACGGGCCTCATCCCCCTGGCCATCCCCATGCTCGCGGGCCCCGGGGCCATCACCACGGTGATGGTCCTGGAAGGCAACAACCGCCACGGCGTCCTCGGCACCCTGGCCCTCCTGGGCTCCATCACCGCCATCGGCTTGGTGACCTACGTGATCCTCGCCACGGCATCGCGCCTGCAGCGTTACCTGACTCCCGTCACCCTGGGCGTGATCACCCGCCTGGAGGGTCTCTTGCTGGCGGCCATCGCCGTTGAGTTGGTGGTCGCCGGGGCGACGAACCTGGTGCTGGGAATCCTGAAGCAGCGCTGAGTTCAGTGCTGCTTCAGACCCCCTCCCACCAGACATCCACCAGCATCGGCATCAGACCATCACCGAGGGCTGATCCGGTGGTGGTCGCGTTATTCCGCCCCAGCCGCTTCCTTTGCGGAGGGCTTTACGGACGGCTCGCGGTCCTTCCGCTTTTTCTGCTTCGGCAGGGCCTCCAGGCGGGGCAAATCCGCCTGGAACTCTGCCCAGGGCCGAGACACCGTTTTAAGGACGATGGCCTGTCGGCAGGGTCGACGAGCCTCGTCTTCCCATCCCGCGGGTAAGGTGACCTCCACCGCGTCGCCCACCTGGCGCCAGGGTAGGGGATCAGGATGCCCCAGAACGCGAATGTCACTCCCCGGTTGTGGTTTCAGGAGGCGCGAAGTGAAAACCGGCCCCGGCCAGGATAAAAGAATCGCATAGACGGTGCCCTGGTCCTTCGAACGCGTGAAGCGCACGCCAGCGCCCTCGTGGTAGCGCAGGTAGGGCCGAGTGGCATAGATCGCTTCACCGTTCACCTGCAGCCAGTCACCAACATACGCGAGCCGGTCGTGCATCTCCTGGGGCCAACGGCCCAGGGGATCGGGGCCAAAGCCGATTTGGAAATTCCCGCCTTTAGCAACGATGTCGATGAGGCTTTCCAGAACCCAATCCTTGGTGCCGTACACATCGTTGCTTCGGTAGGAAAAACCCTTGCCGCAGGGATAGATGACCTGCCACGGACGTTCCACTTGATTGGGGTCCTCGGGAATCTCACCCTCGGGGGTTTCATAGTCGCCATAGGCGCCGATGCCGCGGTTACGCAACATGATCTTGGGCTGGAGTTCCCGAGCCAACTTGGCCACACCGTAGGCATCCTTCTTAGCCTCAGGCAACCAATTCATGTCGAGGCAGAGGGTATCGATCGGACCATAATTGGTCAGCAGTTCGGTGACTTGCTCCCGCTCCTTGCGGATAAAGGCATCCCACCGGGCTGGGTCATCCGCCCGGGACAGGAACTTCCCATCGTGCCAGAAATTCAACTTATCCCAGCCGAAATCCCAATCATGCCAATCAATGTGGGAGTAGTACAAACTTACCCCGAGGCCGGCAGAGCGGCCCGCCTGCACTAGTTCGCCGACGATATCGCGACGGAATGGAGTCTCCGCCACGCTATAAGTATCGACGACTTCAACAAAGGTGCCGTCGGGCTGCTCGCGGAAGCCCCGCTGAAGGGTCTTCGTCGGCCACAAACAGAAACCTTCATGGTGCTTGGTGGTGAAGGAAAAATACGTCATCCCACCGCGACGGATGAGGCGCATCCACTCGTTGGCATCAAAGGCCGTGGGATTGAAGCGGGTGTACGCGGCATAATAGCGTCGTTGCCACTCCTTGTCTTTTAACCGGTCACGGATGACCCAAGACTCATTGGACTTCGGGTCATCATTGAGGGTATAAAGACCCCAGTGGATACGCAGACCCCATTTCTGGTCCTTCCATCGCTCGACAGCGTCCTCACCGGCGTGCACGTAATCGGCATCCACGCCACGGTAAGCCGGGTAGCGTTCCTGGAGCCGGGCCTCTTCGGCCGTTGCGGGAGGTGTTGCTGGAACTGAAACTGGATCAGCGCCCAGGAGTGGAGTGGTGAGAGTTATGAGGAGCGCAAGGGTAGCCATGGCAAGCACAGGTAAGAAGGACAGAAGTTTCTCATACGGGTTTCCTTTCCCGCCGACCGCAACACCGCCGCGCATGAGTGATGCACCCGCTGTTCCTGGCGGCACGAGGATCCGCCCAGAAAATCCCCATGATCGTACGTACATCCTGCCATTGGCTTACCAATGCCGAGCACCTCATCATGCCCATCACCAGGCCACCTCATCGAACGGCATGTGGTGAAATGGTGCAAGACAGACAGGTCACCCTCAAGCCGATGGAGGTTACCGCAGCAGGAGCATCGTATGCGCTCGGTCCGATCCGGGACCGTCTGCAATCCCCAAAGCGGTGCTGATACCGGGAAAGGATTGCGTGATGGAAACGGATCGCGGCAGAACAGGAGCGACCCGAGCACAAGATCATGCACTTGAACATAAAGATATCTGCAACGAGAAGTCGCAAAGGGATGGTGCGCCACGGTTCCCGAGGGTAAACCGCGATAACCCAATGATATGTCTATAATTAAACATACATTTATATCGAATCCATAACGATAAGCGTCGCCACCTAAAGGAACGATTTGTTTCTTTTTTGTGTTTCCGCCCCAAATTCTAACTATAAACAGGCATGACAAAAGCATTCGATAACCCATTATTATTTAACTCTATGATGCACAGATGTTTATTCCTTACCGCAGCAAATGTCGCCAATAAAATGCCGGTGTGGCATTTTCCAACGGAATGCGATCTATGAACACATATCTATCACCGCCAGAATGTCGTGACAGGTTTAGCAACATGCCCAATACGGGTGCAGGAAACCAGGACAACCAGGGAAACTGGTGGGGGATTGATGATGCCCACTGAATCCAGTGACAGAAACATTGCGCTGACCCGACTCCGGAAGGGCGGCACTATCCAGTTTGAATTTCGATCATTCATGGTTTCTGAGAGAATCACTCCAAGCCATGCTCAGATAAAGGTCAGTAGGTTACATAGAGCATCGGTAACGTCCCGATGATCTACCAAACGATAGTAAGCAGTGTATCCACATCTCCTTCGGCTGACTATACCCCAATATCTGGACCACTCACCTGGAATGATGGTGATCAGCCTAACAAGATGATCATCCTTGAACTACACAGACCAAGCGGTGGAGCTGTCTTAAATAGAATGGTTCAATTCATCATTACGATCATCGATGACATGCCATTTGAAACCTCTTGCGCACCCTGTAGTGGGATGGGGGATCCCGGTTACCATCAGGCGCCAAGGCTCATGAATATTGATGTGAGACTCTTTACACTTTCGCGCTGGATTGCGATGGACCGTACATCGAAGACATCCCCCACCGAACGACATCATGACTGCGTGATCACAGTCAATTAAAATATTGTAACCCAATCGCCTTATCACTATCCATTGCCAAGATACCATGATTCCCTACCTCCGCATCAGCCTACTCATCCTTCCTACCCTGCTGTTCGGGGCCGATGGCTCGATTATCCAGCGATGGAATTTTGAAGGGAATTCTCCGTTTAAAAACCTGCGCATCGAAGGCGAGCCGCCCGTGGTAATTCCTGACCCATTGAATCCCAAGAATCGGGTTATGCATGCCGTGCTCCGGCCAGATGCCAAACTAAATGGACGGTCCGAGGTCCGCTTCGATCGGATTGAAGTCGGGGAGGAGCGCTGGGTCGGGTGCCGTATCTTTCGTCCCTCCCGGGAACAGTATCGAAGAGTGTGCCTGTTCCAAATTGGACCCATCGTCGGCGCTCCTGGACGCGGGGGGCGCGGCCTGTATCAAATTATTTCCGTGGACTCAGCGGGCGTCTTAGAATGGACGTTCAGAGGCTTTATGTCTCGGGTGACCGGGACTGACTTCTCCTATGAGGCAGGCCCGGTCACGATCGGGGTTTGGGATGAATGGGTCATGCACGTCAAAGTGCGGAGTGACGCTGAGGGGCGGATCACCGTTTGGCGCAATGGAGAGCAGATTGCCGATCATCCGGGACAAAACGCTTTCAAAGGCGACCGAGTGGCAGTGAAGTGGGGTCCTTACATTGGATCAAATAGCGTCACTAACGAGGAAATCCATGTCTACTACGATGATGTGGTCATCGGCGACGAAAACGCCCGTTACGAGGACGTGTCCCCCGGCAGAAAATCACCTCGGCCATCTCCGTAGATCAGGAACTAACTCCCGTAATCACCGCTCGGATTTCCAATACCGAACAT
>CAIUVD010000229.1 GCA_903902515.1 uncultured Planctomycetota bacterium | reverse complement strand
TGGCCGTAACCCGCAGGGCCAGAAGGGGCACCCGATCGGCCGCGTCCAGGGCCGCCAGGGCCTTGAGGGCCCCATCGTAATCCGTCAGGGCCTGGTCATCACCGGTCGCAAGGCGCCCCTGGGCCCGCAGGGTCAGAGCCCGGGCCGCCACGCGGGGACTCTCTACCCCCAGGGCTGCCACCGCCATCAGGGGATCGCCCGCCGTCTCCGCCCCCGACCACCCGGCCAACCAGGCCAGAGCGGCCCGTTCCTTGAGGTCCGGCGGGGTCGTTACTTCGGCGGTCACCGCCTGGGCGGTCACTTGGGCCCGCTCCCAGCCCTTGGCTTCCACCCAGGCTTCCGCCAGGGCCACACCCAGACGGGCCCGGTCCACCGCCGCCAGGCCGGGGGTAGACCGCACAGCCTCAATAGCCTGAGCCCGGACCCCGGTAGTGGGATCCCGGCGGTCCGCCGGCGTCAGGGCCTCGTTGACCTGGGTTAAGAGGTCATCGGCGGTAGCCGCCCAGGCCACCGTCGCCAGGCCCAGGGCCAGGAGGGAACGGATCACGTCCGGCCCGCACGGATGCGGCGCAGGGTGTCGTCATGGAGGAGGCCATTGGTAACCACGGCGTTTTGCGAGCGGATCGACGGGCTGCCGTCAAGATCGCTGAACCGGCCCCCGGCCTCGGTCACCACCAGGCTGGTGGCCGCCACGTCCCACACCGACAGGTGGGGCTCCACCACCACCTCCGCCCGGCCGCTGGCCACCAGCATGTGGCCATAGGCATCGCACAGACCGCGCTGGAGGGCACTGCCGCCCACCAGGTCCTCCCACACCGCCCCCAGGCCGTGGTTGCGGAACCACGCCGGGGTTTCATAGCAAAACAGGGCCCGGTCGAGGCGGTCGATGGCCGACACCCGAATCGACGTGCCGTTGCAGCGGGCTCCGCCGCCCAGCACCGCGTCATACCACTCATCAAGGGCCGGAATGCCGACCGCCGCTGCCACCACCCGGGGCCCCGTCGGCGTCTCTTCCTCACAGGCCACCAGGGTCGCCCACAGGGGCACGCCGCGCACGAAATTCCGTGTGCCGTCAATGGGATCGACGATCCACCGCCGACCGCTGCCACCCCCCTCTTCACCGGTTTCCTCCCCCAGCCAGGCATCGTCGGGGAAGGCGCTGCGAACCACCGCCTTGATGGCGTGTTCGGCCGCCCGATCCGCCACCGTCACCGGACTTTCGTCCGATTTCCACTCCACCTGCAAATCTGTGCGGCGGAACATGGGGAGAGCGGCCTGGCCTCCAGCCCGGGCGGCATGGAGGGCAACGGCGCGGGCCTGATGATGAATCGGAGGAATCATAGGGCGGGCAGCATGGGGTTGAGAAACGCCCTGCCAACGGACCATGCGCCGCCTATGGTCGCCCCCGGCATGCGTCGCTACAAGGTCCGAACCGAGGCCCAGGCCTCCCTGGTCGGTCCCGAAGGTTCCTCTCCCCTCGATCTGCCGGCGATTTTCGGCCGCCGCGCCCCAATTCGCCTGGAAATCGGCTGCGGCCACGGCGAGTTCATCAGCCAGATGGCCGCCGCCCACCCGGACGAAGACTTTGTGGGCGTCGAATACGACCGTCTGCGGATCACCAAGGGCGCCCACAAATGCCTCGGCCTGGGGGCCACCAACGCCAGTTTCTATGGAGGCATGGCCGAAGACTTCGTGCGCGACCGCATGCCCACGGCCTCCGCCAGGCGCATCTACATCTTGTTTCCCGATCCTTGGCCCAAGCCGGACCACCGCCGCCGCCGCCTGATGACTCGCGCCTTCCTGGCCGATCTCTCCCGCGTCGCCGCCCCCGGCTGCCGTTTCATCTTCGGGAGCGACACTCACAACTACACCATGCAGGTCCTCAATAACCTGACGACTCTCCCGGGCCTGTGGCGTAACCTCTACCCCCCTTCCGGCTACCGCATCAACATCCCGACCCGTTTCCCGACGGTCTTCGAACGGTACAAAAAAGAGGAAGGCGACACCATCGCCTATCTGATGCTGGAACGCACCGACGTCCCCGCCCCGGTACTGCCCGCGCCCCATCGGCCCCCACGAGGCTCCAAGACCCAGCAAGGAATCCCGGGATGCCATTCTGGGAAAACGGAATCGACATGAACACGGCGCCGCTCGGCACCCAATGGCGAGTGGGCCGTGACCGTCTACGCCACGGAATGAACGAAAGGGAGCTAGTTGCGACGAACTCGATGCCGGAGGAAACGACGTAGTGAGGGAGAATTCAAATGCGAGTTTTAAAACAAATCGAAATACATCAGAAGAAAAAGAATGGTCATAGAGTGATCATCGGCCATGAGGAAAATCAGGCGCAGGATAACATCTCCATCCTCTTTTCCCTTAAGTACCTACGCAAACGTGTGAATTGTCCAAAAATGATATGGATTTGACCGCTGCATGATATTGCGTGGTGAGATGCTATTCTATGATAAGTGAATGAATACCATCAAATGGCTATCTCATCCTCCAGCGCTCTATTTGGGTCGGATTCTCCTGACCACGCTGCTCTGCCCCTTACCGGTACTGCTTGCCCAGGACACCTCCGCTGCCACGGATACGGAGCCCACACCAATCCCGGTGACGGTCACCGTGGACAACCAAGCCCCATCCCTCCGCAAGGTGAATCCGATCTGGAACTGGTTTGGCTACGATGAAGTTAACGCCACCAACACTCCCGAAGGTCGAGAACTCCTTGACGGGATGAGATCTTCGCAAGACGAACAAGATGGCACGCCTGTTTATGTCCGTGCGCATCACATGTTTACCTCGGGCCCTGACATTCCAGAAAACTTTAAAGCCACGGATGCGTCGTTGGCCGAGCGCAACACCCACGCAAAATGGGGTTCGACCAGCATCTACAGGGAAATCGACGGGAAAGTCGTCTATAACTTCACGGTCGTGAATGCCATCATTGATCAGTGGGTAACGAAATCCAAGTTAACCCCGCTCATGGAAATTGGCTTTATGCCCAGGGATCTCAGCAGCGATCCTTCCATGTACCCTGGCCTCCCCACAGAAACACCCAATGGTGTAAAAGTTGAAAGTATCGGACATGGCAGCTACGGCGGTGATCCCGGAAGCTACACCGTCGGATGGAATCTTCCGCCAAAGGATTATCAGAAGTGGGAAGACCTCTGCTTTGCCTTTGCCAAACATTGTCAAAGCCGATATCCCCACAGCATCGACACCTGGCTTTGGCAAGTGTGGAATGAGCCGAATGACGGGAATATCTACTATAAAAATCAGAATGTAGAAAGCTACACCAAGCTTTACAAGTACGCTGCCAGGGGCATCAAAAGGGCGCTTCCCCACGCGAAGATTGGCGGCCCCCACGTTGCCGGAGGTGCCTACGATTTCTTCAGTCAGTTCATCGACAACTGCATGAATCCAGCCGATCCCCTCCCCCTCGATTTTGTTGCTTTCCATGCCAAAGGAAATGCCGAGATGGACGGCATCCACCCAAGAATGGTGATTTCTAAACACCTTACCGAAATTGATAAGTACTTCGCCATCGTTGAAAAGAAAAACCAACAATATCAGAAGAACTGGCCCGTCATCATCGGCGAAAGCGATCCCGATGGTATGGCGGCCAATGCTTACAATAGTGCCTCCGACGGCGGAAGAAGGTATGAATACCGGAATCTCCCCATCTACGCGAGCTATACCGCAGCATCCTTCTTCAGGAAATTGGAACTTGCTCGAAAACGAAATATTCAACTTGATGGTGCGGTCACGTGGTCCTTCGTTTTTAATACGCCAAACACCACCTTATTCTCCGGCAATCGTCAATTGGCAACTTTCGACATTGATCTTCCGGTAAAACATGCCTTTTCCATGTTGAATCTTTTGCGCGGCGAAGAGATCAGCACCACGGTTATTGACCACAAGCAACCTCTGCAAGCCGTTGTCAACGAAGGCGTGCGAGGGGCCGCCGATCTGGGATCCTACGCATCCCGTGAGAAGGAAAAAGTTAACGTCCTGCTCTGGCACTACCACGATTCAAACGCCCCTGGGCCATCGGCCGATGTTTCCCTTTCGGTAAACGGCCTCACCGGAGGCGAAGTCACGATCCGAGAGCACCGCGTTGATCATGACCACGGCAATCCCTACCGAATCTGGAAGACGTTACCCTCCCCCACCAAAAAATCCCCCAAGAACATCTCACCCGATGACAAGAAGCTCTTGGTAGCCGAAGCCAAGAACACGCTACTGCCCCCGCGCGCGCAAAAGGTGTCCGCTGACGGAAGCCTCTCCATGCAGGTGAATTTACCGCGACAGTCCGTCATCCTCCTAGAAATCATGCCTTCAGAGCCGAACCCCGCGAAGTAAGATGCCTAGGAGACCAGGCGCGCCGTATCCGTCCGGCAGCCCCATCTTCCCCCATTCACCGAGACCGACTTTCCTTCCTGGTTCCTGCGAACGTTACCGGTGTCAGCGTCACCAAGTCCTGTTGCCGTCCCCGGCGATGCAGAAGCAGGGTCGGGGTGACC
>CAIUVD010000228.1 GCA_903902515.1 uncultured Planctomycetota bacterium | reverse complement strand
CTCCGTTCGGCCATGACGATGAGCCCCGATTCCGGCGGAGTTTTTGATTATCTGCTCTGGCTCGTGCGCTTGGGACTTGGAGGCACAGCTGGTTCTGGAAACCAGTATATCTCGTGGATTCACCACCTTGATTTCATCCGCGCGATCCAGTTTCTGATCGAAACCGAGAGCATATCCGGTCCGGTCAATATCACCTCCCCAAACCCGCTTCCCAACCAGGCGTTCATGGCGCATCTCCGCAGTGCATGGGGCCGCCAATTCGGCCTGCCCGCGAGCGAATGGATGCTTGAATTTGGCGCGCTTCTCATTCGAACCGAGACTGAACTGATCCTCAAAAGCAGACGCGTGGTCCCAACTCGCTTACGGGAGGCGGGTTTTGAGTTCCGCTACCCGGAATGGAGAGATGCCGCTGCGGACCTGTGCCTGCGCCGAAAGCAGCCCTTGTGAGTCTCTTGCGCCGCCTTCTCGCTCTGCCACCGCTCGCCTTGGGGCTTTATCTCGGCCTTACGGTCGTCGTATCCGGATTCGCCCTCGGATCGTTCGCGAAAATATTCCAGCCCTATCTGGCTGTCGTTTATGATTACCGCACGGAAGCGCTGATGGTCTGCGGCCAGGTTGCGTTTCAGTGGCTGTTCATGGTGCGGCGCTCTTGGCCCGAGCGGAAGACGTATGCGGTGATCGCGCTGACGATCTCCGGCCTGGGTTCCATCCTGCTGCTTCCCCTCCTCGCGTATGCGGCGATCTGGGGCACGAAAGTACCGGCCGCGCTCGCCTATTTTTTGGGAGTGGTCGCGATCATCTTCATCGCCCATCACCGACTGATCCAGCGCGAGCAACTGCCGAACATTCTGACCGCAACGTGGGTTCTCTACCGCCTGTTGTTGCTGGCCTACTTAACCATCCCCCGCTGATCCCCTTATGAGCCACCGTATCGAGCCAGACGAGAGACCGGTTGCGAGTGCCTGCTTTTCATTCGCCTCAGCCATCACCGAATCCCTGTCTTCATGAACCGCCTGATTCCTTATCGTTGCATGAGCATGGATGAAGACCATCTCGCCACCTTCGAGGTGGCCTGGGTCAACCGAGATCTCATGCCCATCTCCGTCATCGAAGGCACCCATTCGGCCGAAGTCCTGTTCGGCGATACACCCACACGCCAACACTTCCGCGCTTGGGTCGCCCAGCAGCTGGATCTGCCTCTAGGGAATTCTAGTCCATCAGGTGCCAACCGCATCATGCGATCACGAGTACCACCCGGAAGGATGATATCATGAACATAAGAGCGATCCCATTCCCAAGACAAGGTTTTGGCCGTTGCCTGACCGTTGCGAGCGCATTTGTCCTGCTCGGATCCGCGCTGGCCACGGAAACGGCAACGCCGGTTCCGGAAGTAATTCCAGAGTCCTCTGCGCACCATGATTCCCGCATGCAGTGGTGGCGGGAGGCGCGCTTCGGCATCTTCGTCCATTGGGGTCTTTTCAGCGCGGCCGGCTGCACCTGGAAGGGGGAGAAGTCCCAGTGGCTCGGGTGTTGGATGCAATCGAGTAAGAAGATACCCAAGGAAGAGTACGCTGCGGAGTTGATGCCCAAGTTCACCGGTGAACATTTTGATGCGGGTTTCCTCGCCCAGTTGGCCAAGGACGCCGGCGCGAAATACATCGTGCCGATCACCAAGCACCACGAAGGCTTCGCCCTCTTCGATTCGAAGGTCACCGACTTCACGATCACGAACACCCCTGCCAAGCGGGATTGGATCCGGGAACTGGCGGACGCCAGCCGAGCCCGCGGATTGAAGGTTGGTCTCTATTATTCGCAGAACCTCGACTGGCATCACACGGGCAAGGGCTGGACCCCAAAGCGATATTTCGACGAGTTGGTCCTGTCGCAGATCGGTGAACTTCTCTCCGGCTATGGTGAAGTATCGATCCTCTGGTTCGATATTCCGGCTGGAGTCAAGTATGCTGAGAACGCCCAGCGTGTGGTCGCGATGGCCAAGCGTCTCCAGCCAGATATTGTGATCAATAACCGGCTCGGCGGTGGATTCCGCGGAGATTTTCAAACTCCCGAGCAATACATTCCGCCCAATGGAATACCTGGACAGGACTGGGAAACCTGTCAGACCCTTAACGGCACCTGGGAGTATACCCACTACGACCGCAACTGGAAGAGCACCACTACGCTGGTGCGTGAACTCATCGACACGGTGAGCAAGGGCGGCAACTACCTGCTCAACATCGGCCCGAAACCCGACGGCACCGTTCCGCAGTCGAGCATCGACACCCTTCGCGCCATCGGCGGTTGGATGAAGGTGCACGGAGACGCGATCTACGGCACGACCCACTCGCCTTTCCCGCATCAGCTTCCCTGGGGCCGCTGCACGCAAAAGGCTCTGGGCGATGGAGTGACCCGACTGTACCTGCACATTTTCCAGTGGCCCTTTGATTCCATCCTGCGCGTTCCTGCGCTGGATAATGACGTGTTTGCGGCCGCCCTGATAAGTGAACCCGGCGCCGGACCGCTCAGCTACACCAAGGATGCCAATGGAGACCTCTTGGTCCGCCTTCCGATTGCCGAACCCAACGACTACGCCACCGTCATCACCCTCGATCTCAAAGGCTCGCCCACAGCTTCCCTCAAACCTATCAGCGCTGATGCTGAAGGCCTCCTGCAATTGCCGGCCAGCCTTGCCCTGATCCAAGCCGCTCCCACCAGCGTCGACGTTTCTGGCGTTGGTGAGAAAGCCAAGACGGTGTTTTACAACCCCGCCACGCAAGCGCTCGACGCCTGGATGAACACCGATGACCGGGTCTTCTGGCCGATCACCGTGGTACAGCCCGGAACCTATGCCGTAGACCTCAGCTACAGCTGCATGGAAGCTAAGGGCGGCTGCGAATATGTAGTCGAACTCGGGGATCAGATAATCAGCGCCACTGCCGCCAGCACGACGACCTGGAAGGATTTCCGGACCGACCGCATTGGACTCCTTAAAATCGAGAAGAACGACCTGTCTCGCGTCATCATCCGCTTGACGAAGATGACTGGCCAAGACTCCATGAAACTCCGTTCCATGACGCTTACACCTGCCGAACTGCTTACACCTAAAGCACCATAATCGGGAATTCAGCCAACCTTTATCGTGTAAGCTCCAAGGATTCTCCATGTATCGATTTGTCTCTATTTCCTCTCTTCGTCGTTTTTGCGGCATCGTCGCCGCACTTCTTATCTCATCTGCTGCGGCACCAGCCGCCGACGCCATCGATCAGCGGGTCAGCGACCTCTTGGCCCGCATGTCGGTCGAGGAAAAGGCCGGCCAGCTCGTCCATTACTGTCGCGACAAGGACGGCGAACCAGATGCTATCCCTCTGGCATCTGGTTTCCGGCCGCCGGTGCGCGGCAAGTTCAGTCCACGCGAATACGCCGAGTTCATCAATGGCCTGCAGCGCCAGGTGATGGACGGATCGCCAAACCATATCCCGGCACTCATCCATGATGAATGCCTTCACGGGGCCACGGCCTACGGTCGCGCCACCTCCTTTCCGCAGTCTATTGCCTTGGCGGCAAGTTTTGATCCCGACCTGGTCGGAGCGGTGGCGTCCGCCATCGCCGAAGAGGAACGTTCCATCGGCGTCCGCATGGTATGCGCACCGGTCTTGAATTTGTCCCGCGATCCGCGCTGGGGACGAACCGAGGAGACGTACGGAGAGAGTCCCCGTCTTGCCGCCGATATCGGCGTGGCCTATGTGAAACCCTTCCGTGCCCGTGGGATCGCTACCGCGGCCAAGCACATGATCGCCAACTACGGTGACGGAGGCGCGGACAGCGCAGCGGTATTCATCGAGCAGAGCGAGTTGCACAATGTGTGGTTCAAACCGTTCAGGGCGGCGCTGCACGAGGGCGGGTCGTTGGCGGTGACACCCTGCTACAATTCAATCAATGGACTACCGACCCATGCCAACCCCTGGCTTCTGACCACCGTCCTGCGCCAGCTTTGGGGATTTGAGGGAATCGTGGCGGCCGACTATAACGCTTGGCTGATCCACGATACCCACCGCCTTATCGCTCCCGGCGATCCGGATCCACGGCTTGATGATGTGCTGCGCTGCTATCGCGCCGGCATGGACCTGCCCTGGCACGATAGTGCGTGGCTGCGGCCGCGAATCGTCACCGCAGTCCAGGAGGGTCGATTCCCCGTCGCGCTCCTGGATACGGTGGCAGGTCGGGTGCTGCGCACCAAGGCCCTGCTGGGCGTGTTGGACCAGCCATTCGCCGACCCAGACCAAGCCGAGAAAGTCATGCACTGCGCCGAGCACCAGGCACTGGCGAAGCGGGCGGCGGTGGCAGGCCTGACCTTGCTGCGGAATGACGAGAAACTCTTGCCGCTGAACCCAGAGAAGATCCGTCGCCTGGGCGTGGCCGGTCCCCACGCGGCCAAGGTCAAGCTCGGCGGTTACAGCCGTGGGGTGCTGCCCACCGATGTTCACCCACTGGCCGGATTGCAGCGCCGATTTGGTGCGGAGCGGGTGGTCCACCTCACCGGAACCCCTGACGAAATGGTCAAGGCCGCCGCTGGCTGCGATGCGGTGATCTATTGCGCCGGGGTGAAGGAGGGGGAAGCCGTGGATCGCGCCCGTTTCGATCTACCGGGCGCCGACACGCCCGAGGTGCGGGATCAGCCGCCGGAAGCCGCCGGCACCGCCATCATTGACAAAAAGAAACAGGATCCCCTGGGCAACCAGGTGGCCGAGATCCGCGCCCTGGGCGCCACCGGCATCCCGGTGGTGCTGGCGCTGGTGGCGGGCAGTCCGGTGGGGCTGGCCCCGGTGGAGTCCTCGGTCCGTGCGGTTATGACCACTTGGTACGGCGGTGAGGCCGCCGGGACAGCTCTGGCCGAGGTGTTGGCTGGGGATGCGGAGCCCGGTGGCCGCCTGCCCATCACCTGGCCGCGCCACGGTGGGCAGATCCCCATCTACCACGATCTCTACCCGTCTGGTCGGGGTCGCATCCACTACGGCGATCTTGAGTCTTCGCCACGCTTCCCCTTCGGTTTCGGGCTGGGCTACACCACCTGGACGCTGTCGAACTTGACGGTGGAGGCTGCCATGGTGCAGGCCGGGGAGCCGATCCGTTTGTCGGTCGATGTGGTCAACACCGGCAAACGGGCTGGCTCCCAGGTGGTCCAGGTCTATGTGGCCCAGCGTGTGGCGGCCCGGGTGCTGCCGCTGCAGCGTCTGGAGGTTTTTCGCCGCGTCGATCTGGCTGCAGGAGAACAGCGCACCATCACCATGGAGCTGGGCCCCGACCATCTGGGCTGGTATGATGCCGACGGCGTCCGACACATCGATCCGGGCATGGTGGAACTACGCGTCGGCACCTCGGCGATACACCTGCCGCTCACGGCGACGGTGACCGTAGGACCGGCGGACGGTGGAGCTCTGAAGAAGAACGGGGGTACGCCATGAGACCGACTGCAGCAATTCCAACGCGCCTGCGAGCCGCCATCTCGACGATCTTCAGAGTCGGCAGGCTGGTGCCCCTGATCGCCGCGATGGCGCCTGGGGCGGAATCACGCAATGCAGAAACGAAGCCTGCTCCACCGCCCAAGCCAGCACTCTCCCGGACCGTTATCGATAAGAAGTGGGCTGATCGCGCCACGATCACGGCGGCTTCCCCGCCACCAGCTGAGCGGATGGCCCTATGGTATGCGCGTCCGGCCGCCGAGTGGAACGAGGCGCTTCCGCTAGGAAACGGCAAGCTGGGAGCCATGGTTTTCGGCGGTGTTGCCGATGAGCGGGTGCAGCTGAATGTCGATTCGCTGTGGGATGGCTATCCGGTGGATCCCAATCAAGCGGGAGGCAGCGCGTCGCTTCCGGGGATCCGTCAGCAATTGTTCAATGGTGAGATCGCCCAGGCCGTTGCCGAAGCCAAGCAGTCCCTGCTCGGCCGTCCTCCGCGCATCCTCTCCTACCAGTCCCTGGGCGAGCTGTGGATCGAATCCGGCCACACCGGCGCGGTCACCGGCTATCAGCGATCGCTCGATCTGGATCGCGCCATCGCGACCACCACCTGGACCATCGATGGCGTCTCCTTCACCCGCGAGCTGTTCTGCAGCGCTCCGGATGAGGTGCTGGTGCTGCGCCTTACCGCATCCCAACCCGGCGCGATCTCATTCGCGGCCGGGCTCCGCCGGCAGCATTCCGTCACCTGCGCTGGAGTGGTCTCGGATGCCCATGCGTTGCAATTGAGCGGTCGGATTGACACGCAGCGTGAAAAGGAACCGGACCGCTCGGCGCGGGCCGCGAAGGCCTCCAGACCCGGATCACCGGAGGCAGCCGTGCAGGGAGTGGCATTTGCCGCCGTCCTCAAGGCGTTGCCAACGGGTGGATCAGTGTCAGTCGCTGGCGACCGACTGATTGTCACAGAGGCCGACGCGATCACCCTCCTGATCGCCGGGGCCACCAGCCATCCGGGGCTGGCCAACCTCACCGGTCCGGTGGACGCGATCGATCCGGTCGCATCGTGCCGCACCTGGATCGGGGCGGCAGAATCCAAGGCCTATGATCGGCTCCGTGCCGACCACGTCACCGATCATCAACGCCTATTCCGGCGGGTGGACATCGACCTGGGAACGACACCCGCCGACATCGCCGCCTGCCCGACGGATGCGCGCGTGTCGCGGCTCCAGGAGGATGGCCGGACCGATCCTGATCTGGTCGAGATGCTCTACCAGTTCGGTCGCTACCTGCTCATCGGCAGCAGCCGTCCTGGTTCGATGCCGGCCAATCTTCAGGGGATCTGGGGCTGGCAGTTGGCCATGCCGTGGAATGGGGATTTCCACACCAACGTCAATCTGCAGATGAACTACTGGCCGAGCGAGTCGGCGAATCTGCCCGAACTGCACCTCCCCTTGTTCGATTTGATGGATGCGCTGGTCAAGCCGGGCAGTCGTACCGCCGAGGTGACCTACGGCGCCCGAGGATGGGTGGTACATCATCTGACCGACGCCTGGGGCTACACGGCACCGGCGGACGGCATCTGGGGCATCTGGCCCCTCGGAGGCGCTTGGTTGGCCCTGCATCCGTGGGAACATTACCAATACACCTGCGACGAGACGTTCCTGCGCACCCGTGCCTGGCCGCTGATGCGCGGAGCTGCCCGATTTATCCTCGATTTCCTGACCAAAGCACCTGCTGGGTCCCCGGCTGCTGGGTTCCTGGTCACCAATCCCTCCCACTCGCCTGAAAACAGCTTCGCGCTCCCCACTGGCGAGCGGCATATGTTCACCTCCTGTGCGACCATGGATGTGATGATCATCCGCGATCTCCTGCAGGCGTGCATCGAGGCCAGTACGATCTTGCAGACCGATGCCGCCTTCCGCCAGGAATGCGAAAACGCCCTGGCCAAGCTGCCGCCAATCCGCATCAGCAAGCGGACCGGCGGCATCCAGGAGTGGATCGAGGATTATGCGGAGCCAGACCCCAAGCACCGCCATTCCTCGCATCTCTTCGGCGTGTTCCCGGGACGGCAGATCACTGCGGAGGAGACACCGGATCTTGCCCGGGCTGCGGCGATCTCGCTCGAGGCGCGGGGTGAGACCGGCGATGCCCGGCATTCGTGGACCTGGCCCTGGCGCTGCGCGATCTGGGCGCGGCTGAAGGCAGGCGGAAGGGCGCATGAGATGATCAGCGGACTCATGCGCTACAATCTGCTGCCCAATCTGATGACGACCTATCCGCCGTTCCAGATCGATGGGAATTTTGGCATGACTGCGGCGGTGAGCGAAATGCTGCTCCAATCCCACCTGCGCCGCGAGGGCGTGCCAGTGCTCGATCTGCTGCCGGCGCTGCCTGCCGCCTGGCCCCAGGGGCAGGTGACCGGACTGCGGGCCCGCGGGGGCGTCGAGGTCGATCTTCACTGGAAGGACGGTGTCCTCGTCCAAGTCCGGCTCCGCTCGGACAAAGGCGGTAAGTTCCATATCAAAGCCGGTCCTCAATCCACCACCATCACCTTGAAGCCGAAGGAAGCCCTCTCGTTGGACCAGGCCTTGAAGGCATCCACCGCCCCGCGTGAGGCAACAGCATCGCCATGATCACCGTCAGGAATCCCATGCCCACTTCCGCAATCATCTTCCCTATCCTTGCCTTCCTGCTCCTCCTGCCTGGTGGCCTTCCGGCTGCCGAGCCCGCGCAGCCCGCAGCTGCAGAGCTGGGCGATCCCGATCGGGAACCCCAGCCCGAAGGTTGGCCCCTGACGGACCCGGCACAGTGGGCCTATGTCAACCTGCGGTTCAAGGAGCGCTTCGACATCGCCTTGCCGGGCCGCTACCAGGCGGCCAATGTGGATGCGGCTACGGGCGCTGTCCTGCCGAGCTCGTGGATGAACCAGCATGCCACCCTCATCGCCCGCCTCGACGGGCTGACCAGCAGCCCCGATATCGTACTGATCGGGGACAGCATCACCCAGAACTGGGGCAACACCGCTCTCATGGGCAAGAGCCTGGACGCCATCCGGCCCGTGCCCGCCTGGACCACGCATTTTCCCAACTACCTGTTCTTCAACCTGGGGCAGGCGGGTGGATCCCAACCTGCGATGCTCTGGCGGCTCAAGCACGGCGGCTTGAAGGGCACTCACGGCAAGGCCGTGATGGATCCTCAACTCGCCATCGTGAACCTAGGGGTGAACCCGCTGATCGCCTCGGACAACTACGCGCAGATGGCGGTGGGTACGCGCCGGGTGGCCGAGGAGGTGCGTCGGCAACTGCCGGGCTGCCGCGTGCTGGTGCTGGCGGTCTATCCAACCGCCCGGAAAGCGGAGCGGGTCGCGCCCTTGAATGCGGCGGTGGCCAAGGAGCTCAAGCCCCTCACCGATGATCCGACGTCGCTCATCACCTACCTCGACATCGGCGCCCACTTCCTCGAAACTGACGGCGTCACCCTCAAGGAGCAGTACTTCCACGACCGGCTGCATCCGAACGAACTGGGCTACGAGGTCATCAGCCGGGCCATCAAGCCCACTGTTGACGCCCTGATGCTCCAGGCCTACGGCGGCCGGCCCTTCCCCACCATCGCGGCGCCGACCGAGGTGGCCGGGGCGCGCAACGCACCGCTCCACATCCCCATTACCGTGGAGGACACCGCCGGTGCGGCCGATGAGCTACGGGTCAGCGCGGTATCCGACCTGCCGGCGCTGGTTTCGGAAGAGGGTCTGGTGGTCAGCGGTCAGGGGGGCCAAAGGACGCTCACCCTCATGCCCAAGGCTGACCAGGGCGGCGTTGCCAGAATTCGCATCGATGCCACCAATGCCCTCGGCCAGACGGCCCGCCAGGAGGTCCTGGTTACCATCGGTGACTCCCTGCCGCCTCTCGTCATCTATGGCGACAGGTATGAGAACGGCTGGAAAGCGAACGGCGGCCCCGACCCCGACAACACCGCCCAGGTCCGTACGGGCGCGAAATCCCTCAAGGTCACCCACACGGATTTCCGCATTGATGCTGCCAAGGGCGGGGGCGCGGACATCAGGAACTACCGCTCGGTGACCTTCTGGATGCACGGCGGTGATACCGGCGGCCAGAAACTGAAGCTCTACCTCTGCCAGTTGGGTGGTCCCTTCGCGGTGATGCCGGTTCCACCCGCGGACAAGGGAACCTACCGGAAGGTCACCATCCCCCTCGACGCCTTCCGCCATGCCGGCGGCACCGATCTCAATGGCCTGATGTTGAAAGGAGCTGGGACGACCAATCTTTTCATCGATGACCTGACCCTTGACCCCTGCAATCCCACGAGGACCACTCCATGATACGCACGGTATTCCTGCTCTTGCTTTGGATCGCCGGCGTCCTGCCGGCGGCAGAAGTGCTCGAACCGGAAGAGGTCCCATCCACAGCGCCGAATGATTCTACCACCATCGCCAAACGTCGGCCAGCGGACCCGGAGTTGTGGCCCGTGACGCCCACGGCCGGATTTGGCGGCTGGTCCAAGGCCACCGGATCGACGTGGCTCGGCATCCAGGCCAAGCTGGAGGCCGCAGCAGCGGCACGGTCCTCCGCTGAGATTCTGGTGCTGGGCGATGCGATCCCGGCGGCGCTGGGACACGGTCTCGACACCGGAGCAGCGCCACCCGCCACGTGGAACTCGCAGATGGGGACGAAGCGGGCCCTCAATTTGGCTCAACCGGGCGAGACTACCGAGCAGGTGCTTTGGCGACTGGAACACGGCCTCGCCAAGCAGCTCGCGCCGCAGGTGGTCGTGGTGGGCGTGGGAGCCAACAACCTCGTGGCGGTTGAACGTCATGGGGTGCCAGTGACCGCGGTGGCCAAGGGCATCAAGGCGGTCATCGACGCCGTGCGTTCCCGCTGGCCGAAGGCACGGGTGGTGGTAATCGAACCGCTGTTGATGGGGCGACCCACCGCGGTCCAGCGCGCGCACCTCGCCACCCTCCACGCCGCCATCGCTGCCTGGCCGCCGACCTCCGGGGTGACGATGGTGGATCCGCGCAAGGACTTGGCCGATGAGGCCGGCGTCATCCGCACCGACCGTTCCGGGTACGGTGGACTGCGACTCAATGATGCGGGGCGCGAAGCCCTGGTCGCTGCCCTGGCTGCGACCATGAAGGAACAACCATGATCCGCCTCCTGCTGCTCATTGCCTTTTGGGGTTCGGCCCTGGTCGCCAGCGAGGCACCGCCCGTCATCTATCCTTATGCACCCTACCATCAGGGGCATATGGATCCCCAGATCACTGGCTGGCCCCTGAGCCCCGAGGGGCGTGCGTGGGCCATTCGGCCACGGGATCAGCGGCGTCCCGGTGATGAAGTGGGACAACCCAAGCCGGAGCTGGTGCCGGTGGTGCCTTCGGCTGGGCGTTGGAAGGACCCGGAAAAATGGCTGAACCTCCACGGTGCCCTGGTGGAGGTGGTACGCTCCCAGACGAAACCGGTGGATGTGGTGCTGCTGGGCGACAGCATCACCTGGCTGTGGGGCGGTAGTAAAATTGGCAGCCCGAAGTTCCATGAGGCCTGGGCCAAGCGATTCGATAGCCTGAATACCGTCAATCTGGGTATTCAGGGCGACACCACCGATACCATCCTGTGGCGTCTGGATCATGGCGCCCTCGACGGTATCCAGCCGCGGGTGGTGGTGCTGCTGATCGGGACCAACAACAAGCCGAATGCCAGCACCCAGGTCGCCGTGGCCCAGGGCATCAGCCTGATCCTCGACAACCTACAGGCGCGCCTACCCAAGACCCGAATCATCCTGGTCAAAACCCTACCGGTGGCGAGCGAGGACATGCGCCGCTTTGGCGATCATCTGGATACGCTGCACTTTGAGCAGCGTCCCGGGGTCCAGGTGCTGGACCTGTGGGAAGACCTGGTGCTGCCCGACGGCAGCATCGATCGCGACCAGTACATTGACGGCGGTCTGCACCTGGGGGATGGCTACGAACTCTATGCAGCGCGGCTTGAACCGTTGTTGAAACAGGCGATTGCGGCCCAATGAGGAATCTTCCGTACAAAGAAAGTCCGAATGCAACTGGACCTGGCGCACCATGTCCTAAGCCGGGCTCACACCTGACCCCAAAAGGTGCTCCGAGTTTCGGGTTGGACCCTGATGATGTCAGTCATCGGGATTTCTGTGGCATAGATCAGGCTTCTCCCGGCGGGATCAATATCCGGAGGAGCCTCAGTTTTCTCCCTGTCTGATAATGATTGATCCTATAGTGTCCCGTTTTTACAATTAATGGCGCCGTGAAACGTCAGGTTTATGTGGAGACGGACCAGATGGTTGAAGGTGCACTCCATGGCATCAGATGGTTTTTCGAGACTATCGTGGTGGATGACGACGAGGTGGTTTAATCAAAAGCGACGCGCTCCCGGAGGCGCTAAGCCGACTCCGGGAGGTCGTGGAAGGCATGGATTTCCACTTCAGCAGAAGAGCCACCATCGGATAAGCGGGTGCACATGAACATCGGCTCCGAGGGGTAGAGCGCGAGATCGTCATGAATTGGACGTGGCCGTGGATCGTGCCTAAGTCGTCAACGGAGAATTCTTAGCGATGTGCATCTCGCACGCAGCGAAATCCCACATGGTTGCTGCTGGTTGAAATTTCACCTTTGCCGCGCGCGCCTACCATGTACCGGGTGCAATACTGGTCCGTGCACAAGAAGGATCCTCCGCGTTGGACCCGTTTCTTCAGCCCCGGTTCGTCAGGATCGTATGATTCAGCGGGCCCAGAAGGATTGACGATCAGGCCCGCGGAGCGTTGCTCAGTCGCATAGGAATCCGTGCGGTACCAGTCGCTACACCACTGCCAGACATTGCCGGCCATGTCGTAGAGATGATAGCCATTGGCAGGAAACTGGCGGACGGGCGCAATCCCGGGGAAACCGTCAGATCCAACATCGGCCATCGGAAAGGTGCCCTGGTAGGTGTTGGCCATGTGTCGGCCTTGGGGCATGAACTCATTCCCCCAGGCATAGGTCTGGCCAGCCAATCCGCCGCGGGCGGCGAACTCAAATTCAGCCTCAGTGGGCAGTCGTTTACCCGCCCAGGTGGCATAGGCCAACGCATCGGCATAGGCGATGTGGACCACCGGGTCATGGGGATTCTTGAGGATGTCACTGCCGGGACCGGTCGGATGACGCCAGGAGGCACCTGGCACGTAGCGCCACCATCGGGCGGCGTTGGTCAATTGGACCGGTTCTGGTGAGGCTGAGAACACCAGGGATCCGGGAACCAGCATCTCTGGCGGTGCGTCCGGAAAATCTTTTGGATTGGGAGCCACCTCGGCAATGGTGATGTACTTGGTCGCGGTGACGAACCGGGTAAAGGCTTCGTTCGTGACGACCGTTTCATCCATCCAGAACCCATCGACACGTACCCGGCGGATCGGCTGGGTGTCATTGACCGCATCGCGGGTGGCGTTCGTGCAGAATCCCGTATCGGGAGCCAAGGCACCTCGGGAAAAGGTCCCCCCGGGGATCCATACCATGCCCTCCGGTGCTAGGCCGGGAGCAGATAGAGAATGAGGTTCGGTTGGTAGGAAGGGGGGGGATATACTTGTAGGAGACGCTTCAGGCGCAGTTAGCACGTCCGCCGTGGGTGGATTGGTGGTGGAGTGGGGTATCGGCAGAACGGAATGTCCGTCTAGGAAAGGCCAAGCCAACCAAGTGCCACCAAAAATAAACAGCCCAATCCCGAACAGCCCCCAGGGACGCATGATCAAGGGTCTCCGGGCGGTGCTATGATCGGTTGGTCTATTGATAAGCATGAGATGATTGCCCAGGAACCATGGATTGAAGCGGCGTCGGTTCAATGCCAGATGCCGTCGGCGCCCTGCCACCATGCAGGGCGCCGTGGACGGTGTGCCCAGTCTACGGCGCCCTGCATGGGATCATCCAACCAGTCATCATACTGCAGTTTGATCAGGACCATCACGGAATGAACGCAAGATCGTCAATGTAAAAGGTCTTGTTGAGGCAGGTGCCATTCTGGTCAAGGAAACGCAAGGCTTGCAGATCGTCAAGGTCTTTGGCTCCGATATCGCTCAGCTTCACCTGGTAGTGAACCCACGTATTCGCTACCAAGGGGCTCGGTAGCTTAAAGCTTTGACCACCTTCATAGAGCACCATTTTTAACTGTTGACCGCCTATGGCACCACCATTGATCCAGAATGAAATGGTGCCATAGGGGGTGCAATCAAAGGTGCTGTCCAGATGGAAGAATCCGGCAGCGCCTCCGGGAGCGGTGATGGTCGCTGCAAAGGACCTGGTGCCGGTTTTGGCCATGGTGGTGCTCATCGGATCGATGGTGCTGTCCCATCCATTCTTAAACCAGCCTAACTGGACACCTTCGGACACCAACAGGGCCGGAGCAAGGTTGGGATCACGAGGCGGACGTTCGGCCTTCAGGGAGATCATCCGTGGAAGGCGGCCATTGACGGTATAGGGACAAAAAATGATGTCGACTTTGAGCCCTGGTTTTAATGCGGCTTGGAGATCTTCGGATGTATTGAAGCGAATGAACTGTTTTAGCTTTGGCACATCAAGTTTGGTCATCGTCCAATCGGCGTAATTGGCAAATTCATAGCTTGAGCCATTCGTTAACGTAATGATGCCGTTGCTGATGGATCCTTTTAAAACCGGAGCCTGGAACGAAGCGATGGTGCCTTGGATCCTGCCAAAAGTGGCCTTGACCTCTTGGGCGACCCCTGTCGTATCAATGGTCAGTTCGACATGATCGTACGGTTGGGGTTGCTGATTCGTCGGGTCGGCGGTGGATCCTACGGCGGTCCTGCGATATGCGGTTGAGGCTGCCACGGGAATGAAGATGGGATTATCGAACCACAGGCCCTCTGCCTGGGTATCTATGAGTATGCCCCCGGCAGTGGTGCTTTTGAAGGAGCCGGAAAGCTTGGATGGTAAGACAAATCGACGATCGTCCATCAACGTCGCCCGCAAGTTCAGGGTCAACGTACCGGTATCCACGCGAACGGAAGTTGACCCCGATGCCTTGCGGATGGACCAGGCATTGTCGCCCGTGGCCGTCGTCACATAGGTGGCGGAATCCGACAATCCGGTTATGCGGACTGAAAAATCCTGGGTTTTCTCTGTGGTTACCTGGAAAACAATTTCCGACTCACTGGCTTTCGTAAGGGTAGTCAACAAGACGTTGTTTGGATTATCCAGAGCTATTTCAACAGGTGACGTCCCCAAGCGGCCATGGCCACGGATTGCGAAACGGGCAGGCAAGAGTTGAGAATAAGCGTCAGACAGATGACGGTAAGCACTGCGGATGAGGCCCTGTGCGGCCAGCCCCTCGGCCGTTCGATACGCCTCGTCATTTCCTTGGCGTTGGCGGTAGCGTCGTTGCATACGTTCGAGCATGGCCCGGTCCTGGGTCCACAGGTTGAGCGTGCGCATCTGTTTCACCGTAAAGGGTTCGCCGGACTGATGCCCGCTGGGAGTAGGCCAGGGCTGGGTCGCCCTCAGGGAATCGATTACCACACCTTTGGTGGAGCTCTTATTGATCAGGGAGATTTGCAGGATTCCTGACCGCTTTCCAAGGAGTGAATCTCCAAGATTTACTCGGGCTGAGCGGGTCCAGGGATAGGTCTTCAGCGCAGGGAAATCCGCCACGGTTAGGCGGGTGATGGGGGTCAGGGCATCAAGCGAGGATCCGATGGCAATTTCCACCGCGGAGTCTTTCTCCGACTCGAAATGTGCGGTGAGGTCAAGGAGAAGCCCCCCAGCGAGGGGGCGGCCTTCATCCTCAAGGCGATAGCGCAGCGTGCCCGGCAGGGTGGCATCCTTCACCTGCAAACCATCCGCTAAAGCGCCAATGGGCGGATTGGCGGACGGTGGGGGGTTAAAGATGTTGGTACCACTGACCACCAGTTGGTCTGAGCCTACGGTGGTCAATGCACGGTAATTGAGGTCGAGCAGTTTCCGATTCGCCGTGATGACGGGACGGCAGGGACGTTCATCCTGCCCCTTTCCCTGGGGTGCGTACAGTTCGACATCCCCGGAACGGGCATTGCAAATCCAGATAGCACGGAATCCACGCTCATAGCAGACTTGGAGGTATTCTAGCGTCGGTAGGGCCATGCGTTCAAGGTTGGGACAAGTCAGCTTCCCTTGGGCCTTGATGTAGTCGAAATACGGCTCTGGGAGATGCGGCAAGAATTCCCCGGTGGCCCAGGTGTTTTCGCCGACTGCGAATTGCCAACCCGCCCAGCGATCGTCACGGAAGGGGCTGTTGGCAGCATCGGAGAAGGTTTGGAAGTAGTAGTCATCCACCGTTTGCCGCCCGGGCAGCCGTAGGGTTCCTTGGTCAACGATGACCGTGGTGGCTTGGGCCGCATCGAGAAATGCTTTCCCAAATCGCTGGGGGATCTGAGACATGTTACGGTATTTCCATGCCTTCTCACGTTTATCGAGACCGTCCTCCTGGGTTAGTTCAATACCATCCCGTTGCGCGGCGGCGACGGTGCTGTCACTGCAATCTGCGCCGGCAGCCAAACCCCAATCCTGATTGATCGGAGGGAACGGGAGCGTCACTCCCTGTGCGGCCATGAAATCCCGGCGATCCAAATAATACCGAACCGACTTCTTGAGTTTATAGGCCAAATATCGTTGTAATTGCGGATCATTCCATGCGGGCCAGGTGGTCCCGCCAGGAGTTCCTGGCCAGCACGGTCGATAGGTCTTCGTGACCGGATCGAAACCGATTGTGCTGTAGGTGACATCGGAGAAAAATCCCCCTAGGCCATCCATGCCATTGGGATGCGATCCCCATTCGCCTCCATTGAAGGCTATTTGGAATGGCGTTCCCAGCTTCGCGACCCGCTCCAGGCCTTGGTCGATCGAACGTTTGATCTGATCAAATGGCATCAACGCGTATTGGAGGTTAATGAACGGTCCCGTGGCGTATCCGGTCCCATCAACCCGGTTTTGCAAGTCTTTCCAAGCGGCGTCATCGATCGGGGTTCCGAAGGCTTTTTGCTGGGCCTGTCCAGGAACATTCTCTCCCTTTGCGGCGAGAGCCGGCAAGAGGGTGAGGGCCTCCTGAAATACCGGCATGGTTTCATAAATTCCCTCGCGGTTCGCCAAAGCAAAGAAATCCCCATGGGCCCATAGCCGACGTAGGCTTAGCGGTGCGTTTCCTTCATTACGTATCTGAACGTACAGACGGCCATCCGGAACCAATTTACGTGGTACCTGGACATAATAGCGAACCGGACCCGCTCCCATTTCCTCATAGGATCGGAAATACACCAACGTGCCGTTCACCGATACCGTGCAGCCGAAGCTCTGGTCACGGCGTTGATGGATTTCCTCGATTTCAAGCAGGACCGGTGTCGTACCTGTCGCAGAAACCTGGAGGGTTGCACTCACCGTCGCGCCTTGATCGGGAAGTGTTGCTGCTGACCACGTCGAGCGCAGGCTTCCGATTTCAGCGTTGAGAACTTCGCGTTTCGCACCACCGGCGAGGATGATCGAGCATTCAGCGGCGGAATGCGATTCGCCAAAATTTGCCTGGCTCGTGCTTGCCACCGTTTCAGCGGCCACCGTGGTCACGCTGGCGAAAAGGATGAGTAAGCCAACGGCGATTGGTCTCCGTTGATCCCATGAACGAAGCGAACGGGAAAAGAAGGCGACGGCCATGGGAGTCCTCGGATACGTAAGATCAACGATGCTTCTGAATGGGTTATTTACCCAGCAAGTTCTTTAAGATTGGCCGTAGACGGTCGGCATACAAAGCATACCCGGCCTTGCTCAAATGAATACGGTCTGTGGCATACAATTCCTCCTTGATGGTTCCGTCTGCATTGAGGAGTTCCTTGCTGAAGTCGAGCACCTGCACCAAAGGATCCGTGGTGATTCCGACCTGATCCAGATCGGCATTGGTTTTGAGGATGTTCTCATAAAACGGATCGCCGGGCTTGGAGCATGGCAGTATTTTGACTACCACGATGGGAGTCTTCGGGAATTGAGCCCGCAGGCGCATGGCGCAGGTTTTTATGCCTTCGGCGATGGCCTTGGTTCCGGTCTCCTCGGCAAAATATTGGCTGTTGTTGCCGATCATCAGGACAATCGCCTTGGGTTCCAAGCCATCTGCGCCACCATGATCGAGGCGCCACAGGACGCTGTGGGTACGGTCACCGCCGACGCCGATGTTGACCGCTGAATAATCAGGAAAATTCAAAGACCAGTTGGGGTTACCCTCCAGATCCTTCTCAAATTGGATCGTAATGCTGTCACCCACGAGTAAGACGTCACAAGGGCCCTTTTTAGATTGGACCATTTTGACCAGTCCGTCATGGTGATCGGCATAGCTATCACCGCCCCAGCTTTGGGCAAAGGGCACGGATGGCCAGAGGTTGGGCAGGTGTTTGCTCGGGGCACCAGGCCGACGTTCGTACTCTGGCTTTCGCAGATATTCCCGTTGGGCATCGGTCAAAGGCCAACCGGTCGGCTGGGGATCAGCCGGCATGTAGGGATATTCAAAGGCCTGAAGCTGACCAAGGCCCAGGCACGCCAGGGCCATGCACGCAGACCTGACCCATGAAGGGCTCAGGGGTCGATGAGGTCGAGGGGTGGTTGCTGGAATAAAGCGCGATGAGGAAGAATTGGTCATGGGAGCCTCCTGGAATGGATAGAGGGCAGGATGGTCCAGCGATTCTGGGGTCATGTCGCAATTATTGGTACTGTGAAGGAGGTGGGAAGAGAAGGCCAATGGCTTAATGATGGGGCAGAGGGTCGCCCGGTTCTGACGAGCAGCGGGTGGTTCGGGGGGGCAGGAAAAATGGACATGATACATGGCCATCCTCACATCGGATACCCTTTTTAACCCATGTGTAATCTCGGTGTGGAGGTGTCCCGCCTATCGTCAAGGTCGATCGATATCACCCATGAAAACCGCAGCACCGACGCGAAGGAATGCCGCCACTTCAGTGTCCTTTGCACCATCACTACGTACCTGATCGATATAAGTCACCTTGATTCGCTCGCCAGGATTCACGCCTAGTAACCCTGGCGGATCTTCATCGAGAGCTGGAGTTGTGGCAATGCTACCGATAAAGACGCCGGTTGACTTCCCTGTTTCGGTCAGCGCCGCCCGCTGATTTCGGCCATGGTCTGTCTGCAGGGTTACTTCAACCCGATCAGGTTGGGTGGGATCCAGATTCATGTCGGCATCGGTAACTCGCAGTCGCACTGGCTGGCCCGCTACCAAGGGTGGGAAATGACCCCTTTCACGAACCTCCGCGCGTTCAAGAGTCGCATTCGATCCGGCCAGCAGTAAATCCCCCCAGGTATCAGGCTGGTACCAGGTATTCGCCTTCTTTCCAGCGGACCAAAACCAATTAGTTCCTGACAGGGTGTTGAGATAGAGATTAAACCCGATGATTCGACCTGGTTCCAAGGTGGCATTGATCAGCATGCTCTTGTCGAGGCGGAACTCCACCATCCAACCAACGTTGGTTCTCATGGCCGCTCGCATGAATCGGCCTTTCGTAAACGGAAAGACTTCGACACCACCGCCCCGATGTTCGATGCGTGCCTCGCCAGCGATCTGGTCGACGTGGTCTTCTGCGCCTTCTGGCCAAACCCAAAAATGTTGCCCGGTCGTCCGAGAGCGAAAGGATTTTTTCAGATTTTGACCATCGAACCATACCTCAACATTGTCGCCTTCCCAAAAACGAGTCGCTTGCGCATGGCGGATCTGATGGTCAGGATCGTAGACTCCGCAGCGAACATAGAGTCCGTCACCACGCCATCCTACCTGCACAACCTGCTCTGAAGCATCGGTGCCCCATTCAGAACGCATGACCAGACGCGGGATTCCATCCCATTTTGTTGCCGAACCGTCGAGGGTAAATTCCATGGGAAGGTATGGTATCGCCTGGAAAGCTAAACTGGGAAAATCATGCGTGAAAGGTGGTTTTTTGGCAATTGGCAGCTTAACGAAATCTGAACCTCCTATGACGTGATGTGGGGTCAGTATGGATTCAACAATAGGATCTGCCAAAGGCGCGATTATGCCTGGCTTTATCCAGGATGAACCAGTCTGATGGCCACGTTGCGCAACCTGGGACGCCAATTTATGATACGAGTCGTTGGTCTGCACGCCGCCTTGGCTTTTGACCGATAGTCCGCCGGCTCGTTTTTCCCTTCCCCTTGGTGCTTCCGCGGATCCCCCAGGCCTTCCCCCTATTTCTTGGATTAAAGAACCATTCGGCCCTCTTGTGTTGGATGGGGTGGTATTTCCTGTCTGAGTTTTGGCACCATGCGTTACAGGGTTATGTTGGCTGTTGGTTACATCACGGCCACTGCCAGATTGAGGTTCATTCTGTGCGTTTGGTTTGGCCCCTTGATTCATGAGGCTTGATGGTCTTTGCCGAGACCATGCATCATTTCGGCCATTTTCTTGATCAAATGGGGACGATATCGCGTTGTCTGTTAGCGCCAGACCTCCTCCGGAACGGATTGTTTCCGAATGGTCATTTCCAGTTGATGCGGGCCCATCGGTGTTGATTCCTCCTATCTCGGATGCGGTAGATAAGCTGGTCGCAAGAGCACCCGCGACCTGCGGATCCGCATGGGTGAGCACCACCTGGACGATCTGAGAAACCAGGACTCCATCCTGCCAACTGGTGACTGTATTTGGAGTAGAT
>CAIUVD010000227.1 GCA_903902515.1 uncultured Planctomycetota bacterium | reverse complement strand
CCCAGGACGACACCGCCGCCGCCCTGGTGACCCGGGCCGACCGCACCCTCTACCAGGCCAAGGATGGTGGCCGCAACCGCGTGGTGCGGGCCTCGGCCAAGACCGACACCCACCTGCGAACCACCGCCCGCATACCCAACAGCGGGGGGTGAGCGCGAGCTTTCGACTGAACAGGAGGGAGTTGAGGAGCAGTTGAGGGGAGGAGAGGTGGAGGAGTTGAGTTTTTGTTAAATTCTCCTCGAAAACCACCGACTTGGTAGCAAAGCATTGTCCACCTCTCCCAGACGTTCCTCAACTGCTCCTCAACTCCCTCAACTCCCTCCTGTTTCAAACTCGCATCCTCAACTGCTCCTCAACTCCCTCAACTCCCTCCTGTTTCAAACTCGCATCCTCAGGGCCCGGCCTCGACTTGGACATCGACCTGTTGGCCGACCCGCAGGGTTCCGGGATCGGCGAGGGTGAAAATCACCTGGACCACCCGGGTGTCGATGCGTTCGCCGCTGTCCCCCGTGAGGGAACGCTTGGGGCGGATCACCGGTTCGGCGCGGTCCCAGGTCAGGGCGTGGCGGAGGGACGGGTTGCCGCGCACCACCGCCACCGCTGTGGCCCCGGGCCGCAGGCGCCAGGCGTCCTGTTCATCGAGGTCGGCACGGACGCACAGGACGCGGGTGTCGCCCAGGGTCAGGAGGGAGGCACCGCCGGGGGTGGCGGCCTCGCCGGGGCGGACATCGACCCGCAGCACGGTGGCGGCCCGGGGGGCGGTAATGGTCCGGCGATCGACTTCCACCTGGGCCGTGGCGACCTCGGCTTCGGCGGCGGCTACCTCGGCCTCGGCCACGGCGAGGTCTGCGGCCCACGCCCCGGCCATTAGTTGCGCCAGGGCGGCCTCGGTCTCGCGCAGGCGAGCGGCGGCGGCAGCAGCGGCCGTGGCCCGGCGGGCGGCTTCCTCGTCACTAACGGCCCCGGTGGGGGCCATGCGTAGGGCCCGCTGATGGAGGTCTTCGGCTTCGCGGGCAGCAGCCCGAGCGGCCTCGACCCGGGCCTGGGCCGGGGGGACGTCCTCGATGCGGGGCAGGGCCACAAGGCGGGCCTTGCGGGCCGTGGCCAGGGCCAGGCCGGTGCGGGCGGTCGCCAGGCGGGCGGCGGGGGCGCGATGATCAAGGCGCACCAGGGGAGTCCCGGCCTCGACCAGCTGACCGGGGGTCACCAGCACCTCGCGCACTAAGCCGGCGACTTCCGTGCCGAGGGAGAGGGCCTCGCCCCGGGGCTCGACGATGCCACTGCCAGCAATCCGCACGGTGAACGCCGCGACCGGGGGAACGGTCCCCAGGTGGTCCTCAGCGGGACTGGCGGCAGCCAGGGACGACCACACGGCAAAGGCGATGCCAGTGGTGGCCAGTCCGGTCAGGATCCAGGCGGGACGGGTGCTCATGGGGTTCTCGGGGGCGTTTCGACGCCGGTGATGATGCCGTCATCCATGCGGGCGATGCGGTCGGCGTAGGGAAAAATGCGGCTGTCGTGGGTGACCACGACCAGGGCTCGGCCGGGGCGTACAGCGACTTCCCTTAAGAGGGCCATGATGTCGTCGCCGGTGTGGTGATCGAGGGTGCTGGTCGGCTCATCGCAGACCACCAACGCCGGATCGTGGACCAGGGCCCGGGCGATGGCCACCCGCTGCTGCTGGCCCCCAGAAAGCTGGGTGGGCAGGTGATCGCTGCGATGCCCCAGGCCGACCCGTTCGGCCAGGACCCGGGCCTTGGCCTGGGCCTCGGCCGGGCGCAGGCCATTTAAGAGGGCCGGGATGGCGATGTTCTCGACCACCGTCAGGGCCGGGATGAGGTTGAAGGCCTGGAAGACGAAGCCGAGGTTGCGGCAGCGAAAACGGGTCCGGGCTGCGGGGGCCAAGGTATCCAGGCGGGTGCCCAGGACCGTTACCTCGCCCCCCTCCAGATCGAGGGTCCCGGCGATGACGGATAAAAGCGTGGTTTTTCCGCACCCCGAGGGGCCGACCAGCATCAGCAATTCGCCCTCGGCCACCGCCAGGTCGGTGCCCCGCAGGACGGGTGTCACGACGCCGCCGGTGGTGAAGGACTTCACCACCCCCCGAGCCTGGACGAGGTCAGCCACGGAACACCACCGCAGGTTCCAGGCGGAGGACCGTCCGCAGGGACAGGAGGGCCGCGCCCAAGACAATGCACAGGATGGCCCCCCCCGTGACGATGAGCAGCCATGGCGGCATGAGCCAGGCGAGTTGGCCAGCCCCGCCCCCCGCCAGGGCCCCAAACATGGCGGCGGTTCCGGTCCCGAGGCCATAGCCCAGAAGACCGACGATCCCGGCCTGGAGGAGGGTCATCCGCAGCAACAGGCCATCACTGGCCCCCATGGCCTTGAGGGCCCCGAGGTAGCGGAGATTGTCGCGGGTAAACTGCAGGAAGAGCATGCCTGAAACCGCCGTGCCGACCAGGAATCCGAGACCCACAGCCATGCCGAAGTTAATGGGGATGCCCGTGTTGCGGGCGAAGAAACTGGCGCTGCCCGACTGGAATTCCTCCCCCGTAGCCGCCCGCAGGCCGGTGGCGGCCTCCACCGCTGCCGCAACGGCGGCCCGGTCACTCCCGGGCTGGACCCCGGCGATGACATAGGACAGGGTCCGCCGGGTGCGGGGCGTCCACTCCCGGGCTCGGCTGGCGGTGGTGTAGACGTAACTGCCGAACCAAATGGCGGGCTTGGCCTTCACCAAACCCACGACCACCGCCCGGTGATCGTTGATCTCGAAAACATCCCCAATGCCCAGGGCGCGGCCGGCCCGGGCGAACTTGGCGGCACCCTCCTCGTCCAATAACACCGCGCCCTCCTGGCGCAGATCCTCGGCCCGGCCGGCGGTCACCGGCGGCAGACCGATGAACGACTGGTCATCCACGCCGATCAGCAGCACATCCCGGCGGAGGCCAAGCCCAAGGCTGGCCTCCAGGGGCTGGCGCAGGTGGGGCACGGCCCACGCCACCCCGGTCACGCCCCGCACCCGGTCGAGGGCAGTATCGGGCAGGGGCCGTACGCCGCCCAGGTCGATGGCCTCCATGCTGCGGTCCATGATCCACAGGTCAGCCTGGGGCGTATCGCGAACGGCGGCGTGGGCCCGGGCCAGCAGGCCCAGGAAAATCGACATTTGCTGGGTGATGAGCAAAGAGGCGAAGGTCAGGCCAAGGACGATGCCGAGGAATCGGCCCCGGTCCCCGAACAGCATTTTGAGGGCCACGGCATCCATGGTCAGCCTTTCCCCGGGGCCAGGCCCCGCAGCAGCAGGTCGATCATGTTGCCCGCCTGTTCCCCCAAGGGCCGCCAGGGCACCCAGGGATCATTGCCCTTGTCGAGGTGCAGGGCGATCACCCCGTGGAGACCGGCCCAGAGCGCCTGGGCCGTGCGATGGGGATCACCCTCGGTGGCGCGCAGGGCCTTGGCCTCCTGGGCCGCCGCCACCTGGGCCACCAGCAGAGCGTAAGCGTCTTGACTGGGATCGCCGTGGGCGATGGGGGTCTCGCGCTTGAACTCCGCGGCTTCTTCGTCCTGGAGGCTGGTCATAAACATCAGCCGGTAGTGGTGAGGGTGGCTGGCGGCGAAGCGGACGTAGGCCAGCCCCAGGGCCCGGATGCGCTCGACCGGATCGGTCACCGCCAGGGCCGCCAGGAACCCCTGCTGGAGGGTCCGGAAATCCCGGGTGCAGAGCTCCTGCATCAGCGAAATCTTGTCCGGAAAGTGCAGGTAGATGGTCGTCGCGCTGTACCCGATGTCCTGGGCGATGCGGCGCATCGTCACCTGGGCAAAACCATGGGCAGCGAACAACCGCCGGCTGGCGTCGAGGATCTGCTCCCGCAGAGCGACCTTGGCGGCTTCACGACGGGCGGCGGGGGTCATGGGCCCATACTTAACGTTGTTAAGTTTAAGATCAATGTTCATTTACGCAGACCTCCCGCCCCCCCCTTCAGCGGGCTGACATCATCCGCAGGGGGAACTCCCACACCCAGGCATAGAGCAGAAACAACGCGACGAAGGCCAGGGCATGCAACAGGGCCACCGGCAGACCCGCCGCATCAAAGACCCGTTTGAGGGTGCCACTGACCAAGCTGGCCGTGAATAGCACCAGGGCCCCCATCAGCCCGACATTGACGGCCATGACGAAGATCGTCTTGCCCCAGCCCGGCAAATGGCTGGCCGTGACCTGGCGTTGGGACAGTTCCATCAACACACCAACCACCAGGGCCGCCTCGGCCCCCAACAGGGCCCGGTGGCGGAGGAATGACGGCAGCCACCCACCGTTTTTCTTGGCCATCAGTGGGCCGCCCAACCCAGGGCGTCAACGATGGTGGCTTCCAGATCGCGGGTTTTCCGCCAGCCCGTGAGGCGGCTCAGCTTGCCGGTGTCCGGCACCCGCCGCTGCATGTCCTCGAACCCGCCGTCGGGGAAGGCCGCCGCATAGGGAATCTGGTGAACGCGACCCCGCCCGGCCAGGGCGATCACCCGTTGGGCCAGGTCGTGGATGGTGACCTCTTCTTCGGAGCCGATGTTGACCACCTCGCCGATGGCCGCCGGGCAATCAAGCAGGCGCAGAATGGCGTCGACGGCATCGGCCACATGCAGGAAACAGCGGCTTTGGCGGCCCGAGCCGTGGACCTCCAGGGCCCCATCCGCAAGGGCAGCCCGGCAGAAGCGGGGCAACACCATGCCGTATTCGGGACTCTGACGGGGACCCGTGACATTGAAAAAGCGGGCCACCACCACCGGCAGGCGGTGTTCGTGGAAATAGGCCAGGGCCAGGAACTCGTCGAGGAGTTTCGAGCAGGCGTAACTCCAGCGGTGAAGGCTGGTGGAACCGAGGACCGCATCGGCGTCCTCACGAAACGGCACCGCCGTGTTCTTGCCGTAGGTCTCGCTGGTCGAGGCCAGGAACAGGGGCAGCCGCCGGGCGGCGCAGGCGGCGAAGACCGTTTCGCTGCCCTGGACGTTGGTGCGGATGCCCGTGACCCGCTCCTCCATGATTTTTCGCACCCCGACCGCCGCCGCGAGGTGGACGACCTGATCGACGCCGACCAGGGCTTCATCCACGGCGGCAGCATCGGTAACGCTGCCGCGCACGATCCGCACCGGAAGGGTCGCCAGGTTGGCCTTGGCCCCGGTCGAAAAGTCATCGAGGACGGTCACCGCATCGCCCCGGGCCACCAGGGCTTCCACCAGGTGACTGCCGATAAAACCCGCCCCACCGGTCACCAAATAATGCATCAGAGCAGCCCTTGGCTGGCGAGGAGGGCATCGGCCGTCGGCTCACGGCCACGGAAGGTCCGGAAGACCTCCAGGGGATGCTGGCCACCGCCGAGGGCCAGGACCGTGTCGCGGAAGCGGCGGCCGACCTGGGCGATGGCCGCAGGATTCCCCAGGCCAGCCTCGGTGAAGGCCCCGAAGGCGTCAGCCGACAGGACCTCGGCCCATTTGTAGGAATAGTAGCCCGCCGCGTAGCCACCGGCGAAAATGTGGCTGAAGGAGCAGAGAAAGCGGTCTTCGGCCAAGGGCTGGGCGACCAGGGTTGCGGCGGCGATGCGGTGCTGGACCGCCAGGGGATCGGTCACGGTCTCGCGGTGCAGGGCCAGGTCGAGGGCGGACAGGTAGACTTGGCGCACCGTCATGCTGGCGGCGCGGTAGGTGCGGGCGGCCGTGACCTTGCGGAACAGGGCCTCGGGCAGGGCCGCACCGCTCTGGTAATGCCGTGCCAGGGTGGTGATCGTCGCCGGGTCATAGCACCAGTTCTCCATGAACTGGCTAGGCAACTCCACCGCATCCCACTCGACCCCGTTGATGCCGGCAGCCTGGGGATGATCGACGGTGGTCAGCAGGTGCTGGAGGCCGTGGCCGAACTCGTGGAATAAGGTCTCGACCTCGCGCCAGGTCATCAGGCTTGGCGTGTCGCCCACGGGGGGCGTCTGGTTGCATACCAGGATGGCCACGGGCTTTTGCAGCTCGCCGCCGCGCATTTCGCGGCCCAGGCAGGAGTTCATCCACGCCCCGCCGCGCTTATCCGCCGGGCGCGAGTAGGGATCAAGATAGAACGCCGCGATGGGCATGCCGCTGTCACGAACTTCAAAGAACCGCACGTCGGGATGCCACACCGGGGCCTGGCCATCGGCGGGCACGAT
>CAIUVD010000226.1 GCA_903902515.1 uncultured Planctomycetota bacterium | reverse complement strand
GGGTCGTCAGGGGATCGTCTGGGATGCCGCCGGAAAGCCGGTGGACCACCGTCGCACCGGCAAGGTGGCCCCGGTCCCGTGGGCCCAGGCCTGGGAGCTTGAGACCGAGCATTACCACCTCACGAGCAACACCTCACCGGCCCGCCTGGCCTGGCATGGAGCCTACCTCGAAGCCCTCTACCGGGCCTACGCCGTCATCTACCAGCCCGCGCGCATGCCCCCCGGCAAGTGCGAGGTCCACCTCTTCAACACCCAGGCCGAGTTCCGGGCCACCGCCAACGCCTGGGGCAGCCGTCTGCCACCGCCGAGTGATGGCAGCATCCTGGGCGGCTTCTTTTCACCCGGCCTGGCCAGCCTGTGGGTCTATGAGGAATCCGGGATTCTGGGGGGCTCAGACATGGCCATCGAACGCGTCATCGCCCACGAATGCTCGCACCAATTCCTGCACCTGGCGACCAACGGCAACCGCACGGTCCCGACCTGGCTCAACGAGGGTCTGGCGGTCTATTTCGAATCCGGCGTGTTCCGCGACGGCCAGTTCCAGATCCGCTCCCCCGCTGGGCGCCTGGACCGCCTCAAGGCCCTCTACCAGGAGCAGGGCGACACCCTCGCCCCCCTCGACCAGTACATCGACCACCGGGGCCACATCGGCCCGGACCAGTACGGAGAGGTCTATGCCATGACCCACTTCTGGCTGTTCGGAGCCTGCAACGGCCCGTCCTGTCGCCACCAGACCTGCGGCCTGGCCCGTTTTCGCCGCTACTGGGCCGACCTTAAAACCGGGGCCGACGGCAGCGCCGCCTTCGAAAAATACTTCCTGGCCGACATGATCACCGCCAAGGGCGGGCGGGAGCAGGCCCTGGCGGCCTGGAAGGCGGCGCTGTTGACCTACGCCAAGACGCTCAAGTAAAGCCGGACGATTGCCTGGGGGGTCGGAATCCCTAAAAACCCCGCCCATGTCCTGCGCCGTCCTGGTATTCCGGCCCCGAACTACGACCTGACGCGCCCGTTTCATTGGCAGCGCGTCACGCCCCACCCTTTTCCCAACTCCCGGCCGTTCCGTCCGATTAACCCCGGACCCCGGACCCCGGACCCCGGACCCCGGACCCTGATTATGCCCATCCTGACCCTCCCCGACGGCAAGACCCTCTCCTTCGACCAGCCCGTGACCGGCCGCCAGGTGGCGGAATCCATCGGCCCGCGCCTGGCCCAGAAGGCCATCGGCATCAAGGTCGGTCTTGAGATCCGCGACCTCGACCGCCCCATCACCGCCGATGCCACCATCCGCATCCTGACCCCCTCCAACGAGGACCCGGATAGCCTGTTCCTGCTGCGCCACAGCGCCGCCCACGTCCTGGCCGAGGCCATCTGCGCCCTCTGGCCCCGGACCCGCTTGGCCTACGGCCCGCCCATCGACGAAGGCTTCTTCTACGACATGCAGGTGCTCGATGCCGCCGGCGAGAAAGTCACGCTGTCGGACGCCGATTTCGTCACCATCGAGAAAAAGATGGCCGAGATCGTCAAGGCCGACAAGCCCTTCACCCGCTGCGACGTGAGCACCGACGAAGGCCTGAAGCGCACCGAGGGCGACCTCTACAAGCGCGACAACGCCGAACGCGCCATCGCCAAGGGCAGCCAGACCATCAGCTTCTACGCCACCGGCACCCCGGGCCAGGATTGGGAAGACCTGTGCGCCGGTCCCCACGTCCCGCGCACCGGCGTCCTCGGGGCCGTGAAGGTCATGTCCGTGGCCGGGGCCTACTGGCACGGCGACCAGACCAGCGACCAGCTGACCCGCGTCTACGGCACCTGCTTTGCCGACGCTAAGGGCCTCCAGGCCCACCTGACCAAGCTCGAAGAAGCCAAGAAGCGCGACCACCGCAAGCTGGGCCGCGAAATGGCGTTGTTCCACGTCGATGACGAGAACCCCGGCCAGGTCTTCTGGCACCCCAAGGGTTGGTCCATCTACCGCACGCTGGAGGACTACATCCGCGCCAAAATCAGCGCCAATGGCTACGTCGAGGTGAAGACCCCCAGCGTCATGCCGAAGAGCCTGTGGGAGAAGTCCGGCCATTGGGACAAGTACCGCGCCAACATGTTCACCACCGAGAGCGAAAAGCGCGAGTTCGCCCTCAAGCCCATGAACTGCCCGGGCCACATCGAGATTTTCAAGCAGGGCCTGCGCTCCTACCGCGAACTGCCCCTGCGCATGGCCGAGTTCGGCTCCTGCACCCGTAACGAGGTGTCCGGCGCCCTGCATGGCATCATGCGCGTGCGGGGCTTCGTCCAGGACGACGCCCACATCTTCTGCACCACCGCCCAGATTCCGTCGGAAGTGGCCGAGTTCGTCCGCCTGCTGAAGGAGGTCTACCGCGACTTCGGCTTCGGCGACGACCGCATCATCGTCAAGTTCAGCACCCGCCCGGCCCTGCGCGTCGGCACCGACGCCCAGTGGGACCAGGCGGAAGGCGCCCTCGCCGACGCCTGCCAGAAAGCCAACCTCTCCTACATCGTCGCCCCCGGCGAAGGCGCGTTTTACGGCCCGAAGCTGGAGTTCACCCTGGTCGACGCCCTCGGCCGTCACTGGCAGTGCGGCACCATCCAGGTCGACTACCAGCTGCCTTCCGCCGAACGGTTGAATGCCACGTTCATCGGCGAAGACGGCACCAAGCACCACCCGGTGATGCTGCACAGGGCGATTCTGGGCTCCCTGGAGCGCTTCATCGGCATCCTCATCGAGCACTACGCCGGCAAGTTCCCCCTGTGGCTGTCGCCCGAGCAAATCCGCGTCCTGCCCATCACCGACGACCAACTGCCCTACGCCCGGGAGGTCGCCGCCGGCCTCAAGGCCGCCGGCCTGCGGGCCACCGTGGACGAGACGCCCGACAAGCTCGGCGCCAAGATCCGCCTGGCCCGCAACGACCGCGTGACCTACTTCGCCGTCGTTGGCGAGGCGGAAGTCACCGCCGGCACCATCGCCCTGCAGAATCAGGCCGGTGAGAAACTGGGCACTCCGACCCGCGCCGAGCTGGTCCAGCGTCTGCTGGCCGAGGTCGCAGCGCGGACCTGAGGGTGCTGAAGAAGCCTGCCACCTTCAGCTGAAGGGGCAGGAAGGATTGCGCGGAAGGGTCTCACAAGACGATGCGCCGCCATGGTCCTCCGCTCCCTGTCCATCCTGCTCCTGAGCGGGGTCGCCCTCGCCACCGCCGAGGAGGAACTCCTCACCCTGCCGATGGCCGGAGGATCTCAGACCCTGGTCTTGGCGGCAGCCGAGGTCGGCGTCCGGGCGGCGGCGAACCCGGATGCACCGTTGGTAGCCTACCCCGTCGGTGCGGTGCGTTCCCCCCGGACCCGGGTGCTGATCGGACGTCACGTGCTCGTCCGACTGGCCGCGGGTGCCGACCCGGCGACGGTACTGGGCCGGTGCGGCGGGCGATTGATTCGGCCGACGACCTTCGATGCCCGCCTGCTGGTGGTCGAGCCCGACGAGGCGGGGGCCGCCGCCGGGTTGGGGCTGGCCCAACGGCTGCGCCAGGATCCGTCGGTGGTCCAGGTCGAGCAGGTGGTACGCCCGGCCCGGCACCGGACCGGCACCCCCAATGACCCGGCCTGGACCACCCAAGACCATCTCCAGCCCGACCATCCGGCGACCTGCAACCCGACCCCCGTCTGGAATTTCACCACCGAGACCGGTCTGGGAGCCGGACTGTTCGTCGCCGTGGTGGATGACGGCATCACCAGCCACCCCGACTGGGGCACGAACTTGCGCACCGACCTCGGGTACTCCTACCGAGAGAGCCAGGCCACGGCGATCATCGAAGCGAATGACGTCCATGGCACCCTAGTGGGCGGCCTGATCGCTGCCCGCGGCAACAACGGGATCGACCTGTGCGGCGTGGCCCCCCGGGCGAGCCTGGTACCCCTGCAACTCATCGGCGACCGATCTCGCCCAGGCGAAGAGGAGCCCGACGCCGTCGAGACCTGTTTCATCCACGGCCTCAGCGGATCGAGCGCCATCGCCATCAGCAACAATTCCTGGGGACCGGGTGCCGGCGCCCAAGACGCTGCGGCCCTGCCGATCACCTGGGCCGAAGCCCTGCTCCGCGGAGTGACCGAAGGACGCCGTGGGCGCGGCATCGTCTACGTCTTCGCATCCGGGAATAATGACTTCTTCGATCCCACCGACCTCTTTTCGGGGGACAATGCCAGTTACGACGGCTGGGGGGTCAACCGCTTCACCATCGCCGTCGGCGCCATCGATCACCGGGGTGGTCGCAACGCCTATTCCTTCAGTGAGGCGAGCCCAGGCCTGCTGTGCGTCGCCGCCGGTGGCGCCGACTGGGAGGACAACCCCAGCAATCCCCTAGGTGGTACCACGGTCAACGCCGGCATCGTGACCCTTGACCGGCCGGGCGCCGATGGCATCGCCCCGGGGAACGTCACCACCCGGGCCACCGCGCTGCAGGGCACCTCGTTCTCGACCCCCATCGTCAGCGGGGTCGTGGCCCTGGCCCTGGAGGCGAACCCCCTCCTGACCTACCGCGATGTCATGCACCTGCTGGCCCGCCACAGTGTGGTCACCGATGCCACGGACGAGCACCTGAAGGACGACCGCCTCAGGTTCCTGCCGCCCTACCGAACATCGAATGCGGCTCGGGCCCGCCTGCGGTGGCAGACCAACGGCGCCAGCCCGGCCCTCCGGCATTCCGTTTTCTACGGTTTTGGTCGGGTCGACGCCGCCAAGGCCGTCACGGCAGCCCGCGCCTGGCTGCTGGCACCCCCCCTGACGACCTTGCCCACCGTCATCAGCGGCGGCTTCCTCCTGCCCGACCGTTCCAGCAACGACCGGACGGTCACCGTCAGCGGCGCCCACGCTGACCTGCGCATGGAACACGTCGAGTTGCGGGTGCGCCTGACCCATCCCCGCCGGGGCCAGGTCAACTACCGCCTGACCTCGCCCGCCGGTTCGACCTCGGTCATCGAGGCACGGCCGAACGACATCGGGGCGAACCTCGACTTTACCTTCACCACCGTCGTCCACTGGGGCGAGAGCCCCCTGGGCAGGTGGACCCTGACCGCCGAGGACGAGACGTTGGGCTTGTCCGGCCGCGTCCTGGACTGGTCCCTGACGATCCATGGCTACCAGGACTACCCCGAACCCGTGGTGAGCGCCACCTTGCCCACCAGCCTCGTGACCGGGGCTGGTGACCAGACGGTGGTCCTCACCAGCGACGCCTTCTGGAGCAATGCCGGGCAGGAACGCCTGATGACCGAGATCCTGGTGGGGACCACCGCCCTGACCGCCACCCGGGTCAACGCCCAAAAGGTCCAGGTCACCGTCCCTGGCAGCCTCATCACCGGCAGTTCAGTGACCCTGACGGTCCGTAACCCCCGCTTCGCCAGCCAGTTTACCGGCACCCCCGGGGTGGTGGGCACCACCGCCTGGCGCCAGACCACCACCACGCTGCCGGTGATCGCTCCCAGCCCCCCCGTCATCACCAGCGGGACGGCCATTAACGCCCTCCAGGGCGATCCCATCGCCTACCAAGCCACGGCGGATTTCTTCCCCACGTCCTGGTCGGCCACGGACTTGCCCCCTGGCTTGGTGCTGCGATCCGACGGATTCCTGAGCGGCAACGTCTCCGGGGGCGGCGTCTGGAACGCCAGCCTCACGGCCAGCAATGCCACGGGGTCCGACCGCATCGACCTCACGATCACCATCACCGCCGCGGCGCCGGTGATCACCAGCAGCAGCAGCACCAGCGGGACGGTCGGCGTGCCCTTCTCGTACCAGATCACCGCTAGCCGCAGCCCGACCAACTACACCGCCAGCCCCTTGCCGGCGGGCCTCAGTCTCAATGCCACCACCGGGGCCATCACCGGCACCCCTACCCTGGTGGGCAACGTGGTGGCCACCCTGGGGGCCACCAATGACACCGGTACCGGGACGGCAACCCTGGGCATGTCGATCCTCGCCAAGGACCCGGATGATGGATCGCTGCAGTCCCTCCAGAGCCAGAAGGATTCTCGGTGCGCGGTCGGCGGCGGGCTTGGCCTGACCCTCGGACTGACCCTCCTGTGGGTGGGTCGCCGGAGCAGATCCGCGCCCTGCCCATCACCGACGCCCAGAAAGTCGCCGCCGGTCTAAAGACTGCCGGCCTACGGGCCACGGTCGACGAGACCCCGGACAAGCTGGGCGCCAAAATCCGCCTCGCCCGCAACGATCGCGTGACCTACTTCGCGGTGGTCGGCGAACCCGAAGTCACCGGTGGCACCGTCGCCCTGCAGAACCAGGCCGGCGAGAGGCTGGGCACCCTGGCCCTAGCGGACCTGACGGTCCGTTTGACTGCCGAAGTCGCCGCCCGGACCTGACCTCGGGGCTGATCTACCACCGGGATCGCGGCCGTCCCGGCCG
>CAIUVD010000225.1 GCA_903902515.1 uncultured Planctomycetota bacterium | reverse complement strand
GCGAGATGTACCATGGGGCACGCAGTCGAAGCAGGGCGGTCAAGAGTTCTTTGTCAGCCATGGGTGGAGTTTGTGTGCGCGGTGATCATTCCCACTGTGATTCCGGAAGAGCCAATAAAATAGACATGTCGCCTGAAAGAAGGGCGTGTGTTTTCTCAAAAGTGGCCTGTCGCTTTTTTGTGCCTCCGGTCTCGACCTCATCGATGGCGTTTCCATAGCTCGGACACTGGCAGCCTGGTCGGGGCTATCCCCAGAAGGCCGCTTTCCACGCCTCATGGAACTCAGCCTTCCGGACCAGCAAACCCAGGACATGGAGGAAGGAATAGGACCGGCCGTGATCCTGGATCACCACCGACCTGAGTGCTTTGTTGATACATCCATTATCAACACGCCCAGTTCACAGCGGGGTCGTTAGCTGGCCCCTTGATTGCCAATTTTCCCAGTCCTTCAGTCCGTCTCAATGTGCATCTGTTGGAAGCGCATAATATGGGTTTGGTGGAGGGAACGGTATCGCCCGTGTCATAGGGAAACATCATATATGCAGTTTTTAATTCCTGTGCTCAGGGCTGCATGGAACATACAAGGAGGGGATACTATGCGGTATGCATTGACTGCGTGTGCCTTTGCCATCACCACGGGCTTTGCGGCCGACGTCACGGTGGAGGTCGATCCCCGTCAGCCCTTGGTGGGGGATTTTCGTACGGTCTTAGGCAGTTGGGAAGCCAGCGGTGATGCCGAACGATGGCTGGGTTCAGGAATCTCGGGGCTGACCATCGCGAATGGGACGATCCAGGGTACCGCCTCAGGCACGGTACCGATGCTTTCCCTCTCGGGCATTGCCTCAGGCCCGGACCTAGACCTTGGTTTCAATGACCTTTTAGACTTGCGACTTCAGGTTCCAGGAGCTTCTGGTGGGCCGGTGACCATCCAATACGGGGTAACCGCTTCCGGCGGGACCGGAACAACGGGCTTCGCAGCAGCGCGTACGATCCAGATCCCGGCAGATCGGATCGTTCGCGATGGCCAGTTCCATACCTATCGCCTGAATCTCGGCTTAGAGCCCTGGTGGCGTGGCCAGTTGAGCGACTTGCGTATCATACCGGTGCAGGATGTCGGGGCGACTTTCGCCATCGATTCCGTCGCGGTTGGTGATGCCGATGGGGATGTGTACCTGCCGAACCTCCGCGATCAGGAGGTGGATTCCTCAGCTACCGATCCTGAGCAAAATAAATATGAGCGGTCTTCAAAACATTTCCGTTTCATCTGGACCCAGAAGATGGCGGATGTGACGATTGACGGCCGCCGGCTAGATCAGGTGTGGGCTCAGGGAATCTTGCGCAATCTTGAGGAATGCTGGCAGGGCTACGTCCGCAAGCATGGGTATTTTGAACCATCACGCAGCATGCTGCCTGAGTACCAGGATGGAAAAGACTACAAGGTCAATGTTCTCAGTCGTTTTAACGGTTATTGGATGGGCGGCAGTCCGACGGGATTCGGCTATCTGAATATCACGCCTGATGGACTGCGAGTCGATCCACCGAGCTGGGTCATCCCCCATGAGCTTTTTCATGTTTTTCAGATGCATCAGGGTGGGAAGGTCCCAGGAGCCTGGTGGGAATTTTCCGCCAATTTTGCGCGTGAGACCTACCTCACGGATTTCGCCGTACTCCATGGAAATGAGACCTCATTCTCAAACGCCATGGTCACCACCCACATGCTGGGTGTCTCCCATGGTCGGAATTATTACGAGTGCTGGCCATTTCTTCTCTACTTGGAGGAGAACCCAGATCAAATCCCGGGGCTTGGTGCGGGCACCTTTGCCCGCCTGGTCCAGACCTGCCCCGATGAACACCAGGCCTACCAATACCTTGCCGCTCCGGCGGCGCCCCTGACGACCCAGGACCTGCTGGGGCTGTGGTCTCGGCGCATGGTCACGTTTGACTACCAGCGGAAGGAGGTCATCAGGCAGGCGCTCGCCCAGGCCAATCCCGATTTCTGGACCAGGTTGCAAATCAGTCCCCTCCAGCAGCGGACGGATGACCCGCAGTGGTGGATGGTGGCCCCGGAAATGGCACCAATGCAGACCGGCTTCGCTATCCATGAGCTTTCGCCAACCGGATCGGGTGAGCGGATCGTGCAGGTCGAGTTCCAGGGCCTGGCCGACCGCGCCAAGGGTGCGGGATGGCGGATCAATCTCGTGGCTGTCGATGCGGAGGGGACCACCCGCTATGGGCAGATGTGGTCGGATGGCATGGGTTCGATGCGGATTCTTCCCCATGACCAGCATCTCTACCTCGTGGTGGCCGGGACGCCGGACCAGCTCGTGCCGCAGACGGACTTCCTGGATTCCAACCAATCATATCGCCGCAGTGTCGAGAAGCAGCGGTATCCCTACGAGGTGCGGCTGACCGGAGCGGTTCCAACTTCCCGGCCTGCGATTCCATCCGCATCCACCACTCGTGGGTTGGTGCAACACGCCCATGGTGGTGGTTGGAAATCACCCACGGCCAACGTGGCGCCAACCGTCTACCTGGCCCCCGACGCACGGGTACTCGATCGCGCAACGGTCTCGGGCCAGACGCGCATCGAGGATCAGGCCGTGGTGGGAGGTGACGCCGTGGTCGGCGATGAGGCGATCGTCAGCGGCCATGCCGTGGTCCGCGAAGGAGCCCGCGTGGGTGGCCGGGCTCGTATCCGCGACTGGTCATGGATCAGCGGCAATAGCCGCATTGATGGCGATGCCCGCGTCCTTGGTCACGCCCAGATTTTCACCGGCGTCATCACGGGTCAGGGTCGGGCCTCAGGCGTCGCCCAGCAATTCGCTCCCGGGACCGTCAGCGGCTGGGGCATGATCGATGGCGACTATGCGGCGGGTCGAGATGTTGCTTCTGGCGTCGCCTATGGCCATCAGCCTTGGGTGGGTTGCCCTGATTCTTGCATCTATCCGATCCCATCCCATGCGGTGGCCCGGTACGGATTTGCCCAGGATGACACCATGCTGGCCCTCGATGAGGTGGCCAGCAGCAACGCGCGGAAGATGGGTAGGACCAGATGGATCGAGAGCGACGGGAAGCGCGTCGGCTTCCTCGATCTGCCGCGTACGGGATGGCTGAAGTTGAACCGTTCCCTGGTGGATGTGCCAGCGCTGACCACCATGGGCTGGGTGCGGCTGCATGACAATGCTTCGTCTCAGAGCTTCATCACCTTGGGTGCACGTTCATCAAGTTGTCTGGCGATCAGCCTTGACGACTCCGGCGTTCCCTTGTTAACCGTTTCAACTGACAAGGCCCAGGTGCAGGTACGCGGTATCCACGCTCTTCCCCGGGCGGTCTGGACCCACCTCGCTGCCACCCTAAGCGGAACCCAGGCGGTGCTGCTCGTGGATGGAGTCGTGGCTGCTTCGGCGGATTGCACAATAATACCTGATGAATTGCTGGGGGAAAATACGGCTTCCTCACCGTGCGTCTCTGCCATTGGACGCGGACCAGCTGGGGGTCCTCCACTTTATGGTGCGATTGACGAGGTTTCTTTTTTCAGCCGTGCATTGGCCCCGGCCGAAATTCACCAGATCTACGAAGACCAGCTTAAAGACACGACAGGCCGGGGCTTTGAAGCTTGGTTTTGGACCAATCCGGACCTTTCCGGGGCGCCGAGCGTGCATCGCCTCGATCAGTTCGTGGATTTCTTGTGGCACGGCGCGTCTCCGGTGGCCCCGATTCCTCGGGAATATTTTTCGGCCCGCTGGCAAGGTACCCTGGTGGTACCGAAGACCGGCACCTACCTCTTCCGCGCCAATGCGGACGATGGGGTCCGTTTACACGTGAAGGGCGACCTGGTCATCGACGATTGGACGGTGCATGCGGCCATCGACCAGGTTGCGTCAGTTAACCTGACGGAAGGCGAGGTCGTGGTGGTCCAACTCGACTATTTCCAGGCCTGGGGTGGGTCGAAGGTAACCCTGCTTTGGACCCCGCCTGGGCAGACCGAAGAGGTGATGCCTGGGTCAGTGTTTACCGGAAACCAGCGACCTGCCTTGACCGTAGGAGTGGACCAGCAGGTAGAGGTGGGATCGCTGGTACGTATCCCGGTGTCGGCCACGGATTCCGACGCTGGTCAGCAGCTCCGTTTCAGCCTCGGCGATGATGCTCCTCCCGGAGTTACCATCGATGAAACGAATGGAGCTGTCACGTGGACAGCATCCGAAGCGGGGACCTATCCGATCGTTATCCGGGTTACCGATGATGGCATGCCGGCCATGACCATGGAGCAGACCGTGACGGTGACCATCACGACCAATGCGGTGAGCACCAACCATCCACCGTCACTTATCCCGGTTGGTGACCGGGTGATGACCTTGGGTCAGACACTGGTTATTCCGATCAGTGCTAACGATCCAGATGCTGGCCAGACCTTAAGTTTTTCGGCTCTTTGCCGAGATCAGTGGGTAGTTGCTGGTCAAGTGGTCGGGCGAGCGCCGGGATAAACCGGACCAAAGGAGCAGATGAAAGAACTGTACGCTGAAGGACTAGTCACCCACAGCGACCCCGAGTCATGGGGTCGGACCCGTAAGGATCCGGCCCAAGCGTTGACAGGGGCACTGGCGGGCCCGGATACTGAGCCGCGAAAGCTCCTCTCGGATGTCGACCCTGTGCCTGTTGCGGGAAGACCAAACGG
>CAIUVD010000224.1 GCA_903902515.1 uncultured Planctomycetota bacterium | reverse complement strand
GGTTCAAGACAGGACGCGGCGTGCGGGTCGGGCACGTCCGGCAGATCCCATAGGTCAGACCCCACGGGACCCCGGACCCCGGACTCCGGACCCCGGGGTTCAAGACCGGACGCGGGATGCGGGTCGGGCACGTCCGGCAGATCCCAAAGATCAGACTCCACGGGACCCCGGACCCCGGACCCCGGACCCCGGACCGTCGAAATTTCGACACAAACTCTCTCATACCCCCTCCGTATCCTGCCGCAGGTGGACCGTATCCGGCAGGTCCTTGCGGCCCTTCCACAGGCCCCGGGCGGAACGCAGGGCCTCCAGACGGGTCGCGGGCACGCCCCGGTGCAGGTGGGCAATGATCGCCTGGCGCACGACTTCGGAGATCGGCACGCCGCCGCGATTGGCTTCCGCCTTGACGGAGGTCAGGAGATCCGGCGGGAGGTGGATGGTGACCTTGGACATGTCAGGGAACCGCTTCGAGGGCGGGGGTCAGGGACAGGGGCTCCGTAGGGGTCAGGCTCCGTTCCCACGGGCGGTGGCCCTGCCGTTCCAGGCGCAGGACCGAGGTCTTGCCGGTGGGCAGTTGGACGGTGCAAGGGGTGGTGCCCTTGAGGTGGCCATCCACCAAGACGTCGGCATTGGTCGGGGTGCTGGCCAGGGTCACGGTGATGGATGGGGGAGTCACCGGGCGGGTGCCCCGGGCCTTGAGGTAATCCACCGTCTGGCTGGCGGCATCGGCGGCGGCGGCGGTGCAGGCCTCGGCCAGGGGCGTATGGCTGGGGCCGATCAGTTTCGGCCGGTCGACCTCATCAGCGATGCCGCGAATCAGGCGGGAGAATTCCTCACGGCCCTGGGGGTCGAGGACCCGCACGGTGCCTTCAACGACCACCTGGGAGCCCGTGGCGATGGCGTTGCGCTTGGGCGGGTCGAGGCGGATCAGCACCACCACCGTGGCGCTGGCAGCCTCGGCCACCGGGGCATTCCAGGCCGGAGCATCGGCAGGGGGCAGGGTTTCGCCGACGAAACCGTCGAGGCCCTTGCCGAAGAGGTCGATGCGGCCGGCGGCGGTGTAGGACAATTCCATGGGGCCCGTGGGCCATGGGGTGGCCAGGGCCGGCGCGCTGACCGGGGCCACGACGACCGTCAGGCCCTTGCCGGTGGTGCCGGGGGTCCAGCGGTTCTGCTCCCGGGTGCAACCGGCGGCAAAGAGGACGAGGACGAGGAGGGCAACGTGACGCATGGGCAGAGGATAGGGATCAGAGGAGGGCGTGCCAACGCTGGACCAGGCCCAGGGCCTGCAGGGCACCCCAGGCCACCCAGCCGCCAAAACCGATGATGGCCGGGACGGCCAGGTAGCAGGCCAGCCACAGGGGGAAGGCGAGGAACATCGGCAGAAACCACACGGCCTTGCTGCCGCCGACAAACTTGGCGATGGGGTAACGGCGCAGCCAATGGCCCAGGGGCAGGACCAGCCACACGGCCACCGCCGCCAGACCGGCACCGCCCAGGGCCCGGCCGATCAGCAGCCAATGGCTTTGGCGCAGGTCGTGGCGCAGTTCCGGCCCGCCATCCCAACGCACCAGGCACCACAGCAGCAATCCGACCACCGGTAGGCCCCACAGCAGGAAGAGCTTGATCCCCCGGCCGAGGCCACCGATCTCAAAAGCGGGAGCACTGCCGCCCTTGGACTCTTTTTTCGGCTTATCGGCCACGGGCGACCTCGGCGAAGGCCGCATCGGCGGCGGCGAAGGTGGCGACAATCTCGGCCTTGCCGTGGGCCGACGAGAAGAAGGCCGCCTCGTAGGGGCTGGGGGCGAGATTGATGCCCTGGCGGACCATGGCACTGACCCAGGTGGTCCAGGCCTGGTCGTCACTCTGGGCAGCGATGGCGAAGTTGGTCACGGGGCGGTCATTGAAGAAGAAGCCCCACATGGTGCCAATGCACCCGGCCTGGAACGGCACGCCGTGCTTGGTAGCCAGGGATTTCAGGCCTTCGACCAGGACCCGGAGTTTCTTTTCCTGGGCGACATAAAAGGGCTTCCCCCCCGCCAACCGCAGGGTCGTGAGGCCCGCCGCGACGGCCACCGGATTGCCCGACAGGGTCCCGGCCTGGTAGCAGCCACCGAGGGGCGCGAGGTGCTCCATCAGATCCCGGCGACCGCCGTAGGCCGCCACCGGCAGGCCGCCGCCAATCACCTTGCCGAAGCAGGCCAGGTCCGGCGTGACCTTGGTCCGGGCCTGCTCGCCACCCCAGGCGGTGCGGAAGCCGGTCATCACTTCATCGAGGACCAGCAGGCTGCCTTCGCGGGTACACAGGGCGCGCAGACCCTTCAAGTAGCCCTCGGCGGCGGGCACGAAGCCCATGTTCCCGGCCACCGGCTCGACGATCACCGCCGCGACATTGCCCCGGTGTTTGGCGAAGGCCGCCTCCATCGCCGCCAGGTCGTTGTAGGGCACGCTAACCGTCAGGGACGCGAAGGCTGCAGGAACCCCCGCGCTGTCGGGCTGGTTGAAGGTCGCGCAGCCACTGCCGGCGGCCACCAGCAGGTGGTCGGCGTGGCCGTGGTAGCAACCATCGCACTTGATGACGATTTCGCGCTTGGTCGCCGCCCGGGCCAGGCGCAGGGCGCTCATGCAGGCCTCGGTGCCGCTGCTGACCAGGCGGACGCGATCGAAGGACGGCACCGCCTTCACCAACAGCCCGGCAAGTTCCGCCTCGCTGGGGGTCGGGGCGCCAAATCCCATGCCGAGTTTGGCCGCCTGCTGCACGGCCTTCACCACCTGGGGATGGGCGTGGCCATGGAGCAAGGGGCCCCAGGACAGCACATAGTCGATGTAGGTCCGGCCATCGGCGTCGGTGATCCGGGCGCCCTTGCCCGAGGTGATGATCAGGGGCTGACCCCCCAAGCGTTTCCAGGCCCGGACCGGCGAATTGACGCCCCCGGGAATGCATTTCGCGGCGGCGGCGAACAGGCGGCGGGACTTGGGACCGGCGAGGGGCTTGGGCATGGCCGGAGGATTCCACACCGCCCGGGGGGAACGCAAGGAGTCCGAGGGGCGATTATTGCAGGGGCGGCAGCTCGACGCCATCGACCTGGACGCCGGGTTGCTCACCCATGGGCCGCAGACGAATCGTCACGGGCTTGGCCTGGCCCTGCCGCCGCACGGTCCACACGCCCTCGGCCCGGGATTCCACCGTAACGGGTGGGACCGACGGGTCGCCGGTGAAGGGCACCAGCAGCGTGAGAATCCTGGTGGTACCCACGGATTCCCGGTCCCGGCGGAGGGTCAGGGCCGGGGTGGGGGCCGCATTCTGGCCCTCGAACCACCAACCGAGGATTTCCGGCTTCTTCACGCCGGAATCGGCCCGGTGGGTGTCAGTTCCTCCGAGGGCCACCACCGCCAGGTTGGGCTGACCGGGGTCCGCGGTCCACGTGATGGCACCTTCCGCAGCGTGCTGCCACACGGTGCTCTTCAGGTGCCAGCGTACCTGGTAGCGATGGGCCTCCTGATCCGCCGGGGTCATGGTATCCAGGATCACGGCCATCGGCGAGGGGAGGGTTTTGACGAACAGCACTTCCCGGTGGTGGGTGGCTGGCGCGGGGCGGACGACGTTCATGGCCCGTCCCCGGTCGGGAACCTCCGTGCCGTAGCCGCAGACGTACCACCCCGAGGCATAATCCGCCGCCGGGCTGGTGCCAAAGCGGGCGGGGGGCTGCTCCTTCGGCAGGGACCCGATCGGATCCTGGTCGCCATGCCAGGTGCGCAGCTGGCCCATGCCATCCACCAGCACCGTGTTGTGGGCGGCCGTCGAAGGGCCCCAGGTCCGCCAAGCACTTTTATCGTATTTGTAGCCGCCGTTGTCGAACAAGAAGTACCGGCCGTGGAAGAAGGCCACCACGTTGAGGGCATCCTGGTGCCCATGCCAGCCGCCCATGGGGCCCGTATCCAGCAGGAGGTAACTCTCGGCGCGTCCCCAGCCGGTCCGCATGATCGCATAGCCGCTATCGGGCAACCGCTCGCTCGTCCACGTCGGGCCAGCAGGCCGCTCGACCCCACCGAACACATCGCGGATCCACGGCAACAAAACGCTCTTGGGGTAATTGTGGACCAGGCGCTCGAAGTTCGCCTCCTGCAAACGCAGGGGTCCGCCGTCATTGACCATGGGCACGGTGCCATCAGGTCCGGCGAGGCGGACGCCCCACTCCGCCATCCGGCCGAGGGTCGCCTTCAGGGCCGGATCGATTTCCTGGGTTTGCCGGGCACTCACGGCGAAATCCCACATGTCCTGGACCTTGTTGTTGACCCAGGCGCCATACCCGGGGGATAGCTCGTACCAGCCCCCTTCCCCAAGGACGCTGCCCTGCAGCGAGCGGGACAGTTGGCGGCTGGCGGTGGAGCGCCAACGGGCCGCATCGCGAAATTCCGGGAACTGGGCGCCGACGGTGTAGAGGCCGGTCATCCCAAAAACAAAGTGGTTGGTCGGATTGAACTCGGCGACGGCCAGGAAGTTCCCGTGGTCCCACACGGCCTTGAGAAATTCCACCACGTCCTGATCGGTGACCGCCGGACTCGCGAGGACGGCATAGAAACTTTCAAACCAGGGGCGGCTGACCCGCAGGCCGGCTTCAATGTCACGCCAGGCCGACCCGGCCCGCTCATCCGCAGTGCCCGGGGACGGCACCTGATCGACCCACGAACGCATCAGACGCACCCAGCCTTCGGCGTATTTCGCCTGACCCGTCGCCTGGAAGGCCCGGGCCACCTGCACCCAGGTGGCATGGCGGTTGAGGCTCCAGACCCATTCGTGGGAGGCGCTGGCGCCGGTGGTGGGGTTGTGGAGCCAATCAATGGCCCCGCCCGGAAAGGTATGCTTCAGGTTGAGGACCTCGAGGCGGCCCGCCAGGATCCCATCGGCGCTCCGCTGGGCCCGTTCCGGCGACGGTGGGGGATCGGCTGGCCAGGTCGGAGTCCGGCGGCGAACATGGGTCGCCAGCACCTGCAGGGCCCCGGTACGGTCACCGCGCCGCAACAGGGCCCGACCCTCCGCCAGGGCCGGATAATCCCAATTGATCTGGGCCAGGAGGTCCTCATCCGTGAGGTTGGATCCCCGCACCTCGGTCGCGTCCGGGGTCACGCGGAGGCCCGCAATGGCGAGGGAAGCCTGGGCCGGAGCGGTTCCCACCACGTCGAACTGCACCGTCGCTCCCGCGGGCAGGTCCTGGGCGGCCCCCTGATCCAGGGCGCGCAGGGGCAGCCGGATCCTCCGCCACCCGTGACCCGCCACGATCACCGTGGCGGACCACGAGGGCGTACCCCCCACGGTCACCCGGATCTCCAGCGGCTGGGACACCATCGGGCACCACCACACCACCAGTCCCCCTCCCCGACGCAGATCCGCCAAGGGCAACGATGCGCGCCAGGGCGACCGGAGATGCCAATGGTCGACTTGCAGGCCATCGCGCACCGTCGGATCAACCCCCAGGAATCCACCGGAGCTTGCCGGGGGCTGGACCCGGGCATGGGCAGGAGTCGGTGATTCCGCCGCGACCAGGGTCCCAAGGAGCAGCACCGGCAGGGCGAGATTGATCATGGATCGGGGCATGGGTTCGGCTCCAGCAGGGGGATGGGGTAGTCAATGCTGATAATTAACTATTAACATTCTTCATGGCCTTGACGATGACCTGCGGGCTGTCCCCCGGCCGCCATGTGCCACACGGCCTAGGAAAGGTGTGTGAGGCGCAGGAGACATCCACATTATTGTCGGGGTTTTACCGAGTTGGTAATAGTTTATCTTGCTTCCCATCATGCTGCATTCCACCGCCCCCCTCCTCTCCCTCTTGGCGGCACTCGTCGCCCCGATGGCGGTCGTCGCCGCCGCCGAGTCCAACATCGTGGACTTCCAGCCCGCCCGAGCCGGAGCGGCCCTGACGACCACCTGGGGAGTTCCGGAAGACCAACAGTCCACCATGACCTTTCAGCAGGAGGAGAACCGGCACTTCCTGCGCATCCGCTCCGAAACCCCGATGACGTCCCTCATCCGGATCACCGTACCGGTTCCGGAAGGCGCCACCTCGGTGTCCATGGAATACACCGTGCGGATTCCAGACCTGACCCGCGGGGAAAAGTACCACATGCTGCCACGCCTGGCGGTGCAGTGGGACAGCGATGTGAAATACGAGAACCAGCAGGTGGTCGCCTTCAAGTCGCCGAAGACGGAGTGGATCACCGAAACCATGACGGCCATGATCCCGGCCGGCGCCAAGGCCCTCAAGTTCCATGCCGGCCTCCTCGCGTGCAGTGGCACCATGGACATCGCCTCCGTCCGCATCGTGGCGAAGTAGGCCCATGACGTCCGCCGCCACCCGGCGTGGGGTCCATGATGATGGACACCGCGCCGGCCCTGGTTGCCGAGCATCCTTACCCGTTCATCCGCCTGATGAGCCCTCCCAACATCGCCCTGGGCATCGACCACCAGCAATCCCAGATGCCGTGACGGGCCTCAGGGGCACCTGGAGAGGCTTCACGAAACGGTCCTTGTGAGGTAGACTCATCCAAGATGCCTCACGCACTTCCATCTACGCCCCCAACGCCTGAGCAACGACGCTCGTCTTGCCATGGATTTACGTTGGTAGAGCTGCTGGTGGTGCTCGCCATCCTGAGTCTCTTGATGGGCCTGCTGCTGCCGGCACTCAAAACCGTCAAGGAATCGAGTCGCACCAGCCGATGCCTCGCCAATCTGCGTCAAGTTGGGATGGCCATCGTCGGATATACCCATGACCAGGAGGGGTATTTGCCGCCTGGAAGCATCAGCACCCTTCAAACCACCTACGGAGCCAGCGGTTGGCCCGGGAAGCTGGCCCTTGAAGATTTGGTCGAAATACCCAGATCGGCAAGTCCACCCGGTGGACTCCAGAACTCGCCCTTCATCTGTCCGTCAACCATTGCGTCCTATGCCCCATCCAACGCCGGATTTGACTATACGGTAAAAGCCAACGCCTCCGAAGACGAACCGCAAATGATGACCCTCTTTACCTGGGGGCCAACCCTGGGGATCTTCGGCATTACGAGTTATGTCGGGCACGGCACCTACAACGGCAACACCTCGGCGACAAAACACATCTTCGATGAATTACATAACGCTCTCGGACAGGTCACTCGGACCAAGACCCTGTCCAGCTTCGATCGAAAGGCGAAAAGGCCGGCGATTTGGGACGGCACGGCGCTCATGCACAACAGCGGTATCGCCCGCATCGCGGCCCGACATCAAAACCGCACCAAAACCAACTTTCTTTTCCTCGACGGACACGCCGACGGATTCAACACCTTCACCACCTGTCAACCGGCATTCAAGGTGGATTTTATTCTCGAGCCGTAGTCACGGTCCGCCACGGACACGCGTGGGAAGAAGCAGGCCACCCGTGAGCCGGCCTTCCCGGTCCCCTTGGATCCCACCAAAGTGTGGTGGCTATCAACCATGCCTAGTGAGCATTGGTAATGACCGCAGTCGGAAATGAGCCAGTGAAGCCCGCTCGTTCACCCGTCACCTCCACCACCGGCCCCTGAAAGGAAAATTGAAACCACGATCCCAATTCGTCGTGGGGCGAGGCCAGCATGAAGCGAAGATCCCGATCCGTCGGGCGTTCAATCACGAAGGCGGACGTGCTGTCGTTGTTCCCCATGCCAAGGGTCACCGTGTCGGCCGTGAAGGCGAGACGCAATCCGCCGGGAAACTTGGTGGTACATCGAACATCAAGCCCCGTGAATGGGTGCTCAACGATCGGCGCATCTGCGGTGGAATCCATGATCGCCAACGCCGTCAAGAGAACGCCGACCAGGATGCCGGTGATGGCCAACGCTTGCACCAATCGCGGTGATACGCCTTGTTGGACCACAATGGCAGGAGTCCTGGCGACGACAGGGGATGCCCGGATACGCTCGCTGGCATTTGCACGTTCACGGGAGATGTGATCCGCTTCGGGAATCAATTCCAAAACCGTCAGCCGTCTGCCGGTTCCCCGTTCAATAATCACATCCCCGCCACGCACCTTGCCTTGATGCAAACGGTCCCGCAGGTCCGCCGTGGAAAATGGCCCTTCGCTAAAATGCCCAAGATCAACCACAAACAGGGACTCTGACGACGGGCCAGATGGCTGATCCTGGATCATGGTGGGCTCAGGGGTCGTCATGGGTTGATTGGCCTGTGTTTCTCGCGGGATCCTGAGTGCAAAAAATGACTTGGGAAGGGTCGGATCAGCCGGACCTGCTGATGCCTCTCGGTTTCCTGCAGCGCCACGGGGGCCGATCCCATCGATCCCGAGGAGAGCCCAGAATCGGTACTGTGTGCGAGGCGAGGGCCGGATTCTGCAGACGGTCGGGGCATCGGCTCGCCTCGGCATCAATCGAGGTGGAACACTTCGCGCAGCGGACTCCACCAGGTGCCCGGGGCCGCATCCCGGAGGGGTTGCTGACAGGGCTGACAGAAGGTCCACCACCGCTGGGTTTCCGCGTCCGCCGCCATGGCGGCCATGTCGGCGATGAAGTCCTGACCGACGTATTCGAAGTAACTGAACAGATAGTGTTCTCCATCATCCAGGCGGCGCAGGAAGATGGAGTAGTTGGTGACGTGGCAGTCCCGCAGGCGCTGCAGTACCCCCGGCCAAACGGCGGCGTGCAGGCGGACGTACTCCTCGACCTGATCCGCATGCAGACGGATGACCCAGGCGTGGCGCTCCATCTCAGGCCCCCGCCTCAAGACACCACGCCACCGCCAGGTCCGAGGGCGGCCGTTGGGGAGCCGGCAAGACCAGGTGGTCGCCCTCTCGCCGCCAGGCGATGGATTCCACCGAGCCCACCAGACGGACGCGGCCCAGGGGGTGGCCGTAGGCCACGGGTGCCGCGAGGCGGAGTTCGCGCTGGGGGCATCCGAGGGCGATCACATACAGGCGGCGACCATCCGTGGAGGTGGTGTAGCGGACGTCCTGGGCCGTGTAGCGCGTGCCCTCGTTGAAGTGCCCGCCCGCGGTGGGCGTGGGGCCTTCACCGGCCGTATGCCAGGGCCGCGTGCCGTGAATAGCCTCGCCATGGACGGCCATCCAGCCCGCCATCTCGTCCAAGAAGATGTCGCAGGCCGGCGGCAGGGTCCCATCGGCGCGCTGGGGCAGGTTCAACAGCAGGTTTCCGTTGCGGCTGACGATGTCCGCCAGGGAGTGGATGATGTCCGCCGTGGGCCGGTAGTGCTGACCGGACCAGTGGAACCAGCCCCCCAACGTGGTGTCCGTCTGCCAGGGCAGGGGACTGATGACGTCGAGGCCGCCCCGCTCCACGTCCTGCACTCCGCCTTCGGGGAAAAATTCGCCGCTGCCGATATCCTTGTAGGCATAGACGGCCTGCAGACTGCCGCGCCGGGACTGATTGCGATTATAGAACCACGCCATGAGGTCGCGGCCCACGGTGCCGAAGGGGATGCCGCCGTCGGTGTACAGGAAGTCGGGATCATGCTGTTCGATGAGATCCCGCATGCGGGCCTCCCACCGCCGATGGGCGGCGGCATCCTGGGTATACCACTGGGACGCGACGTGTTCCGTGAAGCACGGCAACGACGGGTGGTACAAAGCCTGGAACGCAGGATCAGCACCATCATAGGCGACACCGGCCAGGGGCCCGGTCTGGTCGGCACCGTGGCTGGTCTGGAACCAGGAATAGCTGGCGCTGAGGTGTTCCGACACGCCGAAGCGCAGGCCGTTGGCCTGGGCCGCCGCGCGCCAGGCGCCGACGATGTCGCGCCGTGGCCCCAGACACGTCGCATTCCACGTCTGGTGGCGGGACTCCCACAGGTCGAAGTTGTCGTGGTGAACCGCCATGCTCACCAGGTAACGGGCTCCAGCGGCGGCATAGCGCTTAGCTAGGCGTTCAGGATCGAAGCGTTCGGCCTTCCAGTGGGGAATCACATCCTTCCAACCGTGGCGGCTGGGATGGCCGAAGCGCGCCAGGTGATGGCGGTAAGCCCGGTGACCCGGCACGTACATATGGCGGGCGTACCATTCGCCGGGGCCGGGCAGGATGTGGTCCACGTGCTCGCCCGGCAGCAGGGGGGCGAGGGCCTCCCAATCATCCTCACCTGGCACGCATTGCGGGCCCCAGTGGCTCCAGATGCCGAACTTGGCGTCGCGGAACCAGTCCGGACAACGGTAGGTGCTGAGGGAGGCGCGGTCGTTGGTGAAGGGCATGGTGGTCATGGCGTGGTTGGGGTGGGCAACGGAAGGCCATCGATCTCCAGAGCGGGACCATCGGCGGGGGAAGTGGTCAACCGGATGCCAAGGGGTTTCCGGCCGGGGCGTTCGATGATCCAGGCTTCCGGGCCTGTGGCGCGGAGGCTGCTGATGGGTGGCTGGGAGGGATCCTCCGTGAAGGGCACCAGGGCGGTGAGGAGGCGTTGCACACCCTTGGCAGAGGCCCGCTGACGCAGGGTCAGGGCGGGTGTGGGATCGGCGTTTTGGTGTTCAATCCACCAGCCCAGGAGTTCCGGTTCACGGACGGCGGAATCTGCCAGCCAGGTCGAGGTCCCCGACACCGCCACCACCGCGAGATTGGGCTGCTGTGGATCGGTGGTCCAGGTGATGCGTCCCCCATCGGCGGTGGCCCAGCGATGGCTTTTCAGATGCCACCGGGCTTCGTAGGTGTGCTCCTGGTCATCCCCAGGAATCAGGGTGTCCAGGACGAGGGCCAGGGGGCCACGGCTTGGTTCCTTGACCAGCACCACGGCCCGGTGGTGGATGGCCGGCAGGTCCTTCCGCTGGTTGCTCCGGCGACCCCAGGTCGGGTCCTCGGCCGCATAGCCGCTCACGTACCAACCTGCCATCCAATCCACGGCCTGACTGGTGGCGAACCGCGTTGGCGGCTGATCGCGTGGATGATGGCCGGGATCCCGATCCCCGTCCCAGGACCGGGCCTGCCCAAGACCATCGACCAGCACCGTATTGTGAGCCGCGGTGGTCGGGGACCACTGCCGCCAGCGGCTGCCGTCGTATTTGTAGCCACCATTGTCGAACAGGAATTCTCGGCCGTGGAACCACCCCACGAGGTTGAGGCCGTCCTGGTGGCCATGCCATCCCCCGAAGGGCCCGGCATCCAGCAGCAGGAAAGTGCCGCTTCGGGACCAGTCGGTTCGTAGCACCAGGTGGCCGCTGGGCTCCAGGTTCCGACTGGGGGGCACCGGAGCTTCGACGCGGGCTCCGCCCACATCGTCCCGCAGCCACCGCAACAGATCGCTGGCCGGAAAGCGCTCGCTCATAAGGGCGACCGTGGAGGGCCGATGGACCAGGCGCACGCCATCGTTGACCATCGGAGCACTACGGTCCGGGGCCATCACCTGCACGCCCCATTCGGCCAGGGCCTGCAACCGCGTGCGGAATCCCGCCCCCAGTTCGGCATCGGCGCCGGCCAGTTCCAGCGTATTCCAGAGGCCCACCAGGTGATCGCAAAGCCATTGGCCGTACCCGGGGGACATTTCATACCAGCAACCGTCCGCCAGCGTGCCCTCGGCCAGGAGCCGTTCGAGCGTCTGGCCGGCATGACGCCGCCAGGCCGCCGCCTCCCGGAATTCCGGGAACAACGCCCCGGCGATGCCCAGCCCGCTCATCCCCAGCACCACATGGTTGCTGGGGTTGTAGGGCGCCCGGGCCAGCAGGTCGCCATGATCGCCCACGGAGCGGAGGAACAGCACCAGGTCGTCATCCGTGAAAGCCGGGCTCGTCCGCACGGCATAGAAACCGGTGAACCAGGCCCCACTCATGCGGAGGCCCGTATCCAGCGTCCGCCACACCGAGCCCGGCCGCTCATCGGCCAAGGCTGGCGGTGGGGCTTCGAGGATCCACGACCGGGTCAGACGCACCCAGGCCTCGGCATAGCGCTCGTCGCCCGTGGCCTGGTACGCTTCGGCCAGGACCCGCAGGTCGGCGTGGCGGTTAAGGGCCCACACCCATTCATGGGTCGCGGACGGAGTTCCGAGGGAGTGATTGGCTAGCCACTCGATGCGGCCCTCGGGGAAGGTCCGCTGCAATCCGATCCACCGGATGTCCCCCGCGAGAACCCGGTCCGCATGCCGCCGCATGGCGGCGGGATCCCGCACGGGAGGGAAGCGGTAGCGTTGGGGCCGCTGGCGGAGGTGGGCTGCCAGGATCTTCCGGGCCTCGGCGGCATCACCACGGGCCACGGCGGCGCGTACCGCCTCTAGCCCGGGCAGGGTGAAGTCGAGCCGCTGGAACAGTTCGCCCTCGGTCATGGCCGGGCCGTGGGCCCGCTCCGTGACCCACCCGGGGTCGACGTCCACCCGAAATCCGGCGGGCGGAGTCCCCTCCACCCGCAGGACGGCCTGGGAGGTCGTGGCGGAGGAGACGGCATCCAACGACCGCCAGGGCAGGTGGAGATGACGGCGGCCATCACCCTGGACGGTCACCACGCCCTGACGAGGCCCGGTGGCCGTAACCAGCGTGACCTGCAGGCGTACGCCGTCCCCAGCGCCGGTAACGACGACGGGGAGAACCGCCGTCCCCCCCTCGTGGAGGATGGTTCCGGCCAGGGACACCGAGCATGGTTGATGACCATCCCAGACCACCGGGGTTCCCTCGGCGGCCAGCAGGGAGCACGTACCAAGCACCATCAGGAGGAGCGGGCGCATCAGGGGACCTCAGTAGCCAAAGGCCAAGGCGCCACCATCCACCGGCAGGTCGATGCCGGTGATGTAGCGGGCGGCAGGTGACAGGAGAAACAGCACCGCGTTGGCCAGTTCATCCGGCTCCCCATAGCGGTGGAGCGGCATGCGGGCCAGGATTTTCTGCTGCCGCTCAGGGTCCATGACCTGCCGGTTCATCTCACTGGGGAACCAGCCCGGAGCGACGCTGTTGACCAGGATGTTGCGGCCGGCCCACTCCACCGCCAAGCCGCGCGTCAGGCCGGTGACAGCGGCCTTCGAGGCGCAATAGGGCACTACGCCGTCGAAGCCCAGGTGGGCGGCCATGGACGAAATGGTGACAATGCGCCCGGCATCGGGCGCCATGGTCAGGAACGGGAAGGCAGCCTGGCAGAGGGCGAAGACACCATCCACATTGACCGTCTGGATGGTGCGAAATTCCTCGACCGTAAAGTCCGTCGCCGGCTTCTTGGTGGTGATGCCGGCATTGTTCACCAGGAAGTCCAGACCTGGCCCACCAATCGACGCCACGGCGGCCGTGGCGACCGAGGTGTCGGTCACATCCACGGCATGATGAACGATGCCCGCGGGATCGGGTCCGGCACCACCGGTCTTCACCCGTCCACTGCGGCTGAGGACATGGACCTCGGCCCCGGCGCGGGCCAGCAGGCGGCTGATGGCCAGGCCCAGGCCCGACGAACCGCCGGTGACGATACCGCGCTTGCCGACCAGGCTAAAGCGGCCGAGGACGGTGGGATCCACGAGGCGCATTTAGGTCAATTCCGTCAGATGGCGGTGGAGGAACGAGAAGCCCCAGCCATGGCCGCTGCGCGGACGGGCCTTGCCGTTGACGATGGGCAACGGGTGATCGATGAGCCCGTCGATCCAGTCGAAGGATTCGGCGCCGTAGCCGTTGGGAATCGTGCACAGCAGCGGCACGTCATAGTCCTTGTAGTAGTGCGGCAGGACCGGCAGGTGGTGGGCGGCCGCCAGGGCGGCGCTGTCGCGCCAGGCCTCCACGCCACCGATGCGCAGCAGATCGGGCTGCCACAGGTCCAGGGCATTGCGGGTGATGAGGGCCTTCAGGGGCTCAAGGTCGAATTCCCGTTCCCCCATGGCCAGGCTGATGCCGGTTTTGGACCGGATGGCCTCGTAGCCGGCGAAATCCGTGTGGTGGATGGGCTCCTCGAACCAGGTGATGCCGATGTCCTGGGCGGCCCGGGCCAGGGCGATGGCCGAGGGCACGTCCATGCCCTGGTTGGCGTCCATCATGATCTTGAGGTCGGGGCCCACGGCCTCGCGGACCTTGCGCAGACGATGCAGATCCCGGCCCGGCTCCCGGGCGCCGACCTTGATTTTCACCGCGCCCAGGCCGCGTTGCTTGTAGCGCACCACCTCGTCCACCAGCTGATCATCCGTGTAGGACAGCCAGCCCCCGGAACCGTAGACGTGGACCTCCTGCGGGCCGCTGCCCAGGACCTTCCAGATGGGTTGGCCCAGGGTTTTGGCCCAGGCATC
>CAIUVD010000223.1 GCA_903902515.1 uncultured Planctomycetota bacterium | reverse complement strand
CAGAATCGTTAAAATGCGACCTGAGTCCCATCTGCTCAATTAGAGTATTTAACAGATGGGACTCAAATCAGAGAAAATACATCGGAACCGAAAAAATTGATTTTTTAAAGGCTCACGATTTGACTGCTTAAAAATTAATCCTGAATTTTATCGATCTAAGGTAAAAAAAATGTTGAATTTAAATTCATCCAAAGATCGTCAGGATTATCAGTACAGCCAAGCTCACTTTGAAGTTAACCAAGATATTTCACGCATGTTAGGCGGGACATGAACAGATATCATGTGCACGGTTAATCGCGTGTTACACCGATAGATAAGCCACTACATCGACGGCAGGGGCTCCTCGACCTTCGGCTCCTCCTTCTTGCGCTCGACCTCCGGGGCCTCCTCAGCGACCGTGCTGCCGACGACCTCCTCGATGGAGGTCACGCCGCGCATGATGTTCAGAACACCTGCCCGACGCAGGCTGATCATCCCCGTATCCAAGGCGATCTTGCGGATGTCGATGTCGGAGCCGCCGGCGATGATGACGCGGCGGATTTCGTTATTCATCTCCAGGCACTCAACCAGGGCGAAGCGGCCCTTGTAGCCACCGTTACACAGGCTGCAGCCGACGGGCTTCATCAGTTTCAGTCCCTCGGTCTCCTCGGCTTTGAAACCGATCTTCATCAGTTCCAGACGGCTGGGCATCTCCTCCGGGGTCATGGACGCCTTGCAGTTGGAGCACAGGCGGCGGCCGAGGCGCTGGGCGAGGACGACGTTGACGGTCGAGGCTACCATCAAGGGGTCGATGCCCATGTCGATGATACGGGTGATGGTGCTGGGTGCGTCGTTGGTATGGAGGGTCGACAGCACCAAGTGGCCGGTAAGGGCGGCTTTAACGGCGATTTCGATGGTTTCCTGGTCACGGATCTCACCGATCATGATGGTGTCCGGGTCCTGGCGCAGCAGGGCGCGCAGGGCGGCGGCGAAGTTGAGGCCGCGCTTTGGATTCACGTGGCACTGGTTGATGCCTTCGAGTTCGTATTCCACCGGGTCTTCCACGGTGTTGACGTTTTCCTCGGGGTTCATGACGGTCTTGAGGCACGAATAGAGGGTCGTCGATTTGCCGGAACCCGTGGGACCGGTGACCAGCACCATGCCCTGGGGCAACCCCAGGCCGCGCTGAAGAATGTCGAAGACCGCCGGTTCGAGACCGATCTCCTTCATGTCTTTCAGGTTCCCCTTAGCGAGGATACGCATGCAAATCTTCTCGCCGTAGACCAGGGGCAGCGAACTGACGCGGACGTCACACTTCTTGCCTTCCATGCTGATCTGGATGCGGCCGTCCTGGGGTTTGCCGCGTTCCGCGATATTCATGGTGTCGGTCATGATCTTGATGCGCGAACACATGGCGCGCTCAAGTTTCTTCGGGGTGTCGAAGATCTCGACCAGCACCCCGTCAATGCGCAGGCGCACGCGGGTGCGCTTCTCACAGGGTTCAATGTGAATATCCGAGGCACCGCGCTTGAGGGCGATGGAGAAAATCTGCTTCACGACCTTCACGGCCGGGGAGTCATCGCCGGTGGCGGCAAGGTCGGCGTCGTTGGTTTCTTCCTCTTTCTTTTCCTGCGTCATGTCGACCTCGTCCTCGGTCGGCAAGTCGCTCATCAGCGCTGCCATGGCCTTATCCTGCGCATGGAAAGCGTTTTCGATGGCCTTGAGGATGGCCCGCTCGGTGGAGACCACCGCCATGATCTGCTTGCCGAACTGAAGCTTCAGATTGTCGAACAGGACCACGTCGTAGGGATTGGCCACCGCCAGGGTCAAAAAGTCGCCAACCTGGGCCAGGGGCATCAAGACATGCTGTTTGGCCACTTCTTCCGTAACGATGTCGTTGCCCTTATTGAAGGCCTTCAATTCCTCGAGGTCGATCTTCAATTTGTCGAGGTCGAGGGCGGGGGTGCCGCTGTCTTCGCTGACGAGGCCCAGCAGCGTCAATTCATCAACAATGCCGGCCTCGACGACCAGCTTGGCCAAGAGGACCTGCTCCTTGGAGGCCTTGTCGACCAGGGGTTGGAACTGCTCTTCCTCAACCAGGGCCGCCTTGCGGAGGATGGTAGCGAGCTTGCGGTTGTAGCCGGGGATGTTGGCCATGGTATCAGAGCCCGTTTTCGGCCAGGACCGCGTTGATTTCACTCATGCGGGTCAGGAAGACCTGGAGGGAGCAGCCGGTCTGGGTCTCGATCTCTTTCAGGATATCCTCGGAGAGCATGCCGGCGATAGCCACCACCAGCACGGAACCCATGCTATCGAGGGGCACAAACTGATAGCGGCGCATCATCGTCGGATCAAAGATTTCCAAGAGTTCCTTGGGAATCTTGTAGTTGCTCGGGCGAACGTACGGGATGCCGAATTGGCTGACCAACACGCCCAGCATTTTGTCTTCGGTGATCAGTTTATTTTCAATCAGGCACTCACCGAACAGCTTGCCGGTTTGGTGCTGCAGGCGCAGGGTGTCCTGGACTTGTTGATCGTTGAGCAGGCCCTGCTCGATCAGCAGTTCCCCAAGTTTTTTGCGGGTCAGGCGGTTGAGGGCGACCATCGGTTCAGACCTTCACGCCGTCGCGTTCGGCCATGCGGCGGATGTCTTCGGGATCCATCGACCGACTGAGGCAGGCATCCCAGGTGATGGCATGATTCTTGAACAATTCGTAGAGACTCATGTTCATGGTCCGCATGCCGGCCTTGGCACCGGTCTGGATCTGGGACGGAATCTGGTGGCACTTGTCGTCGCGAATCAGGGCTCGGATGGCGGCATTGGGGATCATGATCTCGGCCGACAGGGCCCGGCCCCGACCAGTGGCCCGGGGGAGCAACTGCTGACAAAAGACACCGGTCAGCACGAAGGACAACTGGGTGCGGATCTGGTTCTGCTGGCTGGAGGGAAAAACGTCGATGATGCGGTTGATGGTCTGCACGCAGTCGGAGGTGTGCAGCGTGGCGAAGGTCAGGTGACCGGTTTCGGCCAGGGTCAAGCCCGCCTCGATGGTCTCCTTGTCGCGCATTTCACCAATCAGCACGACGTCCGGGTCCTGGCGCAGAACGCGTTTAAGGGCCATATGGAAGCCCTGGGTATCGTTGCCGACTTCGCGCTGATTCACCAAACACTTCTTGTTGCGGTGGACGAACTCGATCGGGTCCTCGATGGTGATGATATGTTCTTTGCGGGTCTGGTTGATGTAGTCGATCATCGACGCCAGAGTCGTGGACTTTCCAGAACCCGTGGCCCCGGTCACCAGCACCAAACCCTGAGCCATGTCGCAGAGTTGCTTGCAGACCGTAGCGGGCACGCCGAGTTGGTCAAAGGAGTAGATCTCGTAGGGAATGGTACGCAGCACCGCACCAACCGCGCCGCGCTGGTAGAAGACATTGACGCGGAACCGGCCGACCCCTTGAAGGCCGAAACTCATGTCGAGTTCCTGATCCTGCTCAAAGCGGGCGATCTGCTCCTGATCGAGCACCGAATAGACGAGTTTCTTCGTCTGGTCGGGGCCCAGGGTCTCGACCCCCGCCATTTCGATGAGGTCACCGTCGATCCGGGCCCGGGGGGCCGAACCGGCGCTGATGTGCAGGTCCGATCCGCCGCGCTCGACCATCGTGCGCAACAGTTCTTCCATCGTGATCATGGGGATGCCTCGGTAATTCCGTGCCCATCGTGGGGCGGTGCCGGGGGTGGCGCAAGCCCCGCCAGGAAGCTGTCCAATTCCGGACGGCACGAACGACACCCCGAGCAGACACCCGTGGCCCTCCGGAGGTCGTCCACGTTGGCGGGGCAACCAGCCGCCAAGGCCGTCAAAATCTGTTCAGGAGTCACCTCGGTACACCAGCAACGTTCAAAATCACCCATGCCCGTGAGGATAGACGACCGACGGGGATGGGGATTGGTCCCCACCTCACGGATTGTCCCCCGGTGTGATGCACACATCCTGGGCGCCATGCCCCTCGATACCGCCGATTGCCGCTGTGTGGTTTGTCATGAACGCTTCCGAGTTGAAGCCGCCCATCGCGGACGACGAGTCGCCTGCCCCCACTGCCTGGCCCAACAACTTCCACAGGTGATTCCCGCGAACCCCGGAACCACCACGACCAAGGTCCGTAAACCGGGCACTACCAGCGGGACGACGGCCATCCGTCGGCCCATGGCCACGGTCCCAACCACCCCCATTGATCCGACCTCCTTGGCCTTGTTCATCTGTGCCACCTGCGGCTTCCGCGCCCGGGTTCCTGCCCAGCAGACCGAGATGGTCTGCCCACGCTGCAGTACTCCGGGTCGGGCCGTCCTGAGCGGTATTCCCCCCTCAAGTGGGACCACCGTCGTCATGACCCGGACCGCCCCCCTCGACCTCCCGGCGGCGACACCGGCTGACATGCCTTCGCTGCCGATGCCGAGGACTCCCAGCCAACGGCCGCTGGCCATCGTGGTCGGTATACTGGGAATGGTGCTGATCCTGGTCCTGGTGGCTCTTGGTTTGACGATGCAGCAAGCCGCGAGTGACCAGGAGCGCTTGCGCCAGGCCCAGAACGATGTGGAAGGGCTCCGTAATGACCTGGAGCAACTCCGCATTCAGATGCGACGCCTCGCCGATGACCTGGCCGTCTCCCGGGCAGCCCAAGGCCACCCCATTAGCGCAGAGCCAGGTACAACCACATCCCACTGATATGGACCTGAAACTGGACGGGCCGCTCCCGGCCACCGGCAAAAACAAAGGCCACGGCAGCCATGACGGGAGCCCCCTCCTCGGGCCGTTGCAGGCGATAACGCCAAACCCAGCGCGAGCCGCCACCAGGGAGCGGTTGGCGAAGATTGGGATGACCGAAAACCTCCACTAACTCGTGACCTGTCGGCACGGCCGCCGGATCCATGAGCGGATCCATACGGATTTCAGCAGAGCGTCGGGCCGTATCCACCTCCGCCCGACCCATGGCCCGCAGGGCGGACAACGCCAAAGACCGGGGCACGGCCCGAAAGACCTCGGGCGGAAACGTTACGGCCTGCAGACGCCCCTCGGCCACCAGGGTGGTCATCACCAAGGTGGTGACCGCACCGGGCGGATCCTCGCCCTGGTCGGACGGCAACCTGGTAAACGCATAGGTGCGCGCTTCTCCACCGGGAAAGGGCGCCGTGGCGGTTGGTCCTGAACCGATCAGGGTCGTGACATCTTCCGCTTCGAGGGGCGGCTCACGGAAACGTATCCCCAGCCCTGGACCGGCGACGACCTCGATGTAACGGTCGAAATCCGCCAACTGACCTCGTAAATCGAGGAGACGCAGGTAAACGCAGCCCGGCAAGAGCAGAACGGCGATCAGGAACAGGGGAAGACGGCGCACGTTTGCAGGGTTGCCTGGGCCAACCGAGGGCAACCGTGGAGGTGATGTTTGCACGTGTCCCGGATTTTCTCGACTATGCCCACCTGGAGTTGGGCTTGGCGGCCACTACCCGCGAAGCCTATCGCCTGGATCTGGATGCGGTGGCCGCCGCCTGCCAGGCCTTGGATTTGACCCTCGACGACCTCGGCCCGGATGAGGTCGGGCGGTTGTTCCTCTACCTCAAGGACACCCGGACGTGGAGCCCCGCCACCTGTGCCCGCTGCCTGGTGGCCCTCCGTATGTTCAGTCGTTGGCTGGTGCTCGAAAAGGTCCTCGTCCGCGACCGGGTCTCCCTCGCCCCCCTGCCCGCCCTCTGGGATCACCTTCCGGACGTCCTCTCCGAGGAGGAAGTGGAACTGCTGGTGATGTCTCCGCCCCCAGGCCGTCTATTTCTGCGCGACCGCCTGGCCTTGGAATTCCTCTACGCCACCGGGGCCCGGGCCAGCGAGGTGGTGCAGGTCGGCCTCGCGGACCTGATGGAAGCCCGCCGGCTGGTTCGACTTCACGGCAAAGGCGGCAAGCAACGGGTGGTACCTCTGGGGTCGGCTGCTCGCCGTAGCCTTGACCGCTACCTTGCCGAATGCCGCCCCGCCCTGGTAGGACCTCACGCGGAGGATCGGTTGCTGCTCTCTGCCCGGGGGCGCCCCCTGACTCGGCAATCCCTGTGGACCATCGTCAAGACCGCCGCCCGGTTGGCGGGCCTGGAGCAACGGGTCTACACCCACCTACTTCGTCACTCCGCTGCCACCCATCTCCTACAGGGCGGAGCAGACCTCCGCCTGGTTCAGGAGTTGCTGGGACACGCCAACCTGACCACGACCCAACGTTATACCCATGTGGATGGCAAGCGTTTACGCGACGTTCACCGGCGGTTTCATCCCCGGGCCTGAACGGGTCGAAATTGCCACCGTAGGAATCCTCGACAATGGTCTTGCCACGGAGGGGTATTTGAGGGTATAGTCTCCTGACCCGTGACGAACCCACCCACACCCCCTGATGCCGTGACCCTGGATGTCCTCCAGGCCAACGTTGCCCTGTTGGCCGAAAAAGAGCGGCTGGAGCAAGAACGTTCTCGACTGATCGAATTGAATCGGGTCCGAACCGAATTCCTGGCCCGGGTCAGCCATGACCTCCGAACTCCCCTGAATTCGATTATTGGCTTCTCAGACCTGCTGTTGGCCGGGGATGGGGGCCGACTGCCCCGGAAGAGTCTCGACTACCTCAACGCCATCCACCGTAACGGCCATGCTCTTGTGGGCCTGATCAACGACCTGCTGGATCTCTCCAGTATGGAATTGGGCCGGATCACCATCCGGCGACAACCCTTCGATCTCGGGGAATTTCTCGCCGATGTCCGTGCCGCGACGGATCCGATTATCAGCCGCTCCTCCGTCCAAATCACCTGGCCCGATGTCCGACGCCTCTCCGGCCAATCCGTGATTGCGGACCGTCGACGTCTGCTTCAGGTCATGACCAATCTGTTGGATAACGCCCGAAAATTCACCACCGCTGGCGGCCGTGTTTCGGTGGTTATCGAACCCCGGCCCCATGAACTGCACCTGGTAGTGTCGGATAATGGCCCTGGGGTTCCAGAGCAGCTGCGCCAAGCCATCTTTCAGCCCCTGAGTTCCACCACCACTCCCCGGCACGAAAGCACGGGCCTGGGGCTGGCGATCGTCAAGGCGATCGTCGACCAGCATCAGGGGACGATTACCGTCGAGCGCGGGCCTGACGGCCGGGGGTGCTCGGTCCTGATTCACATCCCCACGCAGGAGGACCTTCCATGATCGGCAATGAAGCCCGCGTGCTGGTGGTCGAGGACATGCCCGCCCTGCGAGAACATACGGGCGAGACGATTGCCGACATCAGCCCCCAGATTCGGGTCACCACGGCGGTGGATGGGCAGGACGCCCTGCAGAAAATCAACGCGGCCACGGAACCCTTCCACCTCGTGGTCTCGGACATCATCATGCCCCGCCTGGACGGCGAGGGCCTGCTGGCCGAACTGCGGCAACGATCCTACCCGGCAGCGGTGGTCATGCTGACAGCTCTCGGCCAGGATGACACGATCGTCCGCTGCCTCCGGAACGGAGCTTGCGATTATCTGGTCAAGCCGGTCAAGATGGAAGACCTGATGCAGGCCGCCACCAATGCCCTCCAGCACATGCCCCTCCTGACCAATCAGTTGGATGTCGCCTACGACCCCTTGGGGTGGTTCGAAGTGTCCGGCGCCACCGATCCGTCGGTCCTCTACAAGTACCGTAAATTCCTTGGGCTCCTGGAGACTTTTAAGATTCCCGAACCGATGGCTGGCGAAATCCGTCTGGCCCTGGAGGAACTTGGCCGCAATGCCATCGAATGGGGCAATCGTAACGACGCCCAGAAGAAGGTCACCTTCGGCTGCCGGATTCTGCCCGGCAAGGTCATCATCTCGATCGAGGATGAGGGCCCCGGCTTTAAACCCATTGAGGTGCCCGACCCTTCCCGGGATCCCTTGGGCCATATCGAACATCGGAAGGCCAGTGGCAAGCGCATGGGCGGCTATGGTCTGCACTTGATCAAGCACCTCATGGACAAAGTCGTCTATAACGCCAAAGGCAACAAGGTGGTGGCGATTAAATATCTGAGTGAGGAACGGGCCGAGGCCTCGGGCGTATTCCGGTCTCGTCGCCAGCCCTGAAAGGGGCTTGAGCGCCCTGTGGGCACCAGGTGTTTACCCTCGGCGGCTCACGGTGTGATCGTGCGACCCATGAGTGGCTTCTCGAACGGTAGATGACGCTCACCAGGGCGGAGAAACCCTTCCGGAGACCTCCGGTTTCCCAGCGTCATCCCAGCAACTCCTCACGATGCGGATGAGTTCCAGGGCATCCTGCCAACGGTCGCCTTCCTCACTCCAGCCACCATCGACCGTCGGTCGACACCGCGCATAATGGTAGACGGGATCTAGCAACTCGGGCGCAAACGCGATCCACGCCCCGGGGCATGCCTGGGCGCGAAAGGCCTGCAGGCAACGCGTCCACATGGCGCGAAAATGCTGGATGGCGACCGGCGCCGAAGGGTCCTGGAGGGCCACTTGGATGCAACCGCTATTGCCGATACGCCCGTGGAAAAAGCGGGTTCGCTCGAACACCGGCAT
>CAIUVD010000222.1 GCA_903902515.1 uncultured Planctomycetota bacterium | reverse complement strand
GGTCGAGGACGACCGCGATCCGTCATGAAGGTCAGTGCTGGGGCACGAAGGCGGCGCTTCCGGGGGCGAACACCGGGCCCTCGGGGCGGACGGCGTAGCCATTGACCTTGGTGCCGGACAATTTTGCCACCACGGCGACCATTTTATGGTCCTGGACGCCAATCAGGCTGTGGGTGTTTTGAATGTGAATCTTACCCAGGGGGGCGGCGTCGGCGGCCTGGAGGATTTTCTTAAGGTGGCCGATGGTCAGCCCGTGGTTGCGGCCGATCATGATCTTCAGCCATTGCCAGGTGACGTCGATGATCCGGACGGGCCCGAACTTTTCGAGGGTGTAGCGCACGCCCTTGGCGTGGGTTACGGCGACATCGACGGTCGCGATGGAGCCATCCTCATGGACCTGCACTGGGCCCAGGTGGTCGAGGTCGATCCCGGTGGCGGTGGCAATGGCCCCGGGCGTGTGTTCTCCGGGGGGCAGGCGCACCAGCAGGCGCACGAATCCGGTCTTGGGCGGGGGCAGGTCGGCCATGGGGCGGGGAGTGTCGGGAGGAATCCGGCCAGTCAAAGCGCGGTCACTTCTCCCGCAGGCGGGTCCCGAGGAGGGTGAACAATTCGAGGCGGGTCGAGGCGTCGTCCATGAACGCGCCGTGGAGTTTACTGGTGGTCGTGGTCGCGCCGGGCTTGCGGACGCCCCGGTAGCACATGCAGAAATGACGGCATTGGAGGATCACCGCCACGCCCTGGGGTTTGAGGACGTCCTGGATCGCGTTGGCGATCTGGGCGGTGAGTTTTTCCTGCACCTGGAGGCGGTGGGCGTAGCCATCCACCAACCGGGCCAGTTTCGACAGGCCGACCACTCGGCCGCTGGGGATATAGGCGACGTGGGCCACCCCAACGAAGGGCACCATGTGATGTTCGCAGTGGCTGTGCAGTTCGATGTCGCTGACCAGCACCAGTTCGTCATAGCCCTCGACATCTTCGAAGGTCCGCTCCAGGTGGCTGCGGGGATCCTCGTGGTAGCCGGCGAAATGTTCGCGCATCGCCTTGACGACCCGCTTCGGCGTATCCAGGAGGCCTTCGCGCTGGGGGTCGTCGCCGATGTGGGCCAAGAGGGCTTTCACATGGGCCATGGCGGCCTGGTTGGCGGGGTCGGCGGGGTCGAAGGCGTCGGGCATGGTGGCAGAGTCCTTGGCAAAACCGCTAGGCCAAGGATGAAATCGGCCATTGCCCCCGGGGTTGGAGAGGACGAGGGTATCGACCATGAGTGATCTTCCTCTCCGCATCGCGATGTCAGGGGCTTCGGGTCTGGTGGGGTCTGCTTTGGTTCCCCAGCTGGAAGCCGCCGGCCATACCGTGGTGCCCCTGGTTCGTTCGGGATCTCACCGCCTTGGCATCGCGTGGGATCCGGTCGCCGGAACCATCGACCATGCCGCCCTGCGGGCCTGTGATGCGGTCATCCACCTCGCGGGTGAGAACGTGGCCCAACGCTGGACCGCGGCCGCCCGGGAGCGCATCCGGGGCAGCCGGGTCCAGGGGACGGGGCTCTTGGCCCGCACCCTGGCCGAGGACCCGGGTCGGGTGTGGGTGTTCGTCAGTGCCAGTGGCGTGGCCCTGGCCGGGGGCACGGGGGATCGTCCGGCAACCGAGGTGGATGTTGCCGGTCGCGGGTTTCTCGCGGAAGTGGTCCGTGCCTGGGAGGCAGCTGCGGCACCCCTGGAGGGGGGGCCTGTGCGGACGGTCTTCCTACGCACCGGGGTGGTGCTCACCCCCCAGGGCGGGGCTTTAGCGAAGATGTTGCCGCCCTTTCGCCTGGGCCTGGGGGGGCCGGTGGGCGATGGTCGGCAATGGTTGCCGTGGATCAGTCTTGAGGATGTGGTCCGTCTCTATCAACGGGCCGTGAGCGATCCGGGGCTGGCGGGGCCGATCCATGCCGTCACGGCCTCCATCCGTCAGGGGGATTTCGCCCGAACCCTTGGCCGGGTCCTTGGCCGTCCGACGTGCCTACCCTTGCCTGCCCTTGCCGTGCGTTTGCTGATGGGTGATATGGGCAAGGAACTGCTGTTGGACAGTTTATGTGTGCGGCCTTACCCAGGATTGGTTCCCCTGGATGGGGACCTGGCCGTTTTACTACGTCGGCAATTGGGCCGATGAGATTCATAGAATCTTCACGATAACCACACCGGAATCCTGGTCAGGGACTCCACGATTGGGACCCAACCACTTTCGGAGTCTTCCATGCGCCGTCTCCCCTTCGCCGCCCTGCCCCTGATCCTGCTCGCCGGTTGCGGCGAACCCCGCACCGTCGGTCCTGTGCAGGTCCAGGGTGAAGTTGCCACCTACGACTACTACGGGGAATTCCGCGACGGAAAGCGTATCTATCTGCTGCGTACTCCAGACGCGGTGCATGGTTTCGCTGCCGGGGTCAAGGAAATGGCCCAGTCCAAGACGCTGATCGGCAAGGGCCCCAACCGGGAGACCCTGGTCATCGAGACCCTGAAGGATGTCGAAATCAGCAAGGTCGAGACCGCTCGGTTGATTCGGACCTTCAACGCTCGCAACAACGCCAGCGTCGCCATTCCCTGAGCCTCCTCAGATTGGTGGATTGAACGCGACCCACCCCCGGGAAACCGGGGGTGGGTTTGTTCTTTGGTGCCCCGGGCATGGCGCGCGGCCGTGACTGGCGTTGTCGTTGACCCTGAAGAGCACCCCAAGCCAAAACTACCCGTCCGCGATCTGATCGATCCCACATCGCGATGACCATTTCGAGGCTTTCAAATAGCCTTTCCGGCTTCTTTGGCTCATGCCGGAATGGCTGCTGAGG
>CAIUVD010000221.1 GCA_903902515.1 uncultured Planctomycetota bacterium | reverse complement strand
GAGCGATATAGGACCGTTCTATTGGGACGATGCTGACTACAGCCCCAGTGAAGTCGAGGCGGCCCGCCAAGATGGCGTCATCCTCACCCCCAATGCCATGTCTCCGGAGGTGCGCATGTGGCGCTTCCGTCACCTCGCCCAGGTCTTTGCCCGCATCGCCAGCTCCTTCCGCGCCGGCGTGCAGCGCGATAGCATTCTGGTCGATCGCGGCCAGATCGTTCTCCCTGACGACCAACTGAGCGAGAACCTGTACAGCCATCCGTGGGTGCGCGTCGGCTTCCCCGCCGGTGATGTTCGCTGGCGTGGCTGGCAGACGGGGGTGGTGGACGGCATGTGGACGACTGGCGAGATGGGTGCCGGCCGTCAGGCGGTCTACGACTACATCATGGCCCGTGGGAAAATCGGCATCGGCAACATGTACATCAGCAAGACATCGATGCCGCGCCTGCGATCGATGCTGGCACTGCAATACCAGCGCGGCTGGCGCTTCACCGGTTTCTTTGGCATCGATCCCGAGAACTGGGAGGCTTTGGCCACCATACCAAGCATCGCCGACCTGCCAGCCATGCCGCCAGTCCACTATGAACGCAAGGCTCTGGAGGTGTTCTATGAACTCACCGGTGATCTCGGTGATCCGGGCGTGTTGGTGTCGTCAGAAAACGTCACCAGTGGACAGCTTGGCGGAGTCCGGGGAGCCCTGCGCAGCGATACGACCAAGCCGGGGCGTCTGATCTATCGCCTGGATGTCAGCGAGGTGGACCCAACCACCCGAGCAACGCTCTTTCTTCAAGGCAATGTCGGTGCCCGCGACGTGACCATCGCCGTTGCGGGCATGGATGGGGCTTGGCAACCCGTGGACCGGCTGTCGAAAGGCCAACGGGACGCCAGTTTGGTCACCATCGGTGGCAAGGGCGGGCCGGTGGCCTCCGTGGTACTGCCACGTCTCGTGGATGGTTCATTGCCAAGGCAGGTACGGGTCGACTTCGCGGCCGGCTCCCTTCAGCGCCTCCGGGTCGGGTTAAGTTGGGATCGGCTCACGGGACATGCCAGCTCTTCCTCCACGACGGTGGTCGAGGATGAAGAGGAGCGCCGTCTGGCCGATGAGACTTGGCTGCTCCACGCCGACCATGCCACCGATCGCTCTTGGACCTGCCGGGAGACCCGCCTGCAAAGTCTGTGGGTCCAGCAGCGTCGGATGAGTGAATTGTTGATCGACCGCTATCGATCTTTGGGCGGAGATCCGGCACCACAGCAAGAGGCCGAAGCGATGATGCGCGACGGTCGCTATGTCAGTGCCTACCGTCGTCTCATCGGGGAAATCTCGTACTGCCTCCCTGCCCGATTTGCCATCCGCGGTCATGGACCCCTTGGCCGATACCCGATTGAGGTACGGCTCCCGAACGATGACCAGATCGCCGTGGCCACCCTCACCCAGCTGTCGTCCGACCGGATCGATCTGGCGTTGGACGCCGAAATCGCAACGAAAGCGACGGTGATTTTTCGCGGCCTTCAGCCTGACACGGGCTATGCGGTTCAGCAGCCCGCCGCTGGCCAGCTGTCCATGGTTCGACTCCAATCCGGGACGAACCCGTCATCGGTAAGTCTCAGCGACGGTACCCTGCGGGTGGAGCTGCCGATAGCTCCGCCGCGTCTGAGCGTGCCCCGTACTTTCACCGCGACGCTCGCCAAGCGCGATGGACGTACTGGGATGGCTGATTTCTGGCCCGCCCCCAGCTCCACCGCCATTCATTTGGCGAAAATTCCAGCCAAGGGTGCAACTTTGCGTCGCCGCGAAGTCCAGGCCAGCACCTGGACCGAACGCACCACCCCAAGCCCCGGAGACTGGTGCGAGGTCG
>CAIUVD010000220.1 GCA_903902515.1 uncultured Planctomycetota bacterium | reverse complement strand
GCTGGTAAATTCCCTGTTTCAGTACGAAAAACCAGTGAATCCAGAAGTCCAGATCGGTAAGCAGTTGTCATTTCTTGACTTATAGTTGGACAGCAGTGATTTAGCATATCGATATCCTCAGTGGATATGATTCACCCAAGATTGCACCTGATTTATTAAATAATTACGATGTAATCGTTCTACTTGATTCAATTGCACCACCAGTTCGGCTGATTGTCACCCGGAATTGTCCCAAAAATTGTGACCCTATCGGATTCGTTTGAATGGTATACTGCCACCATAAAGGTCCCTATGAGACACCACGCCTTCAGCTTGACCGAACTTCTGGTGGTCATCAGCATCATCGCCATCCTGGCCTCTATGTTGCTGCCCGCCATTAGCCTGGTGCGCACCCAGGCCAAGAAAGCCGACTGCGCCAATCGCTTGCGACAAATGGGTCTGGCATTCGAAGTCTATATTCAGGGCAACGAAGGGCAGTACCCCATTGGAAATACAGGCGGTGGAAACTGGGCCGCCTGGTATAAGGCCATCACCGGGGATTCCACCAATGCCTTAACCGTAGCCCAGGGGTTAGCCAATTATCAAATCAGTGGGGCCGCTGAATGGGGGAAGCAATTTTATTGCAGTGAGGATCCATGCACACCGACAACTGATCTGACGCCCCTTGGAAGCGGAAACACCAGAATCGCATGGGACTTATATACGGTTAGTCATGGATACAATGGACATGGACTTGGTGGAAATAAAGGCAACATTTTCACAACGGCAGATTACGATAAGCCGGCCCATAGATCGAGCATTAAGCGACCCTCTGAAACCGTTCTGTCAGTTGACAACAAAGATAGCATGAGACCGGCCTTTGAAGCTGCCGGCTATGGACATGGCTTGGCCGGCGCAAATGGCTCCCCAGGCGCTTTCCCACGGCATGGAGGTCGCATTGCCAATGTCCTGTGGGTGGATGGCCACGTCAGCGGCGTATTTGGCAAAGATGAAGATGCCCTTTATTCGCATACCAACTTGGGCATAAACGGTCCTCCCAATAACAATAACGCTTCCGCGACGTATATTGATACCATGTGGGATAGGCAATGAATCGACAGACCACCCTGTTCCTTGGTCTCGCCGTCGTGCTGGTGATGGCGATGTTCGTCCTGAAGGCGAAATTGGATGAGAAATCCCTGCCTCAACTGCGGAAATCCCCGTCAATTTCTGCAATATCAACCGAAGGCCTAGCCAAGGTTCCCGACGCAGAATTATTAGATCGGATTTACCTGGAATGCCTGCGCCGCATGTATGCCGCCAATAAGGGATTCCTGGCCGGACCCCAAGTCCTCTCAGAGCCAGCCTGCCACCTATGGGTCATTGCCATGTTGGAAGATCGCCTGCGCTCGGATGGATTCCGATCCATTCTTAGAAGTGATCGTCAACCAGGCAGCACTCCACTATTCCCCAGCCTCGAGCAATTACGGGATGCCTACCGTGGACTTGGCCAGGAAACACCTGCAAGTATCATTCAGGATGCCCTTTCTAGGCCCGATTATGGGGTTGATGATCAGGACCCCTACGCACGCTTCAATGCTCTGTACCTGAAATGGGTTGGCACAGGAACTCGGCCACTACGTCTGGCCTATGCTAAACAGCGACTGAAGACGCTGTTTCCAGCAGAAACATCATCACCCTGAAGTTTCTTCGATCTCCAATTCTTTACTGCCCGTCCTTCAGCTTAAATCTGGGCTGACTGAGAATCAGTGAGATTGAGCATCGACTGGTACAGGCCAACTACTTCTTCCCCATTGCTAATTCACTTCGCCAATTGCTCCACCTCATCAAATTGATTGAAATACCCATCACGACCTTGCTGTTGGCGAGAGACAGGCATGATCGAGATGGAACCGGTCTCGATGGAGCAAACGTATCCTGTCGATGATGAGGCTCTCATTCATCGACGAAGATAATCCCATGCCACGAATCGACATCTATCCAGAGATGAGACGATGCGATGGTATTATAGGTGATAAGAGACATGACACCTAGACATTGCCAGATCTCATTCCCCTAACGCTTCCGCTAGCCCTAGGCATGCAAAAACACAACACAGGGAAGCGCTCACAAGGGGTCATGAATCATCTGGTTATTGGGGACCCACCAAACGGGCACCATACTGCTGACGGAATCGATCCCGCTGACGCGCCCCCTGCCATTGGTTAATCTCACGGATATCCGCCACAGGCTGGTTGCTGAACGGCGCATGATGAAGGTAAGGAAATGGACCAAATTCAGGCATAAGGGTTACTCGATTGAGGCCCCGGGTCACCATGGATGCCCAGCACAGGTCCCACCACCGCTCATGGGCGGCCAGCTCTTCCGCATAAACGGGGTCTCGGGGATCAGGCACCTGGGGTCCACCACGGAAACCGACACGGGCATGGATGTGCCGAGTGCGTTCGGCGACCTGGTGGATGATTGGCAATTGATCATCAATGAGCCGTTCTGCTACACAGACCCAATGACTAAAGTCTGCGGTGAATTGCAAATCTGGAACCTCGCGAAGGACCTCGCGGGTACTCCAGGGACTGAAAAAACACCGACCGCGATGAGTCTCATGGAGGATAGGAACTGAAACATCTCGCTCAATTTCGCGACAGGCACGATAGAAGGCGATCATTTCTGCCGTGGTCCAAGCATCACTGCCACTGTGAAAATTGATCATGAGCGGGTTCCAGGTCAGCGCATCCTCGACCTGAGCCTTAAATGAGGCGATATGCTCGTCAACACTACGACCTTGGTCCCAAGCACAGGTGAAGCATTGGGGAATGAGACGCAAACCGGTGGCATCCAAGGACCGGCGGAGGTCTGCCTTCCGTTCGGCATTTGGTCGAATCCAATTCACCTCTACCCCCTCATAGCCCATGGCCTTGAATGCCGGAAGGCCGGTCGAGAAGGAGTCGGTAAAGCCCCAGGCCGAATGAATAAGCATCAGATCCATAGGAGTAGTCCGTTACTGTGCAGGTGAACGAGGAATAAGCGCACGAATCAGAAACCAACCGCAGAGATACGAAACCGATGCGATGGCGAACAACACGACATAGCTGCCGGTTTGGGCTAGAATCATACCCGCACCATAGGACATGATCATGCCACCTACCGAACCAGCCATCCCGCTGATTCCTGCGACGGTTCCCACCGACCGACGTGGAAAAAGATCAGATACGAGGGCAAAAACATTTGAAATCCAGGCACAATGGGCAGCCATGGCCACACCGATCAGAGCCACGGCGACCCATAGGCCAACTTCGCGCACCGCCAAAAAAACCGGCATCACCGCCAGAGCACTGATCAAGAGGGCGCGTAGGCGCGCCGTACGCAAATCAACGCCATTGGCCATCCAACGACTAGGAAGCCACCCACCCCCAATACTACCAAGTGCTGCTATACCATAAATGGTTACTAGAGGGAGACTCATGTCCGTCAGTTTGAGTCCGTAACGGTTATCAAGGAATTTTGCCAACCAGAAAAGAAAGAACCACCAAATCGGATCGCTGAAAAAACGAGCCGCAATCAAGGCCCATGTCGTACGACGCTTGAGAAGTGCCGATATGGGGATTGCTTCTCCCGCATCGTGGCTTTCCTCCTGGGGTGTATCAGCGGATTGAGCTGGCTGTAGTCGACCATAACAAATCCACCAAATCACGATCCATACAAATCCTAGCACACCCATAATCACGAAGGTTGCCTGCCATCCATAATGCAAAGCAAGCCAAGGTATGGTTAAGGGCGCCAGAATTGCGCCTGCAATGGAGCCTGTGTTGAACAAACCGTTGGCCAGGGCCCGCTCCCGTGCGGGAAACCATTCGGCTACGGTCTTGATGGCCGCCGGGAAATTACCCGCCTCAAAAACACCCAGAGCTGCCCGCATGAAGGCAAAACCAAGGACTGTAGAAACGGCCGCATGACCAATAGAAGCCAAACTCCAGAGACCTACCGACAGGGAATAGCCGAGTTTCACCCCGATACGGTCGATGATTTGTCCGGCACCAATAAGGGCCAAGGCATAGGCGGCCTGGAAGGCTGTAACAATCGCACCATAGTCCTTCTCGGACCATCCCAAACTACGTTGAAGTTCCGGTGCCAACAGGCTCAAAACCTGCCGATCAAGGTAATTGATCGTTGTTGCTGCAAAGAGCAGACCGCAGATGAGCCAACGGCGTGGGTGTGGGGACGGTGGATGGAGCGAAGGTGTGATCATAAGAACTTTAATCCGATACGGTATCGAGGGCATCGCCATCAGACCGAGTCATGGTGATAGCCAGTGAGTTAACGTTTTCGTACAGTTGTTCGGTGCGACTTGCTGTAATCACGGGGATCACTTCATTACGCCCAGACATCAACCACGCCAAGGCCAACTGATTGGCAGTGACGCCACGTTCGCGTGCCATCCGACGAATCGCTATGAGTCGCCGTTCATTGGCTGACGTCCGATAAGAAGGTGGTAGCGGTCGATCTTGGCGATCATAAACCCCACCCAGCAGAGGCGAGTAGGCGAGCACTCGCAGACCAAGGCTCTGACAACCGTCGAGCAGCTCCGGAGTAGCCGGAACCTGGATTGGAAATTCTTGGGGAATCCAGGGATCAGCTCGCAGTAAAGAGTGACGCACCTGTGCCACGACGAATCCAGGGACATCAAGGTTGCGGGATACTGCAGCCGCCGCAGAGAGGCGCCAGGCCGCATAGTTACTGGCGCCAACATGCCGAATCTTCCCTGCCTTCTGTAGGCGTGAAAATGCAAGAAGACTCTCTTCCAAGGGAGTCGAACGGTCATCGGCATGCGCATACATCACATCAATGGTATCAATACCAAGACGTCGTAGAGAAGCCTCGCACTGCGCTTCAATTTGTTGGGCCCGTAATCCTGCTTCGACGCCGGGCATGGCCAAGCCGAGCTTGGTGGAAATGATGAGTTGATGCCTATGCCCACGATCACGCAACCACTGACCAATAAGGAGCTCGCTTTCACCACCCTGAGCGCCCGGAAGCCAGCAAGCGTATTTATTTGCCGTGTCAATGAAATTCCCACCCGCATTAACAAATGCATCTAATAGATCCCGAGAAACTTTAACGGGCACACTGGTACCAAAATACATGGTACCCAGACATAAACGACTGACCAACAAGTCTGCAATACGTGTAGTGAGCATAGATGGTTAACGAAGTAATGTTGCTATAAAATGATCCACGGTCAAAAAGCATCCCGGAATATCTGTAGCTCATCCACCCCAATGCCCCGCAGCATGGAAAGGCACGATTTAACCATGGGAGGCGGACCGCACAAATAGTATTCAACCGCAGCTGGGTTAGGATGGGACGCTAGGTAACGCCGCAGAACGACATCGTGAATAAAGCCCCGTTCACCAGGCCACGCATCGTCCAGCCCGAGATTTGACAAGGCAGCCTCATATCGGAAGTTACTAAACTTCTTACCGAGGTTAAGAAATTCATCGTGGTAGAGCAAATCCTGCGTTGTGCGCGCTCCGTACCAGAAAGATATGCGACGAACCGATGGGGTTCCGCCTCCGAGGAGAGCTCCAAGGTGGGCCCTTATGGGTGCCATTCCCGCACCACCACCGATGTAGACCATTTCCCGGAGGGTGGGTTGAATATGAAAATCACCGAAAGGCCCCAAGGCCTCCACCTGGTCACCCGGACGCAGATGAAACATCCAACTACTACCGACACCTGGGGAATGAGAAGTCCCCGATGGCGGCAAGGCCAGACGGATCGTAAAGCGCAGCTGACGACCATCGGCAGGTATGCTGGCAATCGAATAATTATTGAATCGACCTACCTCCTGATGGGTAACGGTCAGATGCCGTAATTCCGTCCACGTCGATTCAAAGCGCTGGTCTATTTCAATTTCGGAATAGCGCAACTGATCATAGGATGGAATGGAAAACTGCAGGTAATCTCCTGGTGTAAAGGCCAAGTCATTTCCGCAGGGCTCCAAGGTCAATTCGGTGATACGCGGCGTCAGTGTCCGATTTGAAACGACACGTAAGTGATGGGTGTCAGTCGCACGACGTCCTAATCCACTGGGACGTCCAGGATGAAATCGGATACGACCTTCATGTTCCTCGATCGGATAGGTTCGGAGGGCCCGGCAGGCCGGTGCTCGACTCGGCGCACCATCAGCTAAATGAAATCTTCCATTATGCTTGGGGCATTCGATCTGCTCTCCCACGATCAGTCCATCCCCAAGGTGCCGGTTCCCATGGGTACAGATGCCATCCGTGGCATATACAGACCCAGTATGAGTGCGATACAGTGCGAATGTCTGACGCCCATAATCAATCCTCCTGGGCTGGCCGACAACAAGCCAATTAGACGCTCCAACATCCACCCAACCATCGGAATCTACCACGATTTCCGCAATCGGTTGAACTGATTTTTGAAGACGTGGTGGCGGCAACAATCTGGATATAGCCCACTGAGGCTCGCGACGTTGTCGCCACAGCGCAGGGATAATCTCCCGAAACGCTGCAATTAAACCAGGAGTGGCCGGCGGAAGATCATCCTTCATCGCCAAGTGCAGCCGCGGCAGTGCATGATACGGCACCATGGGATACATGTGATGTTCAATATGGAAATTCATATTCCAATAGAGCCACCTCAGGACCGGATTTAGCGTGACCGTTCGGCTGTTTAAACGGTGGTCAAGGACGTCTTCACGCAATCCCGCATGTTGAGTCAGAGTAAAAAACGGCATAAGCCACGTCCCATACCACGTGGGAAGGCCAATATACATCAATGGGAGAAAACTCCCACTCCAACAAGCGGCGATCACAACGCTTGCATAAATGCTCAGACAAATCCTCGCCCTCAAAAAAACACCTGGATGCTCACTTTCTGGAACATAGACTCGCTCTTCCGGCTCCATGCGACCGCAGGCATGAATGACGAGACGCCGATAATATCTTTGCTGTGCCTTCCAGGCGACAAACTTCCCAAGAATATCCCTCATCTTTGTCGGTCGTGGAGCCTGGATCTCCGGATCTCTACCGACCACCATCGTGTCACTGTGATGTCGATTATGACTCCAGCGCCAAGGAATGGATTCTCGCTGCACCATGAATGAGGAGATCTCATAGAGGGCTTTATTGCACCAATCAGTCCGAAATGGGGTGCCATGGCTGGATTCATGCCATCGGGAGTCACTAACGGTCGCGTATAGGACCCCATAAACGGCAAATGGGAGGAGTGCCCAAAAGGAACCCCACCAATACCAACCCAGCCAGCCTGTGAGCCCGAGAAGGCCAAACCAAAGCAGGCAATCACGCAGGGCTGGCCCATTTTTTCGAACCATGAGTTGCTGCATGGTCTCGCGAGGTACAGAGCTGAGGTACCAATCAGCTTCCGCCAGTCCATGTTGGATTGCCAGCGCTGCTTCGGATCCTAATAAGGAATAGTCACGACTCATGTTACTTTTGTACCGATTGGAAAAGTTTCATCTTCTTGAATTTTGCTGAGATGCTCTCATATTTTGTCCATATGCTTATGGATCTCAAGTTGGACAGCAACCTCCTAGGCCTTATTTATCATGTCGATGCCACCCTGAATCCACCTCTTCTTGGAACGCATCACCATGAAGAGTGGGAACTGAACGTGGTTGTAAGAGGTCGCGTCACCTACCTGGTCAATGACCAGCGGTGGACCATAGGTAGACGCTCATTGGTGTGGTTCTTTCCAAATCAGAAGCATCAGCTCCTCCATCGCACCGCAGACGCTCGTTATTTCGTGGCCGCCGTAAAGCGATCCCTTCTTATCGGTCTTGATGTCAACGGACCCTATGCCGACCTTGTGAAGGAGACCGCCCCATTCTTTCAGACCAGTGTCATCGGACCAGGTCCCTTTGACCTGCTCTGCCGCCATCTGCAAGCCTTAACCGAGGACGGCCCCGCCACGAGCGATTTAAACCGAGAACTTGGATTTGGCTATCGCAGCTCATTCCGCTACAACCATAACGATCCAGAGCGACTCAACAGTGGATTACGATTCCTACTGATGGTGGCCTGGCGCCAACATCGCTTGGGCATTTCGACCACCTCCGTAGGACTCCATCCTGCGGTGCAGCGCACTTTGAATTTACTAGAGGACCAAACGGAAGCCGTGGACTTGCGGCGACTTGCAGCAGACGGTGGCATAAGCCAAGCCTACCTGAGCCGACTCTTCCACCGTCAAGTCGGCATGCCGATGCATCAATATCGAGCCACACGACGATTACAGCGATTTTGGCAGGCGTGGTCTCATTCACCCCGCCCGAGCATGTTGGATGCGGCTCTTACCGCCGGCTTTGGTAGCTATGCCCAGTTTCATCGCACCTTCGTACTGGCCCACGGATCCGGCCCCCGGCAGTACATGGACCAGAATATCCAGAATACATAAACTTCCGTGACTTGCTCTGTACCCACCTTGCCCTTGGTAAAGAGACAGCCCCGGTCACCTGCCAACTCGCTGTCACCTGCCGAGCACACCAGCAGTCACGATTGACCGCCCCAGCCGTCATTGGGCATGCCACTGATCTTAAACCACATGACGTGCTTCCCTATGAAGTCGTCACCTGGAAGGTCGTTTATGGTAAGGCCTGCTGAGACCACGTTCATACGGCAAGAACCTCTGTACCCGACCGCATTGAGACCTTGCCGGATGAGGTAGATTACCTGGTAGTATTCCAGCAACTTTCGCAACATCTTTGCTTAAAATAGTCGTAACGGTGGTGAATGCCGCCAACTATCACCTATTCAGCTCAAGATCCCATGAGATCGACAATCGATCCCGGTGTGTCCATTAACTCAGGCAACGACACCGGGACCACGACTCTAACATCTTTATGTGATGCGGGCTGATTAACGTTCAGTCACCACCCGGATTGCACTGACGCAGTAACGCTCATCGGCAGCATTCACCGTCAAGGTGGCCTTGAGCAAAAATCCGTTCGCCCCGTTCACTGCCTTGGTGAGGTCGATGAACTGCCAGGGCATCCGCTTAAAATCCGTCACTCCCTGGGGGTAGCTGTTTTGCCAGGTGTTGCCAAAACGGCCGCAGGGAATCCACGTTACGCCGTCATCTCGACTGACGGAAAAATCAAGCGTGCTGCTATCCTCAAAGGCGCGGGCCTGGAACTCCACCGCCGTGCTCTTAAGCGGCTGATCGGAAGTGATGCGATAGATGATTGAACCTGGCACGAAGTGCTTGGCCGGACGCAGCAACGGCGCCTGTGCTTCGTGCTGGTAATTGGGTTCGGCTTTATGCATGGCTACCACCAGCCCCTCGACGGATACGGCGCGGCTCTTCCAGAGGTCGTCACTGACCTTGTAAAAGTCTTCCTGCATGAGCACCTGATTGGGCTGGGTGATCTGAATCATCCGGCGGGTTGCACCCAGTTCGGCGTAGGGCGAGTAGGCGATCTCCACCCGTTGGCCAGGACGCAAACCCTCCGTGATGTGACGGGTTTCGTAATCGGCGTAACGACCATGCATGGACACGGTGTCAAGGCGAGTCCCATAGGAGAACTCGTAGATATTGCCGTTGTCGAGGGTGATGGTGCCATTGCTAAACATCGGTCCCATCGGGTTTGGGGCAGCGATGGCGGCGATGGTGCCGGCATCACGTCCATAGAGGGCCTTCACCGTCGTCACTCGGCCCTGATCGTCGATCGTCAATTCGACACGATCCTGGGCGCGCGGAACCTCGCCGCCTGCATCCAGCGCACTCAGGCGCTCGGGGGCGCGGCTGGTGCGAACCTCGGGGGCGAGGGGCAGGGTGAGGGAATCCTCGTGACCGAGGATGGCACGGTCCTGACTGTCAAAACGTATGCCGTTCTTGCCGAATTCGAGACAACGGGCCACCAGGGTGCGCGGGAGTTGACGGGCGACGGGCTGAACCGTCACGGCTTCTACCCGAGCAAGGGCACGGCCATTCACTAGCACCGCAGGGATACCTGTGCCATCGACCGCCAAGCGGTAGCGATTGGGCCCCGTCTGGGCTACCGTCCATCCGCTCCAACCGGCGGTAGGAACACTGATCTCCACCGCCTGGCGCTCAACATCGGTAGCAAGGGAGAACTCGATATCATCAACGCCCACGTGATGAAGCGTCACCACCACCGCATGGTCATCCTGGGGCAGACGCACCTCCACCGAATAGCGTCCGAGGCCACCGTGGCCGCGCACTGCGTAGCGGGCCGGCAAAACCTCCGCCATAGCCCCGGCGATGACCTGCTGTACACGACGATAACGGCCGGATTCATAAAGCTGACGGGCGAGGGTGGACGTCTGGGCATCGCCCCCAAGTTCAACAAATTTCGCCATGTAGGTTTGGGAGACGGCTCGATCCTGAAGCCACAATTGGGCGGTACGGGATTCCTTCATGGTCATGATGTTGCCGACCAATGGACCGGTCTGATGAGGCCATTGCGTGCCGACGGAGGCTTCCAAGAGGAACGCTGCGTCTGGAGCACCAGTGGCATGCAATTCAAACCGGAGGAATTGCTCGCGCTTGTCCACCATGCTTTTCCCCAAATCCACCGTAGCTGAAGAGGTCATGAACAACGTCCAGTGATCAGGGCAGGGCAGCTCTTTGGCCGTTACCTTAGCCACTGGCTTGAGGGTTTCTGGATGGTCTCCCAAAAGCACGACGATGTAATTCCCATCCCCTGGAGACACTCTGCCGTTCAGATGCAGGGAGAATCCCGAGGTGAAAACCTCTCCTCCATTATCGATGCGATACGTCACCTGGCCTGGACGAGCGACATCAACGATCGCCAACCGTGAGGCTGTGATGCTGTCGGCATTCTCGCGCGGCTGACTATGGATGGCGATATTGTCGTGGGAAACAGGCTTCCCTAAGTCCGCTGTATGATTATAGGGCGCAGAGAACACCAGCGGTTCATGATGAATGGGGGCAGGCAACGGTGTATTCGCACAGTTATCCGCCTTCCGCACGTCATCAATCACATCCTGTGGCTCATTGAAGAAATTCGCATACTGGAAGCCAGCGGCATAGAGCTTGACCAATGGGGTGGCATCACCCTTCAGAATCGTGCCTTCAAGGTTGCCGTGAACCAGCTTTCCATTGGCCTTGACGTAATCGTACATCACGGCCTCGTCCCAGAAAAGCTCACCCGTGGCCCAGAATCCGTCCACGATACCCATTTGGCCACCAAACCAGCGGCGGTCTTTCATGGGACCTTCCGAGCGGAAAATGGTGTGGCTATACTGGTTCATGATCAGCTGATCAGCAGGTGGGGTTACCTGCCCCCGATCTACGACCACGCTGTCACGATGGATCAGATCACGATTGGTGGCCGCATACTCCTCCCAGATCTTCACCCCATCACGAAAGAGCCATGCGCGTTCGGTCGTGCTAATGCCGTCGGTTGGGTCGAGCGTAAGACCATCTTTGGCGGCGGCAGCTATCGTTGCAGCGGTAATCTCCCCCATTGGCGGTCCCATTTCCCGGAGGTAACTCGGTTGAGGTACCTTTCCCCGGGCCTTGAGCAAATCGATGGTGGTGGAAATGCCCTCCAAGCTGGCCGTAAGACGTCGGCGCATCTCGGCGTTCATCCACGGATCCCGGAATGTGGACCAAAAAGCACTGCTCCACATATTGGGAAATGAAGCTGCGTACGAGCGGTTCGCGATATCGTAAGAAAGAAGGCTGTAACGGATGTCGTTAAAATATCCGCCACGACCGTCTGGTCCTGACATGGCGCCACCCCACGTGGGGCCATTGATCAGAAATTGCATAGGACGTCCCGTTTCCCCAGACTTCCTTAATGCTTCACGAAGTTTAGTTTGCGTCGCGAAGATTGGGGCATTTGCATAATTCGATGAACTAAAATCACCTAAAGGACCAAAGTCCTTAAAGGGTTCCTGACCATCTGCCAAGGTCGTATGTTTTCCATACAGGGCCATGGGACGGTAAATGCCTTCTTCCCGATCAACGCGACTGAAGAAATCACCGTATATCCATGCCTGACCTACACTGAAAGGGTTTGGTCCTGTACTGGTCATGGTGACCGTGATGTCTTCAGGTCCAGACATCACGGAAAGAGGAACTTTGACAAACCAATGGTTTGGCCCTGCACCATGCTCAGTGTACGTGCGAAAGGCGATGGGAGTCCCATTAACAGCCACCGTGTACCCAAACGCCCTAGGACGGCGTTGATGAATCTCCTGGATTTCAAGCAGGACGTCATGTTCAGCAATCGGTTTGTTGAAGCGAAATTGAAGTTGCGATCCCGTCCCCTGCAAGGTCGTTGCGGAATACACCCGATTGAACGCACCAATCTCGGTAGAGAAGGATTCCCGAGCAGTTTTCCCAGTAGATTTTAGGGAATGGAGATTGCTACTAACAGGATCCCCGAAGACGATGCGGTCAGAGAAGGTTGAGGATTCAGATCCGGTAAGCTGGATACAGCATGAGGTCAGGAATGTCACCAAATGTACAGAAAAATAACGCACACAAACCTCCTTAGGGTAGCTGAAAAGTACGGGCGATGGCTGGCGAGTCGTGTCACAATTTTTGTGACGATTTTGTCCTGCCCCAAATGACCCATAGGACATGGCGTGAGAACTGCCATACAAGCGATGCGAGGATATCTCAGAACCCGATCTTGATGATTCAATTGCATCAGTCGGTCAATGAGACTGCGCTCGGAGCGACCATCAACAAATTCGATCGACAGCCGTAGACTGCTGACCAACATGACCGACATCCATTCGCTCGTCATTCATAAGTAAGGCCATCACATGCGTCGACTGCTCATCACTGCCGTGCTTGCTACCGGAATTGCCCAGGGTTCCGACGTTATCCAACCTGCCCTGGATCAGTCGAGCCCGGGCATGTCCTCCCAGGCTACTCCGTTGATGCATGCGAGGTCGATTCTCTCGCGAGTGGATGCCTGGCAGCAGGCTCATCGGGCACCGGGGGAAACGCGACAGATCGCTGAAGCGCGGTGGATGCAGGGGGTTTATGCCGCCTACCGGTCGACCGGCGAGGTTACGTACCTGGAGCGTTTGGGGGACTGGACCGGCCGCGGTCGAGCCTCGCTTCCAGCGTCTGAGGATCCCTCTGCCTCGTTGATCGCGGCGTTGCCGTTGATCCGCTATCGGCGCATCAGTACCGACGTCATGAAGGGTCCTGATGCCGCAGCCTGGCAAGCCTGGTGGAAACCACTATCTCAGTCACCGGTGCGTTCCGCGCGCATGATTGCCGGCTGTGCGACCTTGGCTTCCCTCGGGGCAGACACCCCGACCAGCATGATACAGGTACGGGTCGGGTGGTTTCAAGCACTGAATCAGTATTTGGAAGCCACACTGCCTGTGCTGGTGGATCCAAAAACGGGTCTCATTGGCTCCTCTGCTTGTCTTGCCGATCAAGGGGAAGTCCTGCTCGGGTTAGCTTCCGTCCTGGATGACCTACCGCGCCGGGATAATCAGTGGCAGCGCTGGGCCAACATCGCCCAGACGCTCTCGACAGCGTTGGTCCAGCGTCAGGGACGTGGTGGGTTGTGGGCGGCGGACCTTGGAGACGGAAGCGGCGATGTATCGGGCTCCGCGCTTGCGGTGGCTGGCCTGGGTGCGCTTCTTGATCAGGGACTGATTGACGGTGCGACGGTCGGGCCGGCTCTGCACCGGGCGTGGTCGGCGATCGCGGCTGGGGTGGGTGCTGATGGCAGCCTGACTGGTCGCTCTCAGACTGCCGAGGACAGCGGAGCCGTGATGCTGGCCGCCGCCAGCATGATCCGGCTCCAACGGCTGCTGGCCGCAGATGGCTCACCCTTGCCGGATTCCACGTCGCAGCTCATTCCCGCCTGCGACCTCAGCGTCCACCCCCTGGCGGCCCAGCTGCAATCGGTGCTCCAGCGATCGGCCTCTACTGCGGTGGAGTCGACGGGTCTCAAGCGCGAGGATTATCTCCATGCCATTGCCAAAATGGTGGGACATTTCCGCACCGCGCAGGATCCCGAGGGTCGCATCATTGATCTGGTGATGAAGACTGAATTTCATTACGCTACACCGCTCTATGCCCACGCAGCCGCGACCCTTATTTCGAGCGGGTATGATCGTTCGCCAGAGCTGCTCGATAGCGTGATGCGCGCGCTGGATGCGAGCACCAGCGAATTGGTCTATATTTCAACGACCAAGCCAAGTGAACGAAAGGGGAAAACAGCCTCAGGCGCCAACGGCAACACCTCCAATTTTTACATCCGCCCAGTGATGGGAGCCTATCTGGCACTCCAGGGTTTTGCCCCGCCGGAGCGCATGGAGGTCTGGAAGAGCCGTCTCTCCAGTCTGGATGCGCGCAAAACCTATAAATTTTACGAGGGATCCCACTTTAATTGGCCACTCGTTTTGCTATGGGGTGAGTTCACGCGCCATCGCCAGGGCTGGGTACCCGATTCGGCCATTGATCACACCCTCAATATCCAGCGCTGGCAGATGACCCCGCTCGGATTGTATTATGAATATCACAGCCCCTGGGCTTATGAGGTGTTTGGTCGCTATTTTGTGGTCGGCATTTTGGCGGACGGCTACCAAGGTCGTGAGTTCGACTTCTGGCGCGATGCTGCCTGGCGCGGGGCCTGGTCGTCGCTCCTCGTGCAGGCGCCAAATGGCGAAATCCCTGTCGGCGGACGTAGCGCCCAGCATATCTGGAATGAACCCGAGTCGGCAGCGATCTGGGAACGCTATGCCAGTGCCTATGCCAAAGCGGGACGGCCTCAGGAAGCGGGGATGTTCAAACGCGCAGCCCATCTAGCTCTGCGCGAGGCACTACGCTGGATCGATGACCAGGGTAGGCCACAGATCGCCAAGAACTGGTACCCACCCCAGGACCGCCATGGCTACATGGGATACAGCTATTACGCGACCTATGGCTTGCTTGCCGCCTCCATGCTGGCCTCGGCTTGGGAGGCGGCGGAGGACGGCATCCCCGAACGGGCGGCCCCAGCGGATCTGGGTGGCATCCTGGTCCAGGTGCCTGAACTGAACTCCGTCATCGCCCATGCCGATGGAGCCTATGTCAATTACCACACCCGCGGAGATCAGGAATACGACCCAACCGGTCTCGTCCGCGTGCACCTGCGCGGGGTCCATCCACCCTTTGGACCGTCCTGTGGCGTCGTCGCCAAGGACAAAAAGACATCAACCTCGAGCGTCTGGAGCGTGGCTCCCATTTGGACGAGTGCCGATGGTGTGGAGGTGCGCTTAGCCACGGTGAGGGATCCCGGCCTGCGGGTGATCGCGTCTCAGATCGCTGCAGATGGCGTCTCGTTTGTCACGGCGGTTGAGATCCCGGGTCCAGGAGGCTCACACCGAGTGGAAGAGCGCATCATTCTGAGTCAAAACCAGGTGCGAGTGAGTGTGCATTGGACCTCACCCACCCCAGGAACCTTGGCGGTCAGCTATCCTGCCCTCACCACCGATGGACGTACGGCCACGACCATCACGGTGGACGGGCCACGCGCCGAACTCCGGCGACTTGATGTAGGCGGCATGGCGGTGGAGATCACCTCACCAGACCAATCCACCATCAAACGCAGCGGCCTTCGTTTAGCGAATCCGAATGGGATGGTCGAACCACTCCTGCTGCAAGGCAGTGATCACCACATCGAGTTTACCCTCAAGCCTACGCGGTGATGATTTTCCATCATTCTCAGCCCCCTGTTCATTCGTGTACCCTCGTATCGACAACCTCGTTGAATTCCTAGGTGACCCATGCGCATCATTCCCTGCCTTCTATCCATCCTTGCCATCCCCACGGGTTTGGCTGCCGTCGAAATCGATTGGCGGCGTACGGCCTTGACCGGCTCCAAGCCTGATGACCAAATCCTTCGCCTGACCATTGGCAATGGCGATAAGCCCAACATCCTTGAACGTTGGTGGAACGGCAAGCGGGTGCGTTGGTTGGACGAAGCAGGCACCATGAAGGCTGGCGATGTTCGGGGCAGCCTGGTGAATAGCAGTCTCCAGTTCGACATGAACGGCGATGGCTTCTATGATGGTGACGATGACATGAACGTACGCTGGTCAGATACCGATGGCGACGGTGTCCCGGATTTCCAGGCGATTGTCTTGATGCCCGGTGGCTGGGACGAGAAGACGAAAACCTATCGCAATACCGGTCAGTTTGCGACCATGCGCAATCATGATCGGCGGGGCGTATTGTGGTGGCTTGATTGGACCAATATCAACTACCACACCGCCTGGTGGGATACCACCGGAACCTGTGCCTGGCTGCCCAACTATCATGGCAACAACGATTTTACCAAAAATCTTTGGGCTCCACACCTGATGGACGATCCGCGCTTGTCGTGGGAGAACCCTTTCTCCTTCTACGACGAGGATGGCGATGGGGTTTCGGAAATGTCGGTCCGCTGGGCGACTGCGCTGCCCTTGGGTAAGCCGCGCTACACCATCCCGGCAACCCTTGAAATGGCCCATGTCTCCTACGATCTCGACAATAATTCCGGCTATGGCAGCGAAACGGCCTATGATCTGACCCTCCATGGTACCCGGGGGAAGGTCGACTACAGCACCATGTCCCAGCCCATCCCGGGATTCGCCGGAAAGCCTGTCTTCGACCCCTGCTTCCAACACAATGAATGGCGTCGGCTCACCGAACTGCTGCACGTAGATCGCCGCCAAGCCCACGATCTGACCTTCACCACCCCATGGAAGGAGTGGTGGCTGACCTTCGATGAGGATGGCGATGATCGCCGGTGGGAACGGGTTGAAACCTATTACCCCTACCGCAAAGTCGGCGGTAAACTGGTAGATCCGTTTTCGGTGTCGACCCCAAAAGTGGACGATGCCAACCCCGGCCCGAGCTGGCATCCCCAATCTGACTCCCTTGGTGATCGCGGGGAATTTGACCTCGACAATTCCGGGGGTGGCAAGATCTATATCGGCAAGTTCGACAAAAAAATCCACCTCTATGGGGCCGAGTGGGGTGTCTGGCTCGTCGATCGGAATGCACAATTCCAAGGGGGCAGAGATGCTCAGTCGCGCAAATCGACCAAGCCTCGGGCCAAGCAGCTCGGTGAGGTGGTGAAATATACGGATACGGATAACGACGGCTTCATCGACACCATCGCCTTGTCGTACAAGGGCGATCAAACCTTCGATGTCACGGTAGCACTGAAGGATTACGCCAAGGGCGAAGATGAACCGCAGAAGGCTGATCTGATCGACCCTCGAGCCCTGGGCTGGAAGGGTATGCATGCGTTGTACCTCAAACTTGCTACGCAGGCCTGGGACGACGCCCTGACCATCTACCGCGCGGCCTGGACGCGCGACCTCACTTCCCCGGAACTGGATCGGCTGGCCGCCAGTTCCTCATTGCGTGAGCGGCACATGAACGCGTGGTGGATTACCGAGGGCGTGTTCCGCGCAATCCGTCAGCGCATTCTGACCCAAATCGAGCAACAGCCGGACCAGGCCGATGCGCTCCGCCGCTATATCGCGGAACTCATGGCCGCCAATTACAGCGGCCGAACGGCTGATACCGTGCGACTCATCGAAAACTGTCCCCCCTAAACCCAGTCCGCACGGCAGTCGCGAAATGAACTACGTGTTGATCCATCTCCGTTGAAATGTCGCTTGCGCCTCATCAGACGTCCTCTCTCTCAGGCACCGGTCCACAGTCAATTGCGGACCGGTGCCTGAGGACTTTGGGCCAGCATGAGAACGCATGGCATCGCGAACGACACATGACCGCCTTCACGTTTCCCATCTCCATACACCTCGCCAGGAATCCCATCATGTCCCGCTTGATCTCCATCGGCTTGTTCGGCCTTCTCGCCGCCAGCATGTCCGCCGCTGAACCTGCCGCATCCGGGGCCCTCAAAACCGCCACGAAGCCAACGATGCCGGCACTGAGCAGTTTTGCCAAGGAGCCCTCAACCTTTTGCCGATTCGTACCGGAACGCTCCGATGACTTCGCCTGGGAAAACGATCGCATCGCCTTCCGTGCCTATGGGCCGGCCCTGCGCCCTCGAAAAGTCGAAGACAGCGGCATTGACTGCTGGCCCAAGCGGGTTGAATACCCCGTTATCAACAGTTGGTACGCCGGCGCCCAAAAGGGGCTCTGCTACCATGTCGAGCGCGGCGAAGGGAGTGACCAGTACCACGTCGGTCGCTCGCGCGGCTGCGGCGGAACCGCGCTGTGGATCAACGACCAAATGGTCACCCCCGGTCCCTACATCACCTGGCATATCGAGGATTGCGGTCGCCAACGTTCCGCCTTCACACTGACCTACCAGTATCCAGCTGCCGCCGGCGAGGAGCCGGTAATGGAGGCTAAAAAATTTGAAATCCTCCTCGGTGATGACTGGTTCACCACCACCTCCACCTTCACCAAGGGTGGGAAGCCGCTAACCGGCCAAACCGTGGCTGCGGGAATCACAACCCATGATGGCAAGGGCACCGCCACCCTCGACCCCGCCGGTCGCTGGCTGTCGGTGTGGGAGGAGATCAAGGAACAGGATACCGGCTTCATCGGCACCGGACTGGCCCTGCCGGCCGGGGCGGTCCTGCGCGTGATCAACACCCCAAAGCCGGCGGATTCCAGCCACGCCCTGGCGATAATGACCACCGACGCGGCAGGCAGCATCCGCTTCCGCGCGGGCTTTGCGTTGGTGAAGGCGGGCCGGATTACCACTGCCGAGGCCTGGCAACAGGTCCTGGCCAAGGCTGCCGCTGGACTGTGACAGCGGTTAAAGGGTAACCCAATGGGTCGTCTATGCGCATTCCCACTATCCTGACCGTCGTCGCCCTGGTCGCCGGGAGCCTTCTGCCTGCGGCCGATCCACTACCAGCCGAGGCCCCAGCGTCGGCGATGGCCCAGGTTGCCAGGCCGGTCGTCACCCCCCTGGATCTGGATGCGGCCATCGCTGGTTTTCAGGCCTACTATGCCCAGGGAAGATTCCATTACGCAGCCCAGGTCCGGGAATTATCGCTGGGCGTCTATGGCTTCGCGACCGAGATCGAAAGGCATGGCCAGGCCAAGGATCTCCTGGCTCGGATGGCCGCGGACGGCACCTGGCCGGACATCGACTATGCCGACCAAAACCGGACCTACTGGCAAGTCCAGTGGCACGCCAACCGGGCCGTACTACTGGCCGCCGCCGCTCTTTCCGTGGACGAGGCCGGTGATCGGGCCGCCCTGAGCGCCGCCGCCGATCGCGCCATCGCCATCTGGCGGGAGCGGAATTTTCGGAATACCAACTGGTGGTACAACGATTACGGCGCACCGCAGGCGCTGGGAGCCGCCGGGCTCCTGCTCGGTGATGCCTTGAGTCCGGACAACCGCACCTTCCTGGTCAAGCTGACGCACCGGATTGGTCACAACGGCTATGGTAAGGTCGGCGGCGGCGGCAACCAAGTCTGGGCCTTGAGCCGCATGCTGATCGGCGCCCTACTAGCGAAGGATGCGGTCTCGGCACGCACCACCGCCGACGCCATCTGGATGCAGACCGAGTGCCCGGTGCTCGTCCTCCAGGAACGCCGGGCGCCCGGGGTGCATGCCATCGAAGGCGTTCAGCCCGATGCCTCTCTGCACCAGCACGGCGCGCAGATGCAGTTTGGCAACTATGGCCTGTCCTACGCCATCGACATGGCGGCCTGGGCGGTGATCCTGCGGCAATCCGCCCTGGCAATGCCGGCTGATCGGGTGGCGGCGTTCAGGTGGTACATGCTGGAAGGTCAGGACTGGGTCTATTGGCGAGGCCGGATCGATCCCAGCTGTTTCGGACGGCGCTTCAGCCCCCGCGTCAGCACCGCTATGTACGACATGGTTCGTCAACCGATGGCTGATTTGGCTGAGATTGATCCCTCCGCTGCGGAGGCCAGTCTGGCGTTCCAGGCGCGCAACCAGGGCAACGCAGTGAACGACCTTACCGGCGTCCGCTGGTTCTGGCGTTCGGATTACGGGGTGTACCGCAACGAGGGATTCTTCGCCTCGGTGCGTCTGCATTCGGACCACGCCATCGGCTGGGAATCCTGCAACGGCGAGAACCTCCTGGGCCAGCGGTTGGGGGATGGCGTCACCTTCCTCTCCACCCGGGGCGGAGAATACGACGAAATCTACCCGGTGTGCGATTGGACGCGCCTTCCGGGCATCACCACCGCGGCCAGCGCGGCGCTGCAGCCCCAGCTCGCGGCTGCGTCCTCAGCCAGCGCTGCCGCCCTGCCCATCACTGCCACGCCTATCCAGGCCGGCGGCGTCAGCGACGGACGCTACGGCTGCTTCGCCTACCAGCATGTCGACAAAGCTTCCGGCATAAGCGCACGCAAAGCCTGGTTCATGGATCACGACGCGTTGGTCTGTCTCGGGGCGGGCATCGTAGGCGTGGGGAAGGGTCAGCCGATCACTTCGGTCAACCAGTGTCTGGGCCGCGGCCCGGTGCGAATGTCGGCCGGTGGCACCGTGCAGGAACTGTCAGCGGGCACCCTGCGTCAGGTCGCTGCCGAGTGGATCGAACACGACGGTCTGCGCTATGAGTTCCCGGCTGGCGGATCACTGCTGGCGGGAATCAGCACCCAGACCGGTGCGTGGTCCAGCGTGTCCACGGCGGTGACCTCGCCCCTAGAGCCGCAGAGCCATCAGGTGTTCTCGCTCCTGATCGACCACGGTAGCCTGCCCACCGCTGGGACCTATGCCTATGCGGTGCGCCCAGTCGGCACCGCCAAAGCGACCTACCGCATCGTCAGCAATACACCGGACCTGCAGGCCGTGGCCTGGGACGATCGCCGTTGCGCAGTAGTGTTCTGGCAGCCGGGCAGCATCACCTGGGCAACCGGCCGCACCATCCAGACCGACGCGCCCTGCGTGGTGAATCTCGACGGCGATCAGGTCTCGGTCAGCGACCCGACCTGGAAGCTGACGCGGATCGATCTGAACATCGATGGCAAGCCATTGCCGGTAAATTTACGCACTGATCCGGGGTATGCAGGAAGCACCGTCACGATTTCCAACGTGACCCGTTAATTGCCAGTCGAACGAGGAAAGGATATCCCATGCGTCTTCCCATGATCCTGAGTATCGCCGCCCTGGTCGCCGGGAATTTGCTGCCAGCAGCCGAACCACCGGCACCGCCGAAGATCCACGACGCCATGCCGGCCGTCAGCGTCCAGGATCTCGATGCGGCCATCGCCGGATTCAGGAAGTATTATGACTCGGGCCGTAGCCAATCGATATCCCGCCAAAATCTATCCTATGCCACGCAAGGGCAGGTGAACCAGAGGACCCCGGAGGACCGGCTCGCCGTCTGCCGGACCCTGCTAGCCGACTTCACCGCCGACGGGACCTGGCCCGACATCGATTACAACGATCTGCGCCCATCAGGGTGGACGCTCCTGCGACATCCCGATCGCGCCATCCTGCTGGCGGTGGCCTCAGCGGGAATCGTAGGGGATGCGGCCGAGCGGGCCGCCTTCGCCACCGCCGCCGACCGGGCGATCAGCACCTGGCGCCAGCGTCGATTCAAAAATCCCAACTGGTGGAACAATGACTACGGCGCCCCCATCCTGCTGGGCACAGCAGGGTTGCTGCTGGGGGATGGCCTGAGTGCGGACAACCGCGCCTTCCTGATCAAGCTGACGCACCGGATCGGGCATGCCGGCTATGGTAAGGTCGGCGGTGGCGGCAATCAGGTCTGGGCCCTGAGCCGGATGCTCATCGGCGCCTTGCTGGCCAAAGATGCAGCCTCGGCGCGCACCACCGCAAATGCCCTGTGGCTGCAGGCTCTGCCGCCCATCACCGTCCCGGTCGAGCAGCGGGCGCCGGGCGTGAACGCCATCGAAGGCATCCAGCCTGACGCCTCTTTTCATCAGCACGGCCCGCAGATGCAGATGGGCAATTACGGACTCTCCTTCGCGGTCGATATGGCCTCTTGGGCGGTGATCCTTCGCGATACCGCCCTGGCGTTGCCACCGGACCGGCTGGCAGCATTCCGATGGTATTTGCTGGAAGGCCAGGATTGGGTCTATTGGCGGGGTCGCATCGACATCAACGGCATCGGAAGGCAATTCAAACCGTACACCCAGAGGGCTAAATATGCCATGGTCTGCCAGCCCTTCGCGGATCTGGCGGAGTTCGATCCTTCCGCTGCCGAGGCCAGCCGGGCCTTCGCTGCCCACAACCAGCCGGGGGCTACGAATGACCTCACCGGCTTCCGCTGGTTCTGGCGCTCCGACTACGCTGTGATGCGCAATCCGAGTTTCATCGCCTCGGTACGCCTGCATTCCTCCCGCACCATCGGCTGGGAATCCTGCAACGGTGAAAACCTCAAGGGGCAACATCTGCCGGATGGCGCCACCTATCTGTTCACCAGCGGCGGCGAATACGACGAGATCTTCCCGGTATGGGATTGGAAACGCCTGCCTGGCATCACCAATGCCGCCAGCGCAACCATCCAGCCGCAATTGGTCGGGGCGGCCGGAGCCACCGGGGCACCACCCGCCGCCTCGCCCATCCAGACCGGCGGAGTCGGCAAAGGTCATCAGGGCTGCATCGCCTATCTGCACCATGACAAACAATCCGGCGTCAGCGCGCGCAAGGCCTGGATCACCGATCGGGATGTCCTGGTGTGCCTGGGAGCGGGCATTTCCGGCACCGGCAAGAAGCAGCCAATCATCACCTCGGTCAACCAATGCCTGGGCCGGGGTTCAGTGCGGGCCTCGGTCGGAGGCAGCGTGCAGGAATTACCGGCAGGTGCGCTACGCCAGCTCACCGCCGACTGGATCGAACACGATGGCTTGCGCTACGAGTTCCCCGCCGCCGGGGCGCTGCTGGCCGGGATCACGACCCAGACTGGTCTCTGGCAGAGTGTCTCCACCGCAGTGAAGTCGCATCAGGAGCAGCAGAGCCTGCAGGTCTTTTCGCTCCTGATCGACCATGGCCGCCTGCCATCCGCCGGGACCTATGCCTATGCGGTGCGTCCAGTCGGCACAGCCCAAGCGACCTACCGCATCGTCAGCAACACACCCGACCTGCAGGCGGTGGCCTGGGACGATCGCCGTTGCGCAGTAGTGTTCTGGCAGCCGGGCAGCATCACCTGGGCAACCGGCCGCACCATCCAGACCGACGCGCCCTGCCTGGTGAATCTCGACGGCGATCAGGTCTCGGTCAGCGACCCGACCTGGAACCTGACCCGGGTCGAGTTAACCATCGATGGCAAGTTAGTGCCGGTGAATCTGCGCACTGATCCGGGATACGCAGGCAGCACCGTCACCATGTCCATCGTGACTCGTTGATACCACGTCGAACGAGGACAGGACATCCCATGCGCGTTCCATTGGTCTTCACCCTCGCCGCCCTGGTCGCCGGGAACCTCCTGCCAGCAGCCGAACCACCGGTGCTGGCAACGACCCACGACGGGCTGACGGCCCTCAGCGTCCAGGATGTGGACTCGGTGATCGCCAGTTTCCGCGCCTACCTTTTCTCGGGTCGATGCTTCTCTGTCGATCTTGAGCAACGCCAACGCAGCACGGGCTACCTGACAACGGCGGAACGTCTGGCTGAGGCCCGTCGGCTGCTCACTCTCTTGAGCGTTGACGGCTTGTTCTCGGACATCGATTACCATGACCAGAAACCGACGTTCTGGACCATCCTGGGACATGCCCATCGGGCTGAACTCCTGGCCATCGTGGCAGGCGGACCCGACCTCGATAGAGCCGAACGTACCGCCTTCGCCACCGCTGCCGACCGGGTCATCACGGCCTGGCGGGTCGGAAAATTCCGCAGCGGCAACTGGTGGTACAATGATTTTGGCGCACCCTTGCTGCTGGGGACCGCCGGGGTGCTGCTGGGCGACACCCTGAGCGCAGAGAACCGCCAGTTCCTCGTGAAGCTGACCTTACGAAACGGCAACAAGGCCATCTATGATAAGGTCGGGGGCGGTGGCAATCAGGTCTGGATGCTGAGCCGCGAACTCATCGGTGCCCTGCTCGCCAAGGATCCGGTCTGGACCAGCACCATCGCCAATGCCATCCAGCTACAGCTGGAGTCACCAATCGTCGTCGCGCCGGAACGACGGAGCCCGGGTGTGAATGCGATCGAAGGCGTGCAGCCGGACGCCACCATGCACCAGCACGGCCCGCAAATGATGATCGGCAACTACGGACTCTCCTTCGCGGTCGATGAAGCGGCCTGGGCGGTCATCTGGCATGCCACCCCCTTGAGGCTCTCGCCGGAACGGACGGCGGCCCTGCGCCGCTACCTCCTGGAAGGGCAAGCGTGGGCCTATTGGCAAGGACGGATCGACGTCAGCGGCATTGGCCGACGACTCAATCCGAAAGTGTTAATCGGCATGTATACCACGGTAAGCCAGCCGATGGCGGATCTGGCAGAGTTCGATCCCGATTCCGCCGCGGCCAGCCGGGCCTTTCTCGCCCGCAACCAGCCGGGTGCCAGCAACGATCTCGTGGGCTTCCGTTGGTTCTGGCGCTCGGACTACGGCGTGACCCGGAACGCTGGCTTCTTCGCTTCGGTGCGTCTGCATTCGTCTCACACCAGAGGATGGGAAACCGTCAACGGCGAGAATCTCCAGGGGCAACATCTAGCGGATGGTGCCACCTACCTGTCGACCAGCGGCGGGGAATATGACGAGATTCTGCCGGTTTGGGATTGGAAGCGTCTGCCCGGCATTACCAACATCGCCAGTCCCGCGTTACAAAAGCAGCTAGCGGCACAGGTAACCGGTGTGCTCAGCAATCCTGCGCCCCTACCAATCGCCTCGCCTATCCAGGCCGGTGGCGTGAGCCAGGGCCGTCAGGGCTGCATCGCTTACCAACACGCGGCCAAGGCCACCGGCCTCGGCGCACGCAAGGCCTGGTTTTTCAACAAGGATCTCATGGTCTGCATGGGGTCTGGCATCGTCAGTACGACCAAAGACCAATCCGCCATCACCTCCGTCAACCAGTGCCTAGGACGAGGGACGGTACGCACGTCAGCTGGGGGAGTCGCCCAGGAACTCCCGGCTGGTGCGCTGCGCTCACTCACCGCTGAGTGGATTGAGCACGACGGACTTCGCTATGAGTTCCCTGCCGGCGGCGCACTACTTGCCGGAATCACTAAACAAACCGGGACTTGGAAAAGCATTTCCACCTTTGTGATCGCCCCGGAGGAACCCCAGAGCCTAGCCGTTTTCTCGCTCCTGATCGACCACGGTCGCATGCCGACTGCCGGATCCTATGCCTATGCCGTCCGTCCGATGGGGAGTGCCGCCACGCCCTACCGCATCGTCAGCAATACCCCAGACATGCAGGCCGTGGCTTGGGATGACCGCCGTTGCTCGGTGGTGTTCTGGCAGCCGGGGACCATCACCTGGTCAAGCGGACGCAGCCTCCAGGCCACAGCGCCCTGCCTCGTCGATGTTGACGGCGATCAGGTGGCCATCAGCGATCCGACCAGGAAACTGACGCAGATCGACTTGCTTATCGATGGCAAACCGGTCCCGATCACCCTGCGTACGGATCCGGGGTATGCGGGAAGCACGGTCTCCATTGCCAACGTGCTCCCCCGATAAAGTCACCATCATCCCTTCACCACTTTATCTTGATTTCTTGCAATCCCGTTTGGGGAATTGAACCAAGGGATCCGCCCGGGAACCGTGCGGCATGGTTCAGGGACCGACCTTGGGCGGTCTTGATGACTTGGGCCAGGATGATTCCCCGACGTCATTGGCGAGGTGTCAACGCTCGTAGACGGTGGAGTGAACTGCCACGGCAGGACCACACTTCGTTCCCTGTTTTTCCACCCTTTGGACACGTCACCATCCCTTCATCAAATCCCATGATGACCGGACTGAGGTCGTCCACGTGCTCATCTCCTTACAATGCTACCGGATCGCCCGTCTATCGTCACGAGACCTCATGGGATGGTCACCAAACATCTGCGTACCCACGGTCATAAGGCATTAAATGCCATAAGGCTGTGAAAAAGACGGGAGACTTTCGAGATTAGGCCAAGGCCAAGCTGTATTGGCCCCCGCCAAGGGAGGTTGAGGTCATGACCTTCTTGAGAATCATGGCTCCGTTACCCCAGCGGTGAATACAACGATTCCAGGCTTCCCTCCCGGCATCCCCAGGTGGATGCGTGTCAACGTACGCCCGTAAGGTCCAGACTCGTCAAGGATCGTGTTCCCTTGCCACTGATCTCCGTCGTTATCGGGGTCTTGGAATTTCGTTCTCTTGGCCCCATGGTCACTCCTCAGGGCGATGAAGCCGCCCTCAGGAGTGACCCAACTTCGCCGACCAGGTTCAACGAACTTCTGGTGTACGAGTTTGACGGGCTGGAAAGCGGCCTCGACGTAGGGCCGCTGCCAAGGAAAGGCCGGCTAGGATCATCCCCAGCCCGCTGCCCTGACCGCAACCGCCACCACCTGCGGCTGCTACCGGGAAATCACTCGCGGGCTCAACGTTCTCCACCCGAATCACAAAAGATGTCCTCGCAAGTGCCCCTGAGCCATCGCTCGCCACCACCACCACGGTTGCACTTCCAGCGGTCGTGGGTGTTCCTGAGAAGGACTTCGTAGCGGCATCAAACGTGATTCCGGCTGGCATATCGTTCGCCGCCACCACCAACGAATCATGATGAAGGGTGCTGAAGGCTTCTGCAGGAATCGCCAGCCAAAATGAGTTCCCAACCTGAGCTACCTGATCGGGAATGACTTGGTCGGTAACGATCATGGTCCCTTTGTTATAGGAGACCGTGTAGTTCACCGTGGATGCGGCACCGCTTGCCACAATATCATAGGTCCCAACAGGACTGAACGTTGTCGCGGTACAAGAGTAGGTCACCCTCAACCCAATGGAGGCCAAACTGTCGGAACCCACAAGACCCGATGCCGTCCCAACGAAGGCCGCATTAGCACGACCGACCATGCGCATCTGGCTCGAGGCCGTGACCGTCAGCGGCCTTTTTCCAATCGTCAAGGACTTCGCCACCGATGGCGCGGCATGATAATGGACGTCACCGGGTTGGCTGGCGGTGATCGTCACCATTCCAGCCTTCTTCACCGTCACCTGGCTGCCGCTCACCGTCGCGACGCTGGGATCCGAACTCGTATAGGTGACGGGCAAGGTCGATGTCGTACCTCCGGCCAGTGCAAAGGGGAAATCACCATAAATTTTGGCCGGAATGTCAAGAAATTCAATGTCCTGCATGGCTTTGGTCACCGTCAGCATCCCATTAACATAGGTGAAGGCGTAATTCGCGTCCTCTCCACCCACCGGCTCAATGGTATAGGTCCCCGGGACACTGTTCACCGTGGCCATGCAGGTTGCCGTCGGTTCGTTATCAAGCACCGCGGCGTCTTCACCTGGGGAGAAGCCACTATAGCTGAACGTGAGGGTCGGGTCGGCAGCCCCATAGGCGCGGACCTGGTCGATTGCCGTCACGATCAGTGGACGCCGCACGACCGTCAGCTGAACTTCTTTAGTTGCGGGTGTGTAGGCCGTCGTGTCCGTCGGGGTAAAGGTCACCCGCAGTGTTTGACCGGCTCCCGCCTGCAGCTGCGACCCTTCAGCGGGTGCATAGGCGAAGCTCCCTGCGACGGTAGAAGATGCATTCAACTGCGTTCCACTCAACACGGTGCCGTACACGATGTCTACAGGGGTCGACCAAATGATGACCGGTACAGCTAGAGCACTTACGGTAAGCAAGCCATCACCATAGGTGACGTTGTAATTGTCCGTGGATGTATCGCCGCTTGCCACGATGGGGTACGATCCAACAGGGCTATCCACCCCGGCACTACAGCGGAAATTGACGACCAAACCAATGGAGGTCAACGTATCAATGCCAACCAGGCCCATTGCCGTGCTGGTGAAGGACGGATTCGCAGCACCAATCGTCCGTCTCTGGCTTGAGGCCGTCACGGTCAGGGCCTTCTTGCCAATCGTTACCGACGTCGTCATGGCTGGCGCGGCAAAATAGTTGCGATCACCAATCTGGCTGGCGGAAATGGTCACTGTCCCCGCTTTTAAGATCGTCACCCAGTTCCCACTTACCGTCACGACCGCGGTATCTGAACTCGTATAGGTCACCGGCAATCCCGACGTTGCCGTCGCCATCAGGGGGAAGGGCAAGTCACCATAGGTCTTTGTCGGGATAGCGCTGAACGCGATGGCTTGGGGCGCCGGCAGAACCTTCAACGTACCATTTCCATAACTCAACGTGTAATTCGCATCTGCCCCCCCCATAGCCACGATGGGATAGTCAGCGGGCGCACTTGTCGGTGTAGCGACACAGGATGCCGTCGGCACCGTGTCCAACAGGGCTGAGGTCTCACCCGGTACAAAGCCACTGTACCCTACCGTAAAGATGGGGTTTGCACCTCCATACGCGCGGATCTGGTCGTTGGCCGTTACCGTCAAGGGACGCTTCGCCACCGTGATTTGCACCTCTTTGGTGGTAGTTGCGTAGGTCGCTCTATCCGTCGGGGTAAAGGTCACCCGCAGCGTCTGACCGGCGCCAGCCTGAAGCAGCGAACCGGCAGCTGGTGAATAGGCAAAGCTCCCGGCTACGGCTGAAGTGGCGTTCAACTGCGTCGTTCCCAGCGCGGTGCCATACACGATGTCAGAGGGATTCGACCAAGTGATCACCGGCACGGTTTGGGCGGTAATGCTCAACGATCCCTTCACATACGTGACGGTGTAATTCGTCGTCGAGGAAACACCGCTCGCGATGATGTCGTACGGCCCAACAGGGCTTGCCGCGGTCGCAGTACATGTGTAGGTCACGACCAGACCGATGGATGCCAGCGTATCCGTTCCAACAAGACCCGTTGCCGTGCCGGTGAAGGTCGGATTCGCAGAACCGACCGTCCG
>CAIUVD010000219.1 GCA_903902515.1 uncultured Planctomycetota bacterium | reverse complement strand
CTTTTGGGGGTCAACCTGGCAACCGCACGACCGGCCATCCTAATTGTCGCTAGGCGGCCATCCTAATTGTCGGGAGACACAGCCTCACGGTGATGGTCTTAATGTCACTAATTCTGTGTTCTCCGCTATGGGCGGAGCAGGTTCTTGTCGACAAGCCAAAAACCACGACTGGAAATGTCGGGTATAATTTTCACGGTAATGGTTCATTTACCAATTCGATCCAACCGATTGAACAGAGAGATTCACCCATGCGACGCACCTTGCTTTTTGCCGGTGATTATCCAGATCCCTCGCTGCTGAGAGTTGGGAACCGTTGGTATTGTGTACATTCGTCTTTCGAATGGTCGCCGGGCTTGCTGGTGTGGATGTCCGAGGATCTCATCACCTGGAAACCATTGGGGCCGGCACTGACGGCCTATGACGGTGACGTCTGGGCTCCTGATCTCGCTTATCACAATGGCGAATTTCTGATTTATTATCGAAGCAGTGCGAGTCGTTTGGGCACCCGGGTGGTGACAGCCCGTGATCCGGCAGGTCCCTGGTCGCCGCCCGCGGACGTCGGTATCGGTTGGTTTGACCCGGCGCATGTGGTTGATGATGAGGGTCATCGCTGGCTCCATGTGAGCGATGGTTTTGCGAGCCGCCTGAGCGATGACGGTCGTAGCGTGGTCGGAGAGCCCCTGCGCACCATCGAGCCCTGGCCGATTCCGCCCATGCCGCCCCATGAGGGCGTGTGCTTGGAGGGACCAAAACTCATCAAACATAACGGTTGGTGGCACTACTTGGCGGCCCAGGGGGGTACGGCCGGACCGGCCACCTCGCACATGGTGGTACATGCCCGTGGTCCCAGTCCCATCGGTCCCTGGACCTGGTCACCGTTAAATCCCGTGAGTCGCACCCGTTCTCGGGACGAGCTTTGGTGGTCGGTTGGTCATGGCACGGCATTTACCGGACCGGATGGATCCTGGTGGATGGTCGTCCACGGCTACCGAAAGGGGTTCCACACCCTTGGCCGGCAGACGTTACTGGTGCCCATACGTTGGACGAGCGACGGCTGGCTGGAGGAGGATGACCGTGCCACCCCGCAACCGATTGGTTCCGCCGTCGATCCCCACGTCGATGACCGTTTTGCAGGTTCCACCCTTGGCGTCGCCTGGCGCTCCTGGCAGGGTTCGGCACAGGTTCGGATTGATGGCGGGCTGCATCTTGTCGGGGGCGGAACGAACCTCCGGGATACGTCTCCCGTGACGGTGATTCCAGGACATGTGGCCTACGAAATTGAAACTGAACTGGACATGCCTCCGGCGGGATGCTTGGCCGGGCTGTGTCTCTACTACAATAAGGAGGCCCACTTTGGCATTGGAGTGGATCGCCGCGGGGTGATGTTCGTCGAGCGTCCGCCCGCCAAGCCCTGGCCAACTGCGCTGCCGAAGGGCATTGCCCGTATCGCCTTGCGGATACGCAACGACCATCACGAGGTGGCGGCCTGGTACGCCCTCGACGGTGGCCCTTGGATTCAACTCCACGCGACGAGCGAGTTATCCGGTTTTCACCATAATACCTTTCGTGGCTTTCTGTCCCTGCGCGCGGGACTCTTTGCGGCAGGCGGCGAAGCCCTGTTCCACAACTTTCGTTACCGCGCCATCGATCCGTGAACTGAGTGTGCGTGGTGATGTCGAAAAGTGGTGATCGATTGCTGCGCGAAGCTTCTTCCTGCGGTTTGCACCATAGGATAACCAGGAGGCACACTGAAGTGGGAAGAATTTCTGAAAAAGTTGGCTCAGCCGTTAACCCAGAAGAACCCTTCACGCGGCAGCCATTCCCACTTGCGATCTGAACGGTCTCATATCCCGAAGTCCATTTCCAACCTCTGAAGTTGACCCTGATTAATTTGTAAAAAATCTCTATTCGTTGCCTTGGCAGAGATTTCATAGCGTTAAATTGACCGGATTTCAGCAATCCACCCCCGGAATCCGATCAATCCCTTCGAGGCCTCCATGCTCGGGAAACTCCCAACCGAACAGCAACAGACCATGTGGGCACCGCCCCTGGAGATGATGCTGAATTCTGATCACCAGTTGGCGAAGTGTCTGCCCTGGGATCAATTGGAGGCCGAGTTCGGAGGGCTGTACGCGCCCGTCGGCCGCCCGTCGATCCCGATCCGCGTCATGGTGTCGCTGCTTCTGCTGCAGCGGATGTTTGATGAAAGTAATGAGCAAGTGGTGAAGGAGTGGGTTCAAACCTCCTACTGGCGGCACTTCAGCGGGATGACGTCGTTTCAGTGGAAGATCCCCTGCGATCCGACGGAACTCATCAAAACTCGGAATCGGATTGGTTGGGGAAGGTGCCGAGAAGATCCTGGCCTGGACCATCGAAACCCATTTGCGGGAGGGAAACGTCCAGGCAGAGACCGTCATCATCGACTCCACTCCCCGCACGAACCCCAGGCCTTCTGCATCGGCAAGGGCAAGGACCGCGCCAAGTAGGAGTTCGGGACCAAGGTCACCCCCTAGCCATCGACCCTGGGAGTGGAGTGATCCTCGGCGTCCTGAATCACCAGCAGAACGTCTACGACGGACACGTCACGCCCGAGGCGCGTGACCAGATCCAAAATCTCTCCGGCACCAAGCCGGCGGTCATGGTTGGCGACCATGGTTACCGGGGGGCTGAGCTGGTTGCCGCGATGGCAGAGGATGGCACGCGGGTGCTTACCCCCGTTGATCTCCGCAAGGCTACCAAGGGCATGACGGAACATCGATAACTCCTGAATTTGCTCGCAAAACGGTCACGCATCGAAGCCGTGATAGGTCATCTGAAGGCGGAAGACCGACTTTGCCGCAACTACCTCCACGGAATCCTGGGCGATGAGCTGAATGTTCTCCTCGCCGCCGTGGGCTGGAACCTCAAGAAGCTCATGCGGTTTCTTTGGCTCTTGCCGGAAGGGCTCTTTGAAAGCCTCGAAATGGTCATCGCTAAGTGGGATCGATCAAATCGCGGACGGGTAGTTTTGGATTGACGTGTTCTTCAGGGTTAACCAAAGCCGATCACGAACAGGATCATAGACAGGATCGCGCCCAGCAACATGGTCATTAAGAAGAGACCGAAAATGATGAGCATGGCGTGGCACCCCAAGACATCAAAAGTGAATGCGAAGATCGTGGTCATATTCGCCTGAATGAAGAGAAAAAACGCAACGAGGAACAGGGGCAACCCATTCATCCAGCACGCGATGGTAACCAATCGGCCACGCGTCCGCCGTTGGACCACGAAGAGCAGTGCCAGGACGCTGGAGATGGCGTAGATCCCCGCCATGGCATACAGGGGGGTCGCAAGTCCGTAACCCGGGTTTTTGATCCAGGTCAACAACGCCGTCGATACGGCGTACAGGGCCACTATCGCGGCATTGAGGGTCGTCAGCTTGCAGGATGGGGGATTCGCCATGGCGCTCGGATCCCTCCTGAGCGGATCCGCCAAGGAATCTACCACGACCAAATCCAAGCGATTGCACAAAGGCTTGGTGGTGGTTCGTCCACGGCCTGTCGCTGGCCGTGGACCTGACCGAACGACGATCCTCCGTCAACCTCCTCCAACAGCACCCCCCGAGACAGGACACTGCCTGCTTCGGCTTGCCCTTCGAATAGAAACACGCTGCGCCGGCCCAGAAGGACATCTTCAATCGTTTCTCTGCGGACGAGTCGCGCAGAAGGATCGTTGGCGGCAAGTTGCTGATGGTGGGAGGGGCAGCCACATGACCGTTGATGGCGCCGCCAAAGGAAAGGGACCAGGCGAGCGCCGGGATAAATCGGACCAAAAAGGAGCCGTTGAAAGAGCGGTGCGCTGAAGGAGTCGTCACCCACAGCGATCCCGAGTCATGGAGTCGGATCCGCAAGGATCCGGCCCAAGCGTTGACAGGGGCACTGGCGGACCCGGATATCGACCCGCGTAAGCGCCTTCCGGATGTCGACCCCGTGTCTGGTATGGGAAACCATTACGCCCTGGTGCGCCATGACGAGCGCCAGGATGATCCGGCGCGGTCGAAGTCCCGTGGCACGTCAGGAACCTTTGGTCACGAGAACCGGCTGATCCTCCGGGCGCCAGCTGGGGTCGCCCGCCTGTGCCGGATGGCGAAGGTACCAACCCGAATAGCCATCGTGAACGCCCTGGGGAAGTCGGACGAGGACGTCGTGACGCTGAACCACCGAAGGCCTACCTGCCGAGGGACGGGGGAGGGAAGGTCCGAGACCCCAGAGAGCCCACACCAGTCGGCCACTTCCGGGGCTCAGGACCCGAGGTCGGTGTCGGATAGGTCTGGGAGCGGGTGCGAGAGGCAGCGCGACGGAAGAGGACGATGCAGTATACCAGTGTGCTGCATCCTTGCCGATCGCTATCTATCCCGGGCGACCGTCCTGCATCCCTTGCCCTCCGAACGCCTCAACATGCGCCCTCCCAGCTCAGAGCGCATCTATGGCTGCAGATTCAACAATCCTGGTCTATTGATGCTTCACCGGCACCAGCCAGTTCATGTTCGCCTCCCGTATCGCCGCGATGTTCGCAGGTGACAGGATCGCCCTGGGGAAACGATACAGTCCCTGACGCATAACATCGTCATCATGGTCACCCGTATGGCCCAGGCCAAAGGTATGGCCGATCTCATGTGCAAGACCACCCACCCAGCGGGTATCCCACTCGGGGCTGGTGGCTCCCACCACATCCATCTTGCCGAGACCAACGAAATTCGGTGGTCCATTTGCCCCTCCTGCCCCCTCGACGTTGATCCAGACAACGTAACGGAACTGATGGGCGTTATCTCCCCAGGAGGTCTTGTAATGGGCGAACACTTCTTTCACCGCATTGTGGATGGTGTTCCACTCATTATCCGTGCCCGAGGTCCGGTACCAATCCGATGGATGTTGGCCTTGGATCACCTGTAAGTGATTCGCCCGGATGGTGGCCTGCATCTTTTTGCCATACCAAGCGCACGCGCGTTCGATGACACGCGTGATGCCCATGGCCGTCGTGGGATCGGCCTTCTGATCTGACGGAATGAGCCAAACGAAACGATAGCTGAATGGTTCGTCAGCGGCTGGTAGGGCACCAGGTGCCGTCAACAGCATCAAAATGCAAGCCACGCCAGCCGATCGCGGCAAGGCCATGATCCACCGGAGGCATTGGCCTCCCCAGATTTCCCGAGTCTGAAGCGGCATAAAGAATCTCCATGAGAGGGGACGTGCGCTGCCTGGAATGGGCCCCTCGTCCCAATTCAGGTGGGGGCGCATCCGCAGCCCAGCCATCCAGCCCTCAAGGCCCTTCCGCATGTCCGCCATGCTGAGGTGCCGCAAATGGTGCGTAGCGTCCGCAGGAAATCGGCATTTCAACTTTGGGTGTTCTGGCCCGAGCTTCTGATGGCCCCTCGGTGTTCGCCCCTTTCCGCGCTCGTCGTGCTATTCCTTGGACTGCTGATCTATCGTCTCTTGGAGCTGCTTCTGCTGGGCGTCATGGATTTCCAGGGTTTTTCGCACTTGGTTTTTGACCGCCTCACCGTCGTAGCCCACCGCATCCAAGGCCCCGATGGGGGCGAGCTGCTCTTCCCGGGTCTTGGGTTCGTCCTTGGCGGGTTTGGGCGGTTCATCGCCGCAGCCCGTCAGCAGGAGGGCCACCACGCTCATGGTGGATAACCATGCGGTGAATTTACGCAGGGCTTGGCCCCGGTGGCTGCGGGCATGCTTGGCGGCGGCGGGCATCTCGGCTACGGTTTGGTCCAGGTCCGGCAGTAGGACATAGGGGTCGTAGCCAAAGCCGCCGACGCCCCGGGGCGTGGCGATATGCTGGCCCTCGAACACGCCGTCCCAGGTCAGGCAGGGCTCGCCGGGGCGGGCCAGGGCAATGACGCAGCGGTATTGGACGTGCTTGTCGGTGTGGGGCGCCAATTCCTCGACCAATTTGCGGTTGTTGGCGTCATCGTTGCAGGGCTCGCCGGCGTAGCGGGCGCTGTACACCCCGGGGCGGCCGCCGAGGGCCCGGGCTTCGATACCGGAATCGTCCGCCAGGGTCCAGAGGCCGGTGGACCGCAGGCCGGCTTCGGCCTTGAGGATGGCGTTGGCGGTGAAGGTGTCGCCGGTTTCCGCCACGTCGGGGTCGTAGCTGATTTCGGCCGGGGCCACCACCCGGATGCCCAGGGGGCCGAGGATGTCGGCCATTTCGCCGAGTTTCTTGCGGTTGCCGGTGGCGAGCAGGATGCGGTCGGGCTTCATGGGGCGTTCCCGGAAAATGACAAAGGGACGGAGGGCATGGCCCTCCGTCCCTGGTGCCTACACAGTCGATTACTTGGAGGGGACGATCAGGTTGGAGCCGGGCTTGATGTCGGCGTCGGTGCGAACGTCATTGCGCTTGATCAGCCACGCGGTGGTGACGTTAAACTTCTTGGCGATGGAGTAGATGGTGTCGCCCGACTGCATCGTGTAGTACTGCTCGTTGCGACCGGCCACGGGGCGGTTCACAAGGTCGCCGAGTTT
>CAIUVD010000218.1 GCA_903902515.1 uncultured Planctomycetota bacterium | reverse complement strand
GCACACCGGCCTCGGTTCATTTCTGCGATGAACGCAGGTGCCTTAGATGGCCTTGGCGGCGGCGGCGATGGCGCCGGCGTCGATGCCGTGCTTCTTGTAGAGCTCGTCGGCGGTGTAGGCGCTCTGGCCAAACTCGCCCTTCACGCCCAGGATCTTGACCGTGAAGGTCGCGCCGACATCGGCCAGGGCCGCCACCAGCATGCTGCCGGCACCGGCGACGAACTGGTGGTCCTCGACGGTGATCAGCTTGCCGCCGGTCTTGGCCAGGGCCGCCTGGTGGGCGGCGAGATCCGGACGGTTGGCGATCGCATTGTTGAGCACGATGGCGCCAATGCCTTCGGCGGCGAGCTTCTCGGCGGCCTTGAGGGCCTGGGCGACCATGCTGCCGTTGGCGCTGATGGTCACGCTCTTGGCCTTACCGGCGGTGGTGTCGACCACGGTCATGGCCTTGCCCCACTGGTAGGGCTGGTCCGCGGGCTTGAGGGTCACGGGGAAGTTCTCGCGACCGCAGAAGAACAGGATGGTCTCGGGGTGATGACCCTTGGCGCGCTCATCTACGAAGTGCTGGATCGCGGCGCCCATGGCCCACTCGGCTTCTTCGGCGCTGGCGGGGCAGTAAGTCACGACGTGGGGGATGGCCCCGGTCATGGCCAGGTACTGCAGACCCTGGTGGCTGGCGCCGTCGGCGGCATCTTGGAAGCCCGTGTGGCTGAAGACGGCAATGACCGGCGACTGGCTGAGGTTGGCCATGCAAATGGGCAGGAGGCCCTTGGTGACGCCGAACTGGGCGAAGGTATCCACGACCGGGATATAGCCCTGCTTCGAGAAGCCCGCCGCAGTGCTGACCATGTTCGACTCGGCGATGCCGACTTCGAAGGACAGCTGGGGGTACTTGACGCGGAAGGGACCGACACCGGTGGAGCCCTGGAGGTCCGCGCTGACGCTGACGACCGGCAGGCCCTTGTCGGCGGCGGCGATCATGGCCTTGGGGAAACCGGCCTGGATCTTGTCCTTCTTGACAGCGGGGGCAGCAGCGACCGGCGCAGGGGCGGCGGCAGCCTTGGCAGCCTTGGCCGCTGCGGCGTCTTCGAGTTCCTTGACCCAAGCCTCAAAGGGCGCGGGGAGGGCCTTGCCGGCGGCGATCTCGGTCACGAAGGCGCGCAGTTTGCCGTTGCCGACATCACCGCCGCCCAGGGGATAGCCGTGGCCGCCCGAGGAGGACTTCTCGGTGCTGGCGACGCTGTAGCCCTTGACGGTCTTGGCCCACACGACGACCGGCTTGGTGCGGTCGGATTCCGCGAGGGCGATGGCCTGCTCAATGGCGGTGAAGGTCGCCTGGAGGTCGTTGCCGTTCTCCAGCTTCACGACGCGCCAGCCCTGCACTTCCAGGGACTGGAAGTAGGGCTGCATGCTGAAGGAGTCGGCGTCGACGCGGCCCGACAGCTTGGTGTTGTTGTCGCTGATGATCAGGACGAAGGGGTTGACCAGGTCCTTGGCGGCCAGGCCGGGGATGGCGCTGACGGCTTCCTTGGCTTCGCCTTCCATCATCGCGCCGTCGCTGATGACGGTGATGGTGGTGCGCTTGGTGTCGGCCAGGCGGTCGGCCAGGGCCAGGCCCTGGGCGATCGGCAGGGACGAGCCGAGGGGACCGTTGGAGACCTGGACGCCCTCGGGGAAGATGTGGCTTTCGCCATGGCCCGTGAGCTTCGAGGCGATGGATCGGAAGCCCTTGAGGTCGTTGACGGTCACGCCGGCGAAGCCGTAGTTGGCCTTAAGGGCGTAGAGGCCGTTCTCGGTGTGGCCGGCATCGTTGGCGAAGTTGAAGTGGTCGTACCACACGCCGGGGCGGCTGAACATCACGCCGTGGACCGAGGACATGATTTCGGCCAGGGCAGCGGGACCGCCCCAGTGGCAGGCGGCGCCGCCGATCACGGCGTTCATGTCCATCAGGGCGACGGCCAGGCGGGTGCTGACGGGGCAGGCGACCTGGAGGGTGCTGCCGTCGGCGCGCTTCACCGTGGCGGGGAACTGCGGCGTGCCGGGCGTCTTGGCCAAGGGGTTGGCGTAGGCCTGGCCCTTGCGGTAACGGTGTTCCGGGGCGACGACGGCGGCGGCGGCGAGTTCAACGGCCATGGGGAGGTTCCTTCGTAGGAGGGTGTCTTGGAAAGTCTGGTCATGATTGGAGGGCTCCCCAGGGGGCAAGGATCAGTCCGATGGGCGTCGCCCATCAAGAATCACAACGGGTTGGCTAGCCCTCGACGGCGATGCCGTCCTTCGACCAGCGAAAACGGACCCGGCCGAGGGCCTGGGTGACCAGCAACTGGTGGTCGCCAATGACGACCGTGACGCCCGGGTAGCATTGCCGCCGGACTTCGATGGTGGCAATGGCTTCGAGGGCCCGGGCCTTGGCCAACCGTTCCGGGTGATTGGCGATGGCCTCCTGGGCGCGGGTGATGTCGGCCACCAGGCCGTGGACCTCCTGGGCGGAATGGCGCAGGGCGGCATCGTCGGCCGCGTGATCCTCGCCCGCTGACAAGAGGGTTTGAATGCGATGGGCCAAGCACTTACCCCGTTCCCGCTCGTGCTCTAGGGCTTCTTGAAGGAGGGGGAGATTGGCCACGGCCCAGGCATGAAGCCCGGATTCGAAGGGATCGACGCCGACCGTGATCCGGGTTGGCAGACCCTCGGGGGAACCGAGGACATCGCAGATGACCCCGGCGGCGGCGGTAATGTCGCCGCCGAGGATCTCACGGGCCTGGACCTGACCACGGGCGGCGATGGTGGCGCCCACGCACCCCATGTCGAACAGGACATGGCGGGCCCGGATCGGACGGGCCTGACAATGGCGGGCGTGGAGGTCGCCATGGGCTTTGACGCGCTGGCGGCCGACCAACAGGCCTCCTTTCACATCAAGGGAACCCTGGGCGGTGACGCGGGCGTCCTCGATGGAGCCGTCAACTTCGAGGTCCGCGGCCGTCTTCACGACGAAGCCGCTATGGATGTCGCCCCGGATCAGGATCGGAAACTGGGTGTCGATGTTGCCGATGGTGAGGTCAATGTCCCCGGGCACCTCGACCCGCTGACAGACCTGCAGGGATAGGCGGCCGGCGAGGGCAAAGCGTTGGTAGATGCCACTGGCCTCGGCCACGGCGATGGAGGGATCCTCCGGGCTGATGATCACGCCGGGGCCGCAACAGGGGGCGAGGTCGGCCGGGTGAACCTCAGGAGCGGGAATTTCCTCGTCTCGAACCGTCCGACCCGGCTTTCCGGGATGGGGTGGGACGAGGCGCAAAACACCCTGACCGGCATGAATTTCCCGAAAATGATGGAGTTCACGGAGGTCGACCCGGCCCTCGCCGTAGGCGGCCTCGGGTTCACGCACCAGAGGCTCCACCCACCCATCCATCCCTGGAGACGGCGGTTCGCCCCGGGCCACCACCAACACCCGTTCGACGGCTCCAACGCGTCCAGCTGCCAGCAAAGCAGGGGTTTGCAGCCCCACAACGACTCCGGCATCGTGGAGGAGGCGACGCAGGGTTTCAGGGCTTAAGGCCTGGCCCGCTGGGATGCGCAGGGTGGCGGTCATGCCATCGCTTGTCGTGACCAGGGTCGGATCCATGGGGTTTAACTTCGGGGATGGGAGACCCGAGAGCAAGGCGATTGCACCCCCCCATCAGGTAGCAACACTTGCCACCCCAACGGAGATCCCCATGGCGAAGCTGGTCGCGCAATCTGGCCCCACTGCAGGGCGCGAATTCGCCTTGTCCCTCGAGGTGACGAATTTGGGTCGACAGTCGACCCAGGACGTGCAGATCATCGACAATATGGCTTCACGGGCCCATTGTCAGATCCGCAAGGATGGTCAGTTCTATACCCTGGTCGACTTGGGATCACGCAACGGCACCCAACTGAATGGGCGAAAAATCTCTGAGCGGCTGCTGTGCTTTGGCGACCGCATCCGGGTCGGGGAGGTGGAGTTCCTGCTGGTCAAGGAGCCCGGGGACGTCGAGATGGCCGACCTCCTGACCAAATACGAGTTGAAGGAGAAACTCGGCGAAGGCGGGATGGGGATCGTCTATAAGGCGGTCCAGAAGAGCATGGCCCGGGAAGTGGCCCTCAAGATTCTGGCCCCGCGCCATGCCAAGAAACCCAAGTTCGTCGACCAGTTCATCGCCGAGGCCCGGGCTGCCGGCAAGCTGAACCATCACCACCTGATCCAGGTCCACGACGTCAGCTCCGAAAATGACCTGAACTACTTCTCGATGGAGTTCGTCGAGGGGCCGACGGCCATGGAGATGCTGCGCCGCCAGGGTCCCTTCCAGGTTGATGAGGCGATCGAGATCATCCGTCAGGTCAGCCGGGCCTTGGCCTATGCCCACGACCACCGCCTGATCCACCAGGATATCAAACCCGACAACATCATGATCGGGACCGGCAACGTCGTGAAGTTGGCGGACCTGGGGATCAGCAAGTCGTTCGAGGAGGCGGAGGCGGAAGTCTCCAACGCCAAGATCATGGGCACCCCGGCGTACATGGCCCCCGAGGCGGCCCTCGGCAAGCGGATCGACCACCGGGTCGATATCTACTCCCTTGGCGCTACGTTCTTCCATCTGCTGACCGCCAAGACCCCCTACTCTGGGCCGACTCCCACGGATATCCTCAAAGCCCATGTGACCCAACCGGTGCCCAGCCCCCGGAGCCTGATTCCGGAATTACCGGAATCCGTCGATCAGTTGGTGCAGCGGATGATGGCCAAGGATCCCGACGCCCGTCCAGCCTCGGCCGCCGAGGTGGAAAAGGCGTTGGATGCCCTGGATCTGCCGAGCGGCGACCGCAGCACCAATCACGAGACCAACATTCTCAAGCGGTATGCCCAGGGGACCCCACCGATTACCGGCCGTGAGGACACGCCGGACGGTCTGGCGGCAACGACCCCCCCAAAATTCAAGCCATCCCTGGCGATGGTTGGCGGGATCACCGTTCTGCTCGCTTTGGGAGGTGCAGCAGCAGCCTTCGCATGGCGTTCCGAACCGGCCGTCACGCCCCCCGTGTCCCCGACCCCCGAAGCTACTCCGGTCGTCAGTCCCGAGACGGCACCGGTCCCGCCGAAGGCTGATGTCGGGCGGATGGTCATCGAAACCCAATTGGCGGACTTGGAGGGCTTGCTGAGCCTGCCCATGGAGCAGATTGATCTGCCCGCCGTGCGGACGCGGATCCAGGCCCTACCGACCACGGCGCCCAAGGATCTCCTTGAACGGCGGGAAGGCATCGTCCGCCGCCTGACGGGTATCGAGACCCAATTGACGACGGCCCGGCTCCTCGACCAATTTGCCGTCGTCCGTGCGGAGGCCCAAAGCCTCAGCCAGGCAGACCGCTTCGACGAAGCCCTCACCGCCCTCAATGCGTTCCCCGGGGCTAAAAATCCGTCGATGGTCGAACGGGTCGAGGAGGCACGGCGTGAGATCGAAGGGGAGCGAAAAGCGTTCGTCACTGCCATTGAGGAGCGGGCGACCTCCTTCGCCCTTCGAAAGGACCTGACCAATCTCCGCCGCCTCAAGGCCGAGTTGCCTCCCGCCCTGGCCTCCAGTCCGGTGGGCGTCCAATTGAACCAGGCCATCAAACTCCTGGAGGACGAGCGCCAGGGGATGATCAACACCCACCTTGCGGCCGGGTCCAAGGATTTCCGGGAATGGAACTTCCGGGCCGTCGCAGAACGGGCGCTGATCAACAAAGCCCTCCTGACAGGAACTTCGGCCGAGACCCAATTCCAGGCCTGGCAGACCGCGGGAGCCCAGCTCGACCAGCTGTGCACCGTCCTCTCCAAGCGGCTCGTCACCCTTCGTCAGCAACGTTTCCGTGGTTCCCTGGCGGGAGTCCTCAATCCAGACCTGATGAGCGCCGATCGCGATCAGGGCTTGGAACTGTTGGAATCCAATGGCGGAGCCATCTTCCTGCGGTGGGGAAAAATCTCGGCCAAGGATCTGGAAGCGGTCACCGACCTGCTGCTGCCTAAGGCCGAGGCCGACACCTTCCGCCCTGCCATTGCTGCCCTGGGCCAAGCCGCCCAGGCCAAATGAGCGGAGACGAATCCAAGTACAAAGGCCGGGAGCGGCATCACCCCCGCAGCGGCCTGGGCCGCCTGCGGGCGGCCAACAGCAAGGACACCGCGCGGGTTGGTGGCTGGGAGGCGCGGGCCGAGGACGATGCCTTCCTGGAACGCCACGCCGACCACGGGCGACGCAGCCACGGCGGGGAATCCCTCCTCGCGCGCTTCAACCGCCTGGCCCAGGGCACCCAGGCACCAACCGGGGAACCGGCAGAAATCTGCGGTTTCCAGGGCCGTCAGGTGGTGGTGCGCCGGGCTGACGGCAGCGAACTGCTGTGCGAAATTCGTTCCGTCCTCAAGAAACAGGTGGCCGGGGTCAAAAACCTCCTGTGCGTTGGTGACCGGGTACGGGTCGAGTTTGTCCCCGAGCCGGTGATCAGCGCCCTTGAACCGCGCCGCAACCAATTGGAGCGGGCCGATAGCCATAACCGGGCCCTGATCCACGTCTTTGCCGCCAATATTGACGTCCTGGTGATCGTCGCCGCCCTCAAGGAGCCGGATCTGAAGCGGGGCCTGATCGACCGCTACCTGGTGCTTGCGGCAGCCTGCGACATCCCGGCGGTGGTGATCCTCAACAAGGCGGACCTCGCGGATGGCCACGAGGATGCGGCATTGTACCGCAGCCTGGGGGCACCGGTGTTTCTGACCGTCGGCAATCTGGGGGCGGGGGATCTGGAGCCCCTGCGGGAGCACCTGCGGGGGAAAACCTGCGTGGTCTGCGGCCAGAGCGGGGTCGGAAAATCCTCCCTCATCAACGCCCTGCATCCGGGGTTCAAGGCGCGCATCGGCGTGGTGGCCGAGGAAGGCCACGGTCGCCACACCACCACGTCAGCCCGCAGTGAACTGCTGCCGGATGGCGGACGCCTGGTGGACACGCCGGGGATCCGGGAATGCGCGGTCACCGGCCTGACGCCCCTGGATGTCGCCCTGCTGATGCCGGATCTGGCGGCATTTCACCCCAAGTGCCGTTTCGCCGATTGTTCGCACCTCCATGAGCCGGATTGCGCGGTCTATGCCGCCGCCGAGGACGGGCAGATCGCGGTCAGCCGTTTTGAAAGTTACCGTTCGATCATCCAGGAAGACCTGGTGGAACGGCCGTCCTGAGGCAGCGGACGACGGGTCCTGGGCCGTCGAGATTTTGACCAAGATGACCACCCCATGGGATCCGCTTGATCGAGATCCCATGAACCTGAGGGGTTCTCGGGGGACTCCCGTAAGGGAATCTCTTATCTGGCACGAGGGATGCTCTTATCTTAGGATTCCCCGGGATTTGGCGCGATTTTTACGCAGTCGCTCAAGCCTTGCTGAGCCGTCGCCAAGAATCCCGCGCCAGTGCTGTACACCTGTGCAAGTCTGGCGAAACCGTGTCCGGCACGTTCCGCGCCAAGGGCCCTGCGGAGATTCCCATGGGCACCAAGACACTGGTCGTGATCGGCAACGGCATGGTGGGGCACAAGCTGCTCGCCACCCTCATCGAGCGCGGCGAGGCGATGCGTTGGAACATCGTCACCTTTTGCGAAGAGCCCCGCCACGCCTACGACCGGGTGTACCTGTCCTCGTTCTTCGCCGGCAAGAGCGCCCAGGACCTCTCCCTGCTGCCGACGCCGACCTTCTACGAGGACCACGGCATCACCGTCCACCTCGGGGACAAGGCCATCGCCGTCGATCGTCAGCACCAGGTCGTGACCAGCGCCCAGGGCCGGACCATTCCCTACGACGAACTGGTGCTGGCGACCGGCAGCTACCCCTTTGTGCCACCGGTGCCCGGCAAAGACGCCACCGGCACCTTCGTCTACCGCACCATCGAAGATCTGGAGGGCATGATGGCCCACGCCAAGACCAGCAAGGTCGGCGTGGTCATTGGTGGCGGACTGTTGGGCCTGGAATGCGCCAGCGCTCTCAAAAACATGGGCCTGGAAACCCACGTGGTCGAGTTCGCGCCGCGCCTGATGGCGGTCCAGCTGGATGACGGCGGCGGCGCCATGCTCAAGCGCAAGATCGAGGCCCTGGGCGTCAAAGTCCACCTCAACAAGAATACCACCGAGATCGTCAAAACCCCTGAGGGCCGGATCCAGAAAATGGTGTTCGCCGACAAGAGCGAACTGCCCACCGACATGATCGTGTTCAGCGCCGGCATTCGCCCGCGCGATGAATTGCCGAAGGAAATCGGCCTGACCATGGGTGCCCGGGGCGGCGTGGTGGTCGATGACCACTGCCGGACCAGCGATCCCCATATCTTCGCCATCGGCGAAGTGGCCCTGTATAAAGAACGCATCTACGGCCTGGTGGCTCCGGGCTACCACATGGCAACAGTGGTCGCGGACCAATTGGCCGGCACGTCGGCACCGGCGACTTTCACCGGCTTCGACATGAGCACCAAGTTGAAATTGCTGGGCGTCGATGTCGGCAGTTTCGGCGATGCCATGGGTGCAACGCCCGGCTGCCACGTCATCGGCTTCTCGGACTCACGGGCTGAAACTTACAAGAAATTGGTGTTGTCGGCGGACAAGAAGACGCTGCTGGGCGGCATCCTGGTGGGCGATGCGTCGGCCTATGGCCAGCTGCACCAGTTCATGTTGAACCAGGTCGTGATGCCGGCCGAACCCGAGGCCCTGATCCTGCCGTCGTCCTCGGGCAAGCCGGCGGGCATGGGCGTCGAATGCCTGCCCGATGCGGCCACCATTTGTTCATGCCTTAATGTCACCAAGGGCACCATCTGCGCCGCCATCGATGCGGATAACCTGACGGAAGTCGGTCAAGTGAAGGCCTGCACCAAGGCTGGTACGGGCTGCGGCTCCTGCGTAACCCTGGTGAAGGACCTGATCAAGGACACCCTCAAAAAGAAGGGCATCACCGTCACCAACCACCTGTGCGAACACTTCCGCCACAGCCGCCAGGAACTCTATCACCTGGTTCGCGTCCAGAAGATCCACACCTTCGATGCCCTGCTGGCCCAGCACGGTCACGGCGAAGGGTGCGAAATCTGCAAGCCGGCCATTGCCAGCATCCTCGCCAGCGCGTGGAACGAACATGTCCTCAAGGGGCCCCACCGGCCCCTGCAGGACACCAACGACCGCTACCTCGCCAACATCCAGCGCGACGGCACCTATTCCGTGGTGCCCCGCGTGCCGGCCGGCGAGATCACGCCGCACCAACTGATCGTCCTCGGTCAGGTGGCGTCGAAGTACAACCTCTACACCAAGATCACCGGCGGCCAGCGGGTTGACTTGTTCGGCGCCCGGCTGGAGCAGTTGCCGCCCATCTGGGAGGAGCTGCTCGCCGCCGGCTTCGAATCCGGCCACGCCTACGGCAAGGCCCTGCGCACCGTGAAGTCCTGCGTCGGCTCCACCTGGTGCCGCTACGGCGTGCAGGACTCCGTGGCCTTCGCCATTGAAATCGAAAACCGCTACAAGGGCCTGCGCTCGCCCCACAAACTCAAGAGCGCCGTGTCCGGCTGCGCCCGCGAATGCGCTGAGGCCCAGAGCAAGGACTTCGGGATCATCGCCACGGAAAAGGGCTACAATCTCTATGTCTGCGGCAACGGTGGCATGAAGCCCCAGCACGCCCTGCTGCTGGCCAGCGACCTCGACGGCCCCACCCTGCTGAAATACACCGACCGTTTCCTGATGTTCTATATCCGCACGGCGGATCGTCTGGAGCGCACCGCCACCTGGTTCAACAAACTGGAGGGCGGCCTGGATTACCTCAAGGCGGTGGTCATCGACGACAGCCTGGGCTTGGGTGCTGAGCTGGAGGCGGAGATGCAGCACATCGTCGATACCTACCAGGACGAGTGGCGCACCACCGTGGAGAACCCCGAGGCCCGCCGCCACTTCCGCGCTTTCATCAACAGCGACGCCGCCGATCCGACGGTGGTCATGGTCTCCGAACGCGGCCAGGTCCGGCCCGCCACCTGGGACGAGAAGGCTTCTACCCTCACGACGGCGAGCATCTGATCATGTCCACCTGGCATCCCCTCTGCGCCCTCTCTGACATCCCTGCCAACAGCGGTGTCGCTGCCCTCGTGGACGGCACCCAGGTGGCGGTGGTCCGCACCGTGGACCGCACGGGCCGCGAGGCCATCTACGCCCTGGCGAATTTCGATCCCTTCAGCAAGGCCATGGTCATCAGCCGCGGCATCGTCGGCTCGAAGGGCGACACGCCGTTTATCGCCAGCCCGATCTATAAGCAGCGCTTCGACCTCCGTTCCGGTGCCTGCCTGGATGACGCCAGCGTGAGCCTGCCGACCTTCCCGGTGAAAATCGAAGGCGGCCGGGTCGCGGTTCAGGCCTGACGCCGGGGGGCATCCTGAGACCTCGGAGTTTCCCCGATGAAGTGCATGAGGTTCAGGCTGTCGCCCTAGGCCCCAGGGCCCATCATCACCGAGCATGCTGCCCCGCCACTTCCCCAGTCACGCCCATCTGGTTCGCCATGCCACGGAACCCCAGCGATCCGTCGTCACCCAGACGCCGGACGCCACCATCGTGGCGTGGTTGGTTCCGCCCGGCCAAACCATCCCGGCCCACCGACACCCCGCCGGACAGGATACCTGGACGATTCTGGCCGGTCGCGGCACCTACGTGATGGATGCCCAAGGCGGTGGAATGCCGATCCAGCCGGGAGACATCCTGGTGGCCCGCACCGGGGACATCCATGGCGTGATCAATGATGGCTCGACGGACCTGGTCTTCGTATCCGTGGTGTGCCCCGCCGAGGCTGGCTACGAACGGATCGTCTAGTCAGACCGCGTGGACCGCCGCCGCCAATTCCCCGGCCCGCTTGGCCAGGCGCTGGACGACATCGGGCTCGTGGCCGTGCTTTTCCAGGATTTTAACGAGGTGGCTGCCGACCACCACACCATCACCATGGGCGGCGGCCGCGGCGGCCTGTTCCGGGGTGGAAATGCCAAAACCGATGCACACCGGGGTGGTCGGTGAGGCTTTCTTGAGGCGGGACACCTGGAGGGCCAGGTCCTCGGGCAGTTCGGCGCGTTCGCCGGTCACGCCCAGGCGGCAAACGTAATAGAGGAAGCCCCGGCTGGCCTTGGCCAGCATCGCCTTGCGGCCCGTGGGGGTCGTCGGGGCGGCCAGGCAGACGGTCGCCAGACCGGCGTCCCGGAGGGTGGTGAGGAGGGCGGGATCTTCCTCGGGGGGCAGGTCGAGGAGCAGGACGCCATCGGCCCCAGCGGCCACCGCATCGGCGGCGAACTTGGCCACGCCATAAGCCAGAATCGGTGACAGGTAGGTAAACAGCAACACCGGCACCTGGCTGCGGGTGCGAATACGGGACAGGCTGGCCAAAACCTTGACCAGGGTCGTGCCCGAGGCCAAGGCGCGGTCGCAGGCCAACTGGATGGCCGGGCCGTCGGCCATCGGGTCGGAATAGGGCACGCCGAGTTCGATGATGTCGACCCCGGCCTGGTCGAGGGCGGGGATCAGGTCCTCGGTCACCGCCAGGTTCGGGTCACCGGCCGTCAGGTAGGCGACGAAGGCCTTCTTCTTGGCCGCCTTGAGGGCGGCGAAGCGGGCATCGATGCGGTTCTGGACAGCAGGGGCGGTGGCGGGCATGGGCGGCATGGTGGCACGGCCCGGAAGGCGGCAACACCGGGCTTGTGATGCCTTGCCCGGCGGGGGTTGGAACCGATCCTCCCGCCCCACGGTCTTTTGCCCCCGGAACCACGCCCATGCGTCTCAGTCTGTCCTGGATCACCGCCCTGCTTGGCCGCCCCCTGGGCGTCAGCGCCCCTGAGTTGCAGGCCCGCCTGTCGACCCACGTGGCGGAGATCGAGCATGAGGTGCTGCGCACCGGGCCGAACTTGGAGAAGGTGGTGATCGGCAAGGTCCTGACCTGTGCCCAGCACCCCAATGCCGACCGCCTGCGCGTGACCACCGTCGACGTGGGTGGGCCCGAGCCCCTGCCCATCGTGTGCGGCGCCCCGAATGTCGCCGTCGGCCAGACCGTCGCCGTGGCCACCGTTGGTGCGGTGCTGACCATGCCGGACAAGGAGGGCAAACCTTCCACGATCACCATCAAGGCGGGCAAACTGCGGGGCGAACCGTCCCACGGCATGATCTGCGCCGAAGACGAACTCGGTTTCGGGGCGGGCCATGACGGCATCCTGGTGCTGCCGGATCACCACGCCGCCGGCACCCCCCTGGCCGAGGCCCTGGGCCTGGGCGACACGGTGTTCGTGATCGAGAACCACGCCCTGACCCACCGCCCGGACCTGTGGGGCCAACACGGCTGGGCCCGCGAGGCGGCCTGCATCCTCGGCCACCCGGCCCCCGGCGTCCTCGACATGTCGTGGCGTGATGAGGGCCAGGGCCACGGCGTGACCATTCAGGACGACGGCTGCCTAGCCTACGCCGGGGCGGTGGTCGAAGGCGTCAGCGATGGCCCATCGCCCCAGTGGCTGGTGGACCGCCTCGCGGCCCTCGGCACCCGCAGCCTGGGGCGACTGGTGGATGTCACCAATTTTGTGATGCATGAGCTGGGCCAGCCCATGCACGCCTTCGACCTGCGACAGGTCGGCCCCGGGCTGACGGTTCGTGCGGCCACGGCCGGCGAGACCTTCACCACCCTCGATGGCAAGGCCCATACCCTGGTCGGGGGCGACCTGCTGATCGCCGATGGCACCCGGGCCTTGGCCCTGGCTGGCATCATGGGCGGGCAGAACAGCGCCGTATCCGCCGACACCACCACCGTGCTGCTGGAAGCCGCGACTTTCCGCCCGGAGCGCATCCGCAAGACCCGCCTGCGCCTGGGCCTGTCCACCGACAGCGCCACCCGTTTTGAGAAGGGCCTGCCCGTGGAACTGGCCCCCGCGGCCATCCACCGGGCCATCGCCTTGCTGGTGGAATTGTGCCCCGGGGCCCGGGTGACCCACCGCTTCCACGCCGGTCGCTTGGCCGCCGAGCCCCGCGCCATCGCCTGGGACCACGGGGAACTCAAGCGCCTCACGGGCCTCGACCTGGACCAGGGTCGTTGCTCGCTGCTGCTGGAAAAACTCGGGGTGATTCTTGACGGCAGCACCGCTCGCCTGCCCTGGTGGCGGGCCAAGGACCTCAACCACGCCGCCGACCTGGTGGAGGAAATCGCCCGTCACCACGGCTACCAGCACCTGACGCCGGAAGTGCCGCGCCTGCCCGCCGCCGTTCCCGCCGCCAACCTCGGCCGCCGGGCCGAGCACCAGGCCCGGGCCGCGCTTTCCGCCCTCGGCTGGGATGAGGTCGGGACCTACGCCTTCGCCAGCGACGCCTGGGCCACGGCCTGCGGTTGGAGCCAGGTGATCCGCCTCGCCAACCCCCTCTCCAGCGAGCAAACCGTCCTGCGCGGCAGCCTCCTGCCGGGCTTGGTCGAAGCCGTGGCCCGCAACCGCCGCAACTTCGCCAAGGTCGCCATTTACGAAGTCGGCAAACGCTATGGCAGCGGCGTCGGCAAGGGTCAGACCCCCGATGAGACGGTGTGCGTGGCCGGGGCGGTGGCGGCCCTGGGCGATGACACGCCGTTCTACGCGGCCCGGGATGCGGCCCTGGCGGTGCTCGCCGACCTCGGCTACGAGGCCGGTTATCGCGCGGCAGCCGAAGCTGGTCCCGAATGGACCGCCGGACGCACGGTCGAGATCCTGGTCGCGGGCAAGCCCGTCGGGAGAGCCGGGGAAGTGCCCAAGGCCCTCCGGACCCTCGCCGGAGCCCCGGAACGGGTCGGCTGGTTCCAACTCGATTTGGAGGCCCTGGTCGCCCGCCTGGGGGCTCCGCGCCCCATCGGCCACCAGCATCCCAGCCGCTTCCAGGCGGTGGAACGGGAATTTACCTGGATCTGCCCCGAAACCCTGGCCTTCGGTGACGTGGCCGCCGCCACCCGCCAGGCGGCGGGGCCCATCGGCCAGGGCGTCCACCTGCTGACCATCTACCGGGGCAAACCCTACGCCGAGGGCGAAAAGGCCGTCAGCCTCAAGGTCGTCCTTCAGGCCGAGGACCGGACCCTGGAGGAGGGCGAAATGAACGCCCTCCACGGCAAAATCGTGGCCGCCGTGACCAAGCGCACCCCGGCCCGACTGCGGACCGAGGCCTGAGATGGCCGGGGTCCTGCACGGCCAGGTGGTCGATGCGGGCCCCTGTCCCTATTTGCCGGATCGGCGGTTCCGGGTTTTCCAGGCCGTCAGTCGTGAGGCGGATTACCGGCTGTTGATGGACCATCGTTTCCGCCGGGCGGGAGCGGTGTTCTACCGACCGATGTGCGAGGGCTGCCAGGCCTGTCAGCCAATCCGTATGGAAGTGGCGGCATTTAAGCCCCGCCGGGATCAGCGACGCGTCGGGATCCGCAACCAGGATCTGACCGTCACCTGGGTGCCCCGGGGCATTGATGACGAGCGCAGCACCCTCTACCGCCGGTACCAGCAAGCCGTCCATGGTGAGGCCGACCCCCATGAGCCGACCCATCTGTTGCTGGAGGATGGCGGGGTTCCCGGGGGCGAGCTCCATGCCCGGGACCCCGAGGGGCGACTCATCGCGGTCAGCGTCTGCGACCGCATCGGCGACGCGTTGTCAAGCGTTTACTGTTTCTACGACCCAGACCTCCGGGCGCGGAGTCTCGGGGTGTTCATGGCCCTGGCGGAAATCGCCCACGCCCAGGCTACGGGCCTGCACTGGTGGTACCCGGGCTTCCTGGTCATGGGCTGCACAAAGATGGAATATAAGGCTCGCTACCAGCCCGCCGAAGTGCTTGACGAGTGGGGCGTCTGGCAGCCCGTCCCTAGGCCAGGGACACCGCCGGAGCCCGGCGCGTAAAGCCATCGGCCTGGAACAGGGCCACCGGGGCACAACCCGCGAGGCGGGCGAACCAGCCATCGGGGATGGATTCCAGCCGGGTATTGAGGGCGCTGCCGACCTCCGTGGCAAACCCCCGGGCCAGGGCGATGCGGTCCTCCGTGCGGGACAGTTCCTCCATCAGGGAACGGGTCGCGGCAGAGCTCATCAACTCGGGATAGGCCTCAACCAGGCCGCGCACCGCCACCGGATCGGGGCCCGGTTTTCCCGGCAGGGTTGCCTGGGCCTGGGCTCGCAACTGGGCGATGGTGACCTGAACCTCGCGCTCGTGGCCCCGCAGGGCCTGGAGGGCCGTCACGAGGGACGGGATGAGGTCCGCCCGGCGCTGCAACGTATGCGTCCGGCCACCCATCCTTCTCAGTCCCTGATCTCGCCATAATGGCAGGATGCCCGGCTTCATCGAACTGATCGTCCAGCCTCCCGTCCGTCG
>CAIUVD010000217.1 GCA_903902515.1 uncultured Planctomycetota bacterium | reverse complement strand
GTCATAATCAGCGAAGGTTCATTGTCCCGAATATCCATCGCAACGGCCGTATTGTCATCGGCAAGATGGTAGTTCGTGGACGGAAGAAGCTTCAAAAAGAGTCTTTCACCCAGGTCGAGGAAATTATCATTCACCGCCGTGACTGGGAGGGTGGTGGAGGAACTTCCGCTGGGAATTTCCACCACCAGGGGGAAGAAGGCGTCAACAGAAGGCGTGATTAGCCGCCCATCCAATTCGATCTGGGCCGTCTTACCCGCCAAAGATCCCGTGGCCTGCGCTGTCAACACCACGATGTTTGTGGCCACAAGACCCGTGTGCTCAATCTTAAAGCCACTACGGTCTACCAAAGACTTGGTGCGGTAATCACTGCCGGTCAATGCTTCGGTGGCCAAAACGGGACCTGTGAGGGTGCCTTGGCGCAGACGGAGGGTCACGGTAATTCCCGTTAGATCCACACTCGGCATGGTTGCGAGAACCTGTACCGTTCCGCCCTCCCCGAGAGTCGTTGCGGACCCAATGATTTTCTCCGCAGCCAAGCTCTCCACCGTGGCGGTACCGGTTAAGCCAGGCAACACCACCGGGACCTGGGTCGTTGACGCAGCATCCACCCCCAGACGGACAAGTATGGCGCCTTGGCGAGGATCTCCAGCATAGGCAATTTTGTAGTGACCAATCTGTCCGCTCTCGGCAGCCGCATCTTCCAGCGTGAGGGACATCAGGGGAGCATCTTGCAACTTCAACACAGCCGAGGAGGCATTGAGACTGTATTCAGTACCCGGTGTCAGGGTCAATACCACCTCTTCATCAACTTCCTTCAGATTGTCCGACTTGGGAATGATGTTGATGGTCGTGGTCCGGGAGGATGCCACAAATGTCACCGTCTTTGGCTGGAGTGCATTGAAGTCCTTATCCTCAAGAGCCATGACATGCAATACTTCGAGATCATCGGTATAATTCGTTTGTAACAGGGTGAACGGAACCGTTACAGCCCGATTGAGAGCACGATCCTCGCCCCGAGAGGTGTAACTCAGGGTAAAGACACCGGCAACATTCGGCTCCGCAGGACGAATGGTAGGCTCAATATTGATGACGGGTTCATCATCAATAATCTGGATGGAACCACCGCTACTATCCGGATCGATACTGTACCCACTTCCACTTAACAACGTCATCGTGATGGATTCATCTCGCTCGCCCGTGAGGTCATCTTTGACGGAGAAAAAGACATCCCCAAAACTGGTACTGTCGGCATCCAAGACCACGGAGCCTTCCATGGTCGTCATATTAAACTCCACCCCCGTTCCACTAATAAGATAATCAGAGTTATAAGCCGCAGAACCATCAATACGGAACCGTACACCCACGGGACTTGTGGAGAGGCTCCCGGTTGGCGCAACGATTCCTATACGAAAACGTCCGGCCTTGGGTGAATTAGGATCTTCAAATCCATCTTCCGTAAAACTGGGCTCAATTCGGGCCGTGCCTTGGCTGTCATCGATATTAACCGTAGCGCTAGAATTGGTCCCGGCACCGTTGTTTCCTGGGAAAATAACATCATTGGTGCCCTGGAGAGTGATGGTCACGGTTTCCGTGCCCTCCGTCAGCAGATCATCTACAGTCCCAATTATGATGTCGACGTACGTGGACCCCGCAGGAATCGCAATGGAACCTAAGGCCGAAGCATTGGCCTGACTTGGTCGGGGACGGGTCATATCAGTTAAACCAGTAATGATATAATCCTTATCACTAAAATCTCCGGCAAGACCTTTCCCTGGGGTGGCAGAACCCGTTACCCGGAATGGGATGGTGATGTTCACCGGTAGGGCCTTTGACAACGTGACACGCATGGAGCCAGAAAGGTTTGGTTCACTGGCATTACCGGTCATGGCAATGGTCACCGTGGAATCATCATCCGCGAGAGTCATGAGTGCGGTGGTGGGCTCTTGAAGAGCAAAATCCCGAGACGTAAACATGGTGATCACCACGTCCTCAGCACCTTCAAGAACGTTTTCCAGGACAGGCACAATTAACACTTCAAAGGTTGGATAGGCCACTGGGGAATTATTGACCCTTCCAGCCTCAAAAAGGACATCGTGGCGAACTTCACCAGAGGCTCCCCGGCTGAGAAGATTGGTTACCACCGCATCGTCAGAAACATCCTGGGTCAGATTGGCATCCAGGGTTAAAATATAGGTCGTATCATCGGGATCCGATGCCTTGCGGAGCTCCACTCCCTCGACAAAAAACTTGGTGGACGAAGCACCGATCGTCACCACATCACCCACGGTGATCGGACCGTTTCCAGGCCGCACTTCGAGAAGATTAGATCCGGCCTTATTGGTAATCCGGACAGTTTCCGTCCCTTTGGTCTTCCAGTCCACGAGCTCGACCGATCCATCAGACCGGCGCCCAATAATGGTTGGGGATCTATCAAGCGGCTCAATGGAAACATCGAAGCTTGATCCAAGCGCAGCACCGACCAGGGACGGATCATCATAGGTGATGAAATCACCACTCCTGGTCGGAATGGAGGTGGAATCGCCGCCGGAAATGGTCAGCGTCGGGGGCGCGATGTATCCAAGCCCCGCATTCGTCACATTGATCCGGATTGGACCCGAGATGTTGGCGTTGGCTTGAGAACTAAAGTCACCGTCGGTAAAAGTCACCGTCGGTCGAGATGTATACTTTGTTCCCGGGTTGGTTATGGTGATCCCCGTGGCAACACCGGCGGTGAAGATCATCTGTGCGGTTGCGCCAGTTCCACCTCCACCAGCGATGACAATCGTGGCCTCCGAGGACCAGAGCCGAGCGGGCATGTCAATCGAAGTCACAATGCCGTTAATGACCGCCTCTGCGGTTGCCTGAGAACCCTTGCGCGTGGTGATCGTATAGTTCACCACCGCATCCGTCGTGGGGACGGCCCCTGACCATTGGACAATATCAGATGACAATCCAGTCAGCTCACCGGTCGGCGCGCCAGCAACTCGGGTGTAGACGCCGGCATCCTGCATCACCAGGCCGAGCAGCTTGCCCGATTCCGGATCTACGTCGCCGTAGGCATAGGCAATGCGACCGTAACTCGCACTCGACGGCCAGATAAACACCGGAGGATCTTCAGAATCGTAGCCAGCACCGCCATTCACCACGGTTACAGTATCCACCGCATCAACCCATTGGGTTGGGGCCGAGAGAGTTACCGTGGGCGGGATATTGAAATACCAGCCGACCCCCGCCAAGTCAAAAGTGGTCCGATCGCCATCATCGTTTTCGAAAATCCCCGAGATGCTCGTCGAACTGGAAATATCCCACACGTCTCCGCCTGACGGATAATGCATGGGCATGTAAAATGGCACGTAATCCGTTGTGACCGTTGCCCGACCACTCAGCAGATTGGCAAAGTACTTTCGGTTGGACCAATCGTTAAAATTGATCTGGAACCGACCCATCGGTGACGGGTCAGCAAAATATTCTGAGGCAACGGCATCAGCGGTCCATAACGAGGCAATCATATCATCATCGGCGATGGCCACGGTCGCGGTCAAGGAAGACTCACGGTTATACAGCGGAGAGGCGGCAATACCCAGATTGACATCCTCGCTCAGCTCCTTCACGTAGTCTTGAATTGGCGTCACGATAATGCGCTGGCGCAAAACCCCATCAGGAATGGTGATCGTCAAGCTGGAGGCGGACTGGAGCAACGCCACCGCGGTAGCCCCACCCGGAAGGGAAATGTCCGGAGCACTACGGTAGCCAGAGCCCTGATAGAGCACCTGTATCGCCACCACTTCGCCACCGAGCACCACCATCTGAGCCACAGCGTCATCGCCCGTGGGCGAGTCACCAATCGTGACCGGGGATGTTCCATCCGGCAACCCCGTCCCACCATTGGTAACCAGAATGGTCGCGACTTCTCCGCCCAGGATCGACGCGTCAGCGCCCGGAGCACTCATGGTAAAATCGGCTCCTAGAATGGCCTTACCCAATCCCGTGGCCAACCCGAGCTGGACACGCAGTGCTCCACTCGCCCCCGAACGCTCAACGACAAACTCGCCAGGAGCACCCGCTTCATAGGCGGTTTCGATGACCGACGAGATCTTCACCGAGTGCTTGGGGAAGGTCACGGACGGTCCACCGGTGACGGCGATCTGAAAAACGGCGGTCGATGATCTTGCCCCTAATGCGTCAAAAAGATTCACGGTGACGCTGGATGAACCGGGTGTTGTCGATGGGGTAAACCGCAAGGTTCCATTTGGCAGAATGACTGGGAGCGCACTAAATATGGCTGGGTTAGCCACTACGGCCACAAATCGCACCGCCTCGGTCTCACCCACGCCGCCTGGGGCCACGGCTGTAGCCCATGGCTGGTCATACGGAGCACCCCCTGCAGGCACCGAAACATTCGCCCCCTTCGTAAACACGGGAGCATCATTGGCAAAAACGCCGATCGCCAGCGCCAAAGGCACCACCGATCTCAACAACCGTGAAGCCAACATCCTGCAGGAGGTCAAGAGAGTCATAGGAGGCCTTATCGTATTAGAAGTTATAGCCGGCTTCGAAACCGAAACGGAAGCCTGACGTGGTTAAATCGAGGGTATTGGTGGTGGAGCCACTGGTGGACTCAATCTGGGACATACCGCGGAGGTACGTCAGGAGCACACCCGCCGTCCAGTCTCGCTCATCAATGAACGCACCGGTGCGGAGGCCGTATTCGACGAAGGGGGCCCGAGCATCTCCGGATGTCATCCAACCGTAACCAGCCCCAAGGAGCGGGGTGACCTCGACATGACCGCGGAGCCCACGTTGGCCCGTGATGCCCCACTGCCATCCTGCGAAGGCCGTAGCACCCACCTGCCGATAGCCCTGGGAGCCGTCAAAATCGTCATTGGCACCCAAAGCGTGCGTGGCGAAAGACATCTCCGCACCAACAAGGAGGCCACTTGGCTGAGGAACCACCCGCCAAAGGCCGAGGTGAAAACGGCGGGCATGACCGTCTTCGTCACCCCAATCCCCCGAGATGGTCCCCGATGAAGAGCGGATCTCCTCGTGAACCTGGGGGGTCGGCGTTGCCTGGAAACCCGCGCGCAGACTCCATAACGGCAGGACATCCAACGCATCCTCAGCCATCAATGACGACGCGAGAGGAAGAAGAACCAGTAGTCCACAGCAGCGCATGGGCAGTCCTTGTGAGGGCATACGCCCTACGTCTGGGCGTAGGGGCCCTCTGGGGGTAGAGGTTCCGCAGGTTAGCAGCGACAAAGCTACCACGCAACGGGGTCGTCGGGAGGGTGGATTTTCCCACAGACCCACCGATCGAAATCCGTCGTTGGTTACGAAGTCCTCCATGGGGCGGTATCGAAGAGCGCACCAGGTGAGCCGCGCTTACCCAACATCGTGACCGCCCCAAAGCGTCATAGGCACCCGTCAAAAACCGCACCCGGCCCAAAAACCTTAGCAACCCTTCGGGGCTAATCCGTTGGCGCCGGGCGACGCAGCATTCCCGGGGATCGCCCATCGAAGGCCGTCGATAGGCCAAATGCGGGCGATCCCCCATTCAAGGTCCCTGGGATCCAGACCCCGACCCATCCCTACGCGTGTGCATTGCGCTCAAGGGACGTCGACGCCAGGCAACCCCAGCCCATAACATCACCCCTCCAAAAACGATCATGACACTGGTGGCCTGACTGGTCGTCAGGGTCCCAAACCACGGCCAAACCACATACACATCATGATCCCCTCGAAGTCCCTCATTGATGAAACGCCAAATGCCATAGCCCACGAGCGCCATGGCGGTCACCTGACCATCGCGGGTCCTCCAGCGCCACCCATACCACAAGGCCAGACCTAAAGCCATCGCCGCTCCACATTCATAGAGCGACGTCGGATGGACGAGGTGATGCGGAGGCCGAGGACAGGCAATGCCCCAGGGCAACTCCGTAGGACCACCAAAACAGCAGCCATTAAAAAAACATCCGATCCGCCCAATCCCGAGCCCCACCAAGGTGGCGGGAAGCATAAGATCTGCCGCTGGCAACAGGGGGATCCTCCGCCGATACAGACCAATCAACACCGCCACTGCAGCCAGAAAAGCGCCACCATACCACACGGCACCTCCACGATCGAGGTCCAGCGCCACCCACCAGACGTCACGCCCATGCTCGCGAACCAGGTCATCCCAACGCTCGATCACATAACGAGCTCGCGCTCCGATAATGCCAGCAATTAAAGCCGTCAGCACCAAGCTTCGCAAGTCATCCGGCCGAGCCCCCAAAGCATCCATACGCGAACGCAGCATCCACCAGGCAACCAGAAAACCGCCAAGCAGGAAGGCCGTATAGGCCGCCAATCGAATCTGCCCCAGCCAGGGAAACCACCCTATCGCAACCCCCAACCCCACGATGAGCGCAGCCACGGCCAGCGCCAACACCCACCGCAGGACGGCCATCCAGCGCTGGGGAAGCAGTCGCTCGACCACCAGCGTAGCCCCCATCAGCGTTGCACAGGCCACGGGATGGAGAAAGGGAACCGATACGTCATAGCTCATAGTATGGCAATGTTTTATCACAGATTATCATCAACATCAAGAGCCTCGCCAGTCGTCATGATCCATGCATTCAAAACATCCTAGAACAGAAAATGCCCCGCCGTGATGCATGGATTAAATACGATGCATTGACGGTTCCAACGCTGTCCTACAACCCCGACCCGCAACTCCTCTTCCATGCAAACCGCCTCAAACTCGATGACTACCTCGGATTCCGACCCGAAGTCGCCGGGCACCCCCAAAGGTGCACCCAAGGGTCAACGCATGCAGGGGGCGAATGCTGGCTATTTGCTGTTTGCCGGGGCTCTCTTAGGCCTGGGATGCGGAGCGCTGGTGGACCAGTGGCTTGATCATGCTGGGCATGCGGGTCTTTTGACCGGATTTGGCTTAGGTACAGCCGCTGGCCTCTATCACATGGTCCGCGAAGGCATGCGATGATCATTGCCCTCGCCAGCAGCATGTTGCCACCCCTCGCCCTTCTGGCGGTTTTTCCGGCTCCCGGCGTGGTCGCTGGAGCCGTTCTTGCCGGCGGCATTGCCATCGCCACCACCCTGGTTGCCATGGCCGGCCGTACCACGCAAGGTCCAGCGGGAGTCTGGCTTATGGCCCTTCCATGGGTCATCAGACTGACGGCCTTGGCAAGCATCACTGCCCTTGCCGCCGTTGCCGTTCCGGCCCTGGCGGTTTCGGTGGTTGCCGCCACCGGAACCGGTTGCCTCACTGCCCTTCTTGTAGACCTCTACCGTCAGGTGACCGCCCGTGTCTGACCCGCACCTTGCCCCCGCCGCCGCCGATGCTCGCACCGTTCCGGCGGAGGCTCACCACGGCTACGATTTTATGGCGGTGCTGATGCACCACCTGCGTCCGTCACCGGCCATTGAGTACGTGCACCATAATCCCGTGCTGATTCTCGATCTGGCAGGCTACGCCGGCAAGAACCTTGCCCACCTCAAGTCCAACCAGTTATTTAATGCTGCAGATGGCGCCGCGTACGCCGCGTGGGCGGAGTCAGCCGCCACCACCTACGGCACGGACTCGGCCACCCTGGCCAAGGCCATGACGGTGGCCAGCCAAGAGAGCCTCCTTGGCACCCTGCCCAAGCCCCTGTCCTTCCTGAATCAGCAGACGTTTTTCGGCACCTTTGCCCTGATCGGTGCTGCGCTGCTGATGTTGGTCTTCGGCCGTCGCCGTCCCGACCAGCTCAAGCCGGCCAATCGTCTGCAACACACCATTGAAGCCATGGTGCTGTTCATTCGCGATGATGTGGTCCGCCCGAACATCCAACACCATGCGGATGCCTGGGTGCCCCACTTTACCGCCCTTTTTATCGCGATCCTGGCCATCAACTTGGTTGGACTTTCGCCTGTATTCAGTGCCGCCAGCGGCAACCCGGGAGTTACCACCGCCTTTGCCCTCATGACCTTGCTCGGCATGCTGTTTTACGGCATCAAGGAACAGGGTCCGGTGGCATTCTGGATCAATTTGGTGCCGATCCGCTGGAGCTGGAAGCCCTTTGACATGTTCATGTGGTTCCTGCTGCTGCCGATTGAGCTGCTGGGCCTGTTCGTGCGCCCAGTTGCCCTCTCGATTCGTCTGTTTGCCAACATGTTTGCCGGTCATGCCATGCTCTTGGCCTTCAGCTGCTTGGGGTACATCATCCTCAACGCTAATCCCGATAGCCATGGCCTTTCGTTGGGCATGGGTGCCTTCGGCATGACCCTGGCCATTTCCCTCTACTTCCTTGAATTGCTCGTCTGCTTCCTGCAGGCCTACGTCTTCACCGTGCTGAGCGCCGTCTTCATCGGCGCCGCCATGCACCCCGAACACTGATCCACCCTCAACCCATCGGACCTTTCCCGTCCAGGAGTTTCCCATGAGCGACTTCGCCGCCATTGCCACCACCCTCGTCCAGGCCGCTCAGGCCGCTGAAGCCGCCGCCCCGGTGGTGACCAACCACCCGATCGGTGCCGGTCTCGCCATGGGCATCGGTGCCATCGGCGCCGGCCTCGGCATCGGCCTCGTTGGCTTCGCCACCATCAGCGGCATGGCCCGTCAGCCGGAGCAGGCCAACAACCTCAAGGGCACCATGTTTGTGCTCGCCGCTCTGATCGAGCTGCCCGCCCTGGTCGCGGCCGTGTTCGGCCTGCTGATGTCCCTCAAGTAATCCGCGCCCGTCCCCGATCACCTCCCTCTCGGACCTCCCGGACCTGCCATGGACCAGATCACTTCCTTTTTCTACGGCCACATTCCTGACTTCCTGTGGGGACTTGCGGCGTTTGTGATCTTTGTCGTCATCCTCCTCAAGGTGGGGGTGAAGCAGGTCCTGGCGGCGGTCGATGCCCGCGAGGCCAAGATCCGCGGCGACCTGTCTGAAGCCGAGCAGGCCAAGGCCAGCGCCAAGTTGGTAAAGACCGAGCTGGAGGCCAAGATCAAGGCCCACGAAGCCAAGATCGCCGAAATGATGGCCGAGGCCCGCCGGGATGGCGAAGCCCTGAAAGCCACGATGGTAGAAGATGCCCGCAAGGAGCAGGACGCCGTCCGCGTCCGCGCCCTGCGCGAGATCGAAGCTGCCCGTCACGCCGCCGTTTTGGCGGTCCGTGGCGAGGTAGCCGAGATCGCCCTGCTGATCGCCCAGAAGGCCATGCACGAACGGTTCGACCCCCGGAAGCACGAGGAACTCGTGACCCTGGCCGTTGAAGCATTTGAGGCCCGCAACCAGTCCGGAGCCCGCTGACATGGCTAACGCCACCGTTTCCGGCGTCTATGCCACCGCGCTGCTGGACTTGGCCCAGGAGCAGGGCGTGGCGTCGGCCGTGGTTGCCGCCGCCCCGGTGGTGACCGCTGCGTTCTCCCGCGAGATGGTTCAGTCCTTAGAACAACCGGGCCTGGGCCGGGATGCCGCCCGGCAGACCATCGCCGCCGCCCTGGCGGAAGCCCCGGAGCCGATCCGTCACCTGGCGCTGCTTCTTTTGGAACGCGGTCGCCTCAGCGATCTGTCGGCCATCCTGGCGGAGACGATTGACCTGTTCAACGAACGTCACGGCGTCATTCAGGTGACGGTGACCACCGCTGCGCCGCTTTCGGCCACCGGTGAAGAACGGGTCGTCAAGGCCCTCCACGTGGCTCTCGGGCCCGGCGTGCGGGTCTCCAACCGCATTGATACCTCCCTCATCGGCGGCATGACCCTGCGCTATGATGATACCCTGGTCGATGGCAGCGTGCGCCGCAGCCTCGACGAGATGAAGTCCGCCATGCTGTCCGTGCCCGTTGGGGCCGGCCTGTGGACCAGCGCCTGACCTCTTCCCAACCTTTCATAAACCCCAATCCCAAGATCACACCATGAAGATCCGCGCCGATGAGATGACCAGCCTGATCAAGGCTCAGCTTGCTACCTATGGCACCCAGGTGGTGGTTGATGAAGTCGGTACCGTGGTCCAGGTCGGTGACGGCATTGCCCGTATCACCGGTCTTGGTGGCTGCATGTCCGGCGAAATGATTGAGTTCGATGGCGGTGTCTACGGCCTCGCCCTCAACCTTGAGGAAGGCAACGTCGGCGCCGTGATCATGGGCGACTACCTGACCCTCAAGGAAGGCTCCATCGCCAAGCGCACCAAGCGCGTGCTGGAAGTCCCGGTTGGCCAGGCCCTGCTCGGCCGCGTGGTCGACCCCCTCGGCCGCCCCCTCGACGGCAAGGGCCCCATCAAGTCGGAAGCCAGCCGCCGCGTTGAATCCCCGGCCCCCGGCCTGGCGGATCGCAAGAGCGTCCACGAGCCCCTCCAGACCGGCCTCAAGTGCATCGACGCCATGATCCCCGTCGGCCGTGGCCAGCGCGAGTTGATCATCGGTGACCGCAAGACCGGCAAGACCGCCATCTGCACGGACACCATCATCAACCAGAAGGGCAAGGGCGTCGTCTGCGTCTACGTCGCCATCGGCCAGAAGGAGTCGACGGTCGCCGCGATCGCCAAACAGCTCGAGGAAGCCGGCGCGATGGCCTACACCATCATTGTCAGCGCCTCCGCCAGCCAGCCGGCCCCCCTCCAGTACCTAGCTCCCTACGCCGGTGCGGCGATGGCCGAGTTCTTCATGTACAACACCTGGAAGCACGAGGGCGGCCAGCCGGTCCTCGTCGACGGCAAATACGTCGCCCAGGATGTGGCTTCTGGCGGTCGTGGCCTGGCCACCTTCTGCGCCTATGATGACCTCTCGAAGCAGGCAGCCGCCTACCGCGAGATGTCCCTCCTGCTGCGTCGCCCGCCGGGCCGTGAAGCGTACCCTGGCGACGTGTTCTACCTGCACAGCCGCCTGCTGGAGCGTGCGGCCAAGCTGTCTGACAAACTCGGCGGCGGCAGCCTGACCGCCTTCCCGGTCATCGAGACCCAGGCCGGTGACGTGTCCGCCTACATTCCCACCAATGTCATCTCCATCACCGATGGCCAGATCTTCCTGGAAAGTGACCTCTTCAACGCCGGCGTTCGCCCGGCGGTGAACGTGGGCATCTCTGTGAGCCGTGTGGG
>CAIUVD010000216.1 GCA_903902515.1 uncultured Planctomycetota bacterium | reverse complement strand
GCCATCGTGCTCATCGACAAGGATAACAATCCGGTCGGTACCCGCATCTTCGGCCCCGTGGCCCGCGAACTGCGCGGCCGCAACTTCATGAAGATCATCTCGCTGGCCCCCGAAGTGGTCTGACGGGAAGCTAAAGGAACTTATTATGCCCAGCAAGGTCAAGAAGCCCGTCGCCGACAAGGCCGCCAAGCTCCACGTTCGTCGTGGTGACAAGGTTGTGGTCCTGAGCGGTGACAACCGCGGCAAGACTGGCACCATCATCAAGGTGTTCCCCGCCGAAAATCGGGCGTTGGTTGACGGCGATGCCGCAATCTACGACACCAAGCACATCAAACCCAATCCCCAGGCCAACATCGAGGGTGGACGTCAGCAGAAGCTGCGCCCTATCCACGTCAGCAAGCTGGCGCTCCTCGATCCGACCACCAACAAGCCCACGCGTGTCAAGCGTGAGCGTACCGCCAACGGCGTGGTGCGCGTGGCGAAGAAGTCCAACCACCGGTTCGAGACGTCCGCGAAGTAATCCCTACTGAAGCGGTACCGGACGACGAACCCCAGGCACGACCATGAGCAACCTCCAGAAGACCAGTAAGCAGATCTACAGCGACACGCTGCCAGAGATCCTCACCAAGAACGGTATCACCAACCGCCTCGCCGGCCCCCGTATCGATAAGGTCTGCCTGTCGATGGGTGTCGGCCGCGCGGTCGCCGATGGCCAGATCTTAAATGTGGTCTCCGAGCACCTGACGCTGATCGCCGGCCAGAAGGCCGAGATCACCAAGGCCCGTAAGGCTATCGCCAACTTCAAGACCCGTATCGGCGTCAAGGTTGGCTGCCATGTGACGCTTCGCGGCGATCGTATGTGGGCCTTCCTGGATAAGCTCATTTACCTGGCCGTCCCCCGCATCAAGGACTTCCGCGGTCTGAGCCCCAAGGGCTTCGACAAGCAGGGGAACTACAATATGGGTCTGCGTGAGCAGGCTCTCTTCCAAGAGATCGTGCTCGACAAGCTTGAGCACAACCAGGGTCTCAACATCACCATCTGCTTCCGCAACAGCACTGGTGACCTGAGCCGCGAAGTGCTCAAGTCGCTCCACATGCCCTTCCGCGAGAAGTGAGAACGAGGTAGTCATGGCCAAGAAGTCCCGTGTCAATCGCAACGAGCAGGTCGCCCAGCTCGTCACCAAGTTCAAGGCCCAGCGCGATGCGCTGCGCGCCCGCAGCCTGGACCTCAAGCTCTCCCTCGAGGAGCGCATGGAGGCCCGTGCTGCCCTGGACCTGCTCCCCGCCAACAGCAGCCCAACCCGTTACCGGGTTCGTTGCTCCTTGACGGGCCGCAGCCGTGGCAACCTCCGTAAGTTTGGCATCTGCCGCAACGCACTGCGCCTGCTCGCCCATCAGGGCGTCCTGCCCGGTGTGAAAAAGGCTTCCTGGTAAGAGAGACTGGATCATACCCACATGAGCTGCACCGATCCCATCGCCGACATGCTGACCGTTATCCGTAACGGTCTGGCAGCTAACCACAAATCCGTGACCGTGCCTTTTTCGGGCATCAAGAACGGCATTTGCGAAGTCCTCAAGACCGAGGGCTACGTCTCGTCCGTCGACGTCCTCGACACCAAGCCGGCTAAGACCATCAAGGTGACCTTGAAGTACGGCCCCGCTGGCGAGGCCGTTATTCACGAGCTGATCCGCGCTTCGACGCCGGGCCTCCGCCGCTACGCTGGCAGCGCTGAACTGCGCCCCGTCATCCGTGGTTTCGGTATCTCGATCGTCTCCACCTCTAAGGGCATCCTGTCCGATCGTACCTGCCGCGCGCAGAAGATCGGCGGCGAGGTCCTCTGCATCGTCAAGTAAGCCGAGCAAGGAACCATATATGAGTCGTATCGGCAAGCTTCCCATTGATCTTCCCCAGGGCGTCCAGGTTTCGGTCGCCGGGCAGACCATCACCATCAAGGGCACCAAGGGCTCCCTCGATATCGCTTTGATTGACGGCATCACTGCCGTGGTCGAAGGTTCGAAGGTGACCATCAATCGTGCCAACGACGAAAAGCACGTTCGTGCGATGCACGGTACCACCCGTGCCCTGGTCAAGAACGCCGTCGATGGCGTGACCAAGGGTTACAGCAAGTCTCTTGAGATCGTCGGCGTTGGTTACCGCGCCGTGCTCCAGGGCAAAAAGCTGGCTCTGAATGTTGGTTTCGCCAACACCATCGAGGTCGAGATTCCGGCCGGCGTCACCGTCAAGGTGCCTGACCAGAATCACGTCAACGTCGAGGGTCTGGACAAGGGTCTGGTCGGTCAGGTCGCAGCGACCATCCGTGCCGCCCGCAAGCCTGAGCCCTACAAGGGCAAGGGTGTCCGCTACGTTGGTGAAGTCGTTCGCAAGAAGGCCGGTAAATCTGCGGCCGGCGCCGGCGCTAAGAAGTAATCCAAGAAAAGAGACGGAATCATGGACAGGAATCAGGCTAAGCGCGCTTCTATCGCCACCAAAAAGTTGCGTATTCGCAAGTCGGTCTTCGGGACCGCTGAGCGTCCGCGTCTCTCGGTGTACCGGAGCGAGAAGCACATCTACGGTCAAGTCATCAATGATATTGATGGCAAGACCCTGTTCTCGGCCAGCACGGTCTCGAAGGACCTCGCGGCCAAGGTCAAGGACCTGGACCCCACCTCGGCCGCTAAGGTCGTCGGTGAGGCTCTTGCGGCCAAGGCGGCAACCGTCGGCGTCACCGCCGTGGTGTTCGACCGTAACGGCCGCAAGTATGGCGGCCGTCTCGCTGCCCTGGCCGAAGCGGCCCGCAGCAAGGGCTTGAACTTCTAATCCACCCTTTAGGCTTGTCCCCCCTTCAGCAGAAGGGGACCCAAGGAACGATCGACTATGGTTATGCAACGTCGTGGCGCCCCAGGCGCCAGCAACAGCAAGGGTGCCGACGCGCCCGCCGATGGCCAGACGCGCCGCGAGCGTCGCGGTCCCGCGCAGCCCCGCGAGCCGCGTAGCAAGCTCTACACCGAAGACGTGGTTCGCATCAACCGTTGCGCCAAGGTCGTCAAGGGTGGTAAGCGTTTCAGCTTTGCCTCGTTCGTCGTTCTCGGCGATACCAAGGGCAAGGTTGGTTTCGGTAAGGGTAAGGCCAAGGAAGTGGCGTCTTCGATCGATAAGGCGGTTCGTGATGGCGAGAAGGCTGTCCGTCCGTACCCGATCGTGAATGGCACGATTCCGCATGAAGTTGAGGGTCGTTTTGGCTCCGCTCGTGTGCGTCTGATGCCCGCTGCCGATGGTACTGGCGTAATCGCTGGTCGCTCGGTTCGTGCGGTCCTCGAGAAGGCTGGCGTTCATAACATTCTTTCCAAGTGCTACGGGAACCACAATCCCGTGAATCTGATCCGTGCTACCTTGGACGCCCTGTCCAAGCTGCGCACCAAGGACCAGTACCAGCAGCTGCGTGGGGTGGAACTGTGAGTCTTAACGACATTCTCTCCGTTGATACTGGCCGTCGTGGCCGCCGTCGTGTTGGTCGCGGTCTGGGTTCCGGCCTCGGTAAGACCGGTGGTCGCGGTTCCAAGGGTGAAGGCTCCCGTACGGGCGGCAAGAACCGTGGTCCCATGTTCGAGGGTGGTCAAAAGCCCCTGTACATGCGCATTCCGAAGCGCGGCTTTTCGAACTTTGCTCATCGTGTCGAATACCAGCCGGTTTATCTGGCTCGGGTCATCGAGCGCGTGCAGGGTGATGTGACCGTTGAATCTCTGGTTGCTGCGGGCTTGGCTCGCGATGGCGCGTTGGTGAAGATCGTTGGCAAGGCTGACGTCACCCGCGCCCTCAAGGTCGCTGTCCATCGCGTCAGTGCCTCCGTTAAGGCGGCCATTGAGGCTGCTGGCGGGTCCGTGGTCGAGTTGGCTCTCGTGCAGGACGCGCAGGCCTGAGCCTTCGGGCTTGCTGCGAAATTCTCCCATGGCTGACGGCGACCTCTCTGAAAATCCGGCTCGTGAGCTTCTCCGGCGGTTCATCATTACGTTCATCTTGGGCGTTTTGGTGTACCGCTTGGGTGTCTACATTCCTATCCCTGGTGTTGATGCGGCGGCACTGAAGTCGCTGGTCTTCGGTCAGGGTGGTGAGTCGGATGCCATTGGCGCCATTCTGCGGTATGCGGACATGTTCAATGGCGGAGCCATCCAAAATGCTTCGATTTTTGGGCTTGGCATTACCCCGTACATCTCTGCCAGCATCATTATTCAACTGCTGACGTTTAGCATTCCGAGCCTCAAGGCTTTGCAGAAGGAAGGCGAAGGCGGCCGTCGTAAAATCAATCAGTACACTCGCTATACGACGTTGGGCATTGCCTTAGTCCAGGCAACAATAGCAGCTGTTGCTCTGTCAAAGTTTAGCTCAGGGCAGCATGTCCTGGTCCATACGGACGATAAACTCTTGTTTGTGGTCCAGAGTACCTTGGTGATCACCACGGGAAGCATGCTGATTCTTTGGATTTCCGAGCAAATTACCCGCTACGGTATCGGTAATGGCGTCTCCCTGATCATCATGTTCGGTATTCTGGCTTATATGCCGTCATCTTTCCAGGGGTTTGGAGGCGATTTGCCGAAATACCTTGGAGTAGTGATGGTCGCCCTGTTGATCATCGCAGCCATTGTCATGGTCGTCCAGGCGGTGCGTCGGATCGGTCTTGAGCAGCAGCGTCGGGTCCAGGGCAATAAGGTGTATGGCGGCGCTCAGACCACCCTCCCGCTCAAGCTGAACCAGGCCAATGTTATTCCGGTGATTTTTGCGAGCCCGATTATGGTCGTGCTTGGGTTTGTGGCGGGCAAGATTGGCATGGAACAGCTGTTCGCCTATGGAACGCCTGGTCATCGCTATGCCTTTGCGGGCCTGATCATCGCCTTCACCTACTTTTATATCAGTATCACTTTTGACCTTTTTGACCTGAGCAATCATTTCAAGCAGGCTGGTTTCTTTGTGCGTGGCATCAAGCCAGGCAAGAACACGGTGGACCATCTGCATCATATCCTGATCCGCATCACCTTCGTCGGTGCGACCTTTCTGGCCATCATCGCCATCCTTCCTGAGTCGATCGGGGTTTTGATGGGCATGAGTACGCATGGTTCGACCGTCCTCCTGGGAGGAACCGGTCTCCTCATCGTGGTCGGTGTGATTTTGGATGTGATGCAGAAGGTCGGTTCATTCTTCCTCGCCCATCAGTACCAGGGTCTCGCCGGAGCTGCCAAGAAGGGCGGCAAGAGGTTCTGATCCATGGCTAAAGAAGATAATATCCGACTCGAGGCGACCGTGAAGGAAAGCCTCCCCAATGCCCGTTTCCGGGTCGAGCTTCCGAACGGACATGTCGTTCTGGCGCATATCTCAGGTAAAATCCGGATGAACTACATCCGAATTCTGCCGGGTGACAAGGTCACCATCGAGATGTCGCCCTACGATTTGTCCCGCGGTCGTATCGTCTACCGCGAAGCCTAAAATCCTCCCGAGAAAGTTTCCAACAGGAATCCGTCATGAAGGTCACCCCGTCCGTCCGGCGCCGCTGCGAGAACTGCAAGATTGTCCGCCGCAAGGGCCGCGTCTACGTCATCTGCTCCGACCCCAACCACAAGCAGCGCCAGGGCTGATCTGAAAGGTCCATTATGCCCCGTATCCTCGGTGTCGATATTCCGAACAATAAGAAGGTTCCCTACAGCCTTGCCGCGCTGTATGGCATCGGCCTTCATCGTGCTGTCATCATCTGCCGTGATTGCGGTATTGATGTCGACAAGCGCGCTTTCCAGCTGACCGAAGAGGAGCTGGGTAAGGTTGCCACCTACATCGAGACGAACTTCGTCATCGAAGGTAACCTCCGCCGTGAAGTCCAGGCTAACATCGCTCGGTTCAAGGAGATCGGCTGCTTCCGTGGTTACCGCCACGCTCGCAACCTCCCCTGTCGCGGCCAGCGTTCGCGCACGAATGCTCGTACCCGTAAGGGTAAGAAGAAGACCGTCGCGAATAAGAAGATCCTCCGCAAGTAAAACTGCGACACCGAACTGCTGAAAGAGCGTTACCATGGCTTACCAGAAGAAGAAGACGAAGAAGACGGTCCGCGCCGGCATCGTCAATATCAACTCGACCTTCAACAACACCATTATCAGCATCGCTGATGCGAATGGTGAAGTTGCGGCCTGGGAGTCTGCCGGCTCCATCGGGTACAAGGGCAGCCGCAAGAGCACGCCCTTCGCTGCCCAGTTGGCCATGGAGCGTTGTGCCGAGAAGGCCCTCAAGCTCGGCCTCAAGGAATGCGAGATCCGCGTCAAGGGTCCGGGCGGCGGTCGTGAGAGCGCTATCCGCGCTCTGATGAAGGCCGGCGTTGCGGTGAAGATGATCACCGATGTTACCCCGTTGCCCCACAACGGTTGCCGCCCCCCGAAGAAGCGTCGCGTTTGATGTGTCTGGGGTCCTCGGATCCCTTTAGATTCGCTTGTCCTTTCTCACCTCCTGACGATTGATTTCCGGAGAATCCTATGCGCATCCGCTGGCGTGGCTTCGAGCTTCCCACCCGTGTCGAGAAGGCTGAATCAGCTGCCTCGGCCAACTATGCCAAGTTCGTTGCCGAGCCTTTTGAGCGTGGCTTTGCCACGACCATCGGCAACAGCCTGCGCCGTGTGCTGCTCTCCAGCATCCAGGGTGCTGCTGTTCGGGCGATCCGCATTCAGGGAGCCAACAACGAATTCACCACGCTGGACGGCGTTTTGGAAGATGTCACCCACATCATCCTGAATCTCAAGCGCTTGCGCCTGCGTCTGCACAGCGATGAAAACGTCGTCATCCGTCTGGAGAAATCCTCCACGGGTGCCGTGACGGCTGGGGATATTACCCCCCATCAGGACGTTGAAGTCATTAATCCCGATCTCGTGATCGCGACCTTGACCAAGGATGTCCGCTTTGTCCTGGAGCTGGATGTTGGCGCCGGTCGTGGTTTTGTCCCTGCCGAAGGCCAGAAGATCGACAACAGTCCGGTGGGCACCATTGCCATCGACTCGATCTACAGCCCCGTGCAGCGCTGCTCGTTCATCACCCGCAGCACGCGCCTCGGCAAGCGGACGGACTACGAAGCCCTCGAGCTCGAAGTCTGGACTGACGGTTCCATCACCCCGGAACTGGCCCTGGTGGAAGCGACCAATATTCTGCGCAAACATCTGAACCCGTTTGTGAAGTACTTTGAGATCGGTCGTGAGTTGGAGGGGTCCGCTGGTGGTCTGGTGGTCGATGGCGACGCCGAGAAGACCAGCCTCATGGGCCGTCAAATCAGTGCTTTGGACCTCAGTGTCCGCACTGAGAACGCCCTGCGTGGTGCCAACATCAAGACGGTCGGTGACCTGGTCCAGATGGACGAAGCCGAAGTCTCCGGCATCCGTAACCTCGGCAAGATTGCTGCGAAGGAACTGAAGAAGAAACTGGCCGATCGTGGCCTGTCCTTCGGCATGCGCCTCGCTGCGAAGGCCGCTGAGGCCTGAGCCCACCACCTGCACTGACGAACACTGCTTAAGAACACTGGAAACGAAGGCCTCCCATGCGCCACCGCGTCGATCACCGCAAGCTGAACCGTACCTCCGAGCACCGCATCGCGTTGATGAAGAACCTCGTCGCCGCGCTGTTTGAGCACGGCCGCGTCATCACCACCCTGCCCAAGGCCAAGGAAGCCCGTCGGTACGCCGAGCGGTGCATCACCTACGGCAAGAAGGCCATCGCCCAGACGGATCCGGCTCGTGCTCTGCACTACCGCCGTCTGGCCCTGTCGGCCCTTGGTAGCAAGGAAGCCGTCAAGGCCCTGGTCGAGACGGTTGCTCCCAAGTACAAGGAGCGTCAGGGTGGTTACACTCGCGTTCTGCGGGCTGGCTTCCGCCTCGGTGACAACGGCACCAAGGCCCTGTTCGAATTGGTCTGATTCCCTCGCAAGATGGGATGATGACAAACCACCCGGGTTTTCCCGGGTGGTTTTTTTCGTTTAGATCGGTGGTCGTCATTCGCATTACCATGTTCTTGGTGATAAATGCTTACTTGTCGGCCGAAGGCCGGGGATGAGACTGTTGCCCTTCCTACCACACCCAAGGAGTCCCCATGGCCCTCATCCCTCTCCGTCCGCTCCTCGATCATGCGGCGGCCAATAACTACGGCGTCGTCGCCCTGAACGTCAACGACATGGAGCAAATCCAGGCCATCATGGAGGGCGCCCGCGCCACCAAGAGCCCCGTGATCGTCCAGGCCAGCCGCGGCGCCCGCAAGTTCACTAACGACGTCTTCCTCGCCAAGCTGATGGAAGCTGCGGTCGAATTGTACCCCGAGATTCCCATCGTCATGCACCAGGATCACGGCAATGCGCCGGATACCTGCATCAGTGCCATTCGTATGGGTTTTACTTCGGTGATGATGGACGGCTCCCTTGAGGCTGACGGAAAAACCCCGGCCAGCTACGAGTACAATGTCGCCGTGACCCGCGAAGTGGTGAATATTGCGCACTCCTTTGGCGTTTCCGTCGAAGGTGAGCTCGGCGTGCTGGGCTCCCTGGAACACGGTGAAGGTGAGAAGGAAGACGGCCACGGCGCCGAAGGCAAGCTGACCCTCGACCAGCTGCTGACCGATCCCGACCAGGCGGTCGACTTCGTGAAGCGCACGGGCATCGACGCCCTGGCCGTCGCCATGGGCACCAGCCACGGCGCGTACAAGTTCTCCAAGAAGCCCACGGGCGACGTGCTGGCCATCAAGCGCATTGAAGAGATCCACGCCAAGATCCCCAACTGCCACCTGGTCATGCATGGCTCCTCCTCGGTGCCTAAGGACCTGATCGACGAGATCAATAAGTACGGCGGCAAGATGAAGGAGACCTACGGCGTGCCCGTTGAGGAAATCCAGCGCGGCATCAAGTCCGGCGTCCGCAAGGTCAACGTTGACACCGACAACCGTTTGGCCATCACGGCGGCGATCCGGAAGTTCATGGTCGAGAAGCCTGCGGAGTTCGATCCCCGTGGTTACCTGACCCCGGCTCGTGCGGCCATGCAGGTGATCGTCGAGGAGCGCATGCGCCAGTTCGGCCAGGCTGGCCACGCTGCCGGTGTACCCATCGTCAGCTTGGCCAAGATGGCTGCTGATTATGCCGCAGGCAAGTACGGAGAGAACGCCAAGCCCGATGCTCCTTACCTGAAGTTTAAGGGTCAGGGCGGCGGCGTTTCGGCCATGGGCCACTGATCTCGCGACGTTACATCATGAAAAAGGCTGGGGGTTCCTTGTGAACCCCCAGCCTTTTTTCATGGGCTGGTCAGGTAACGACGGAACGTGCCAGTTCTTCGTAGAGTTGGCGAATCGCGGGATCCGTGGCGATCCGTTCCTCCGTGGTGCGGAGGGAGTGCAGGACGGTCGCGTGGTCACGCCCGCCGACCATGCCGCCGAGTGCCTGGAGGCTATGATCGGTCAGTCGCCGTCCCAGGAGAAGTGCGAGGCCTCGGGCCACGGAGGTTTCACGGTCTCGGCGCTTCCCGGTGAGGTCCCCAGGTCGTAATTGGCAACGGTCTGCGACGGTGGCCAGGATGCGATCAAAGCCCACCACTCCCGTCTGGGGGAATTCCCCATGCTGGGCCAGATGATCTGCGAGGGCGACCGCTTGATGCATGTCCGGGGCCCGGGCCTCGATCAGGCTGACGAGAGCTGCGCTGGTCATGGCTTGCGCCGCATTGCCTCCGCGTCGAAGGATGACCGCCATCCGCGTTTCCAGGTGGGCGGGTTCGATGCCGATGACCAATCCCCAGGAAAGGCGCGAGGAAAGACGTTCTGAACAGGGTTGAAGACGCCCGGGGGGAGTCCGTCCCGCAATCACCACTTGGGCACCCCGATCCATGGCGTCATTCAGGACATGGAAGAGTTCCTCCTGGGCCAGATCGCGTCCGGCCAAGGCATCCATGCCATCAAGCATGATGCAGGCGGCTCCGGCCAGTGCGCTGCGGAGCGGGCTGGCTTCGCGCCGGGCCAACTCGAGGGCATGGGTGGTGACAAAGGTGGGGCCATCCAACTGGATGACGGCGTGATCCCCCAGCATCTCGACATATTCATCAGCAATAGCGGCCAACAGGTGACTTTTTCCGGTGCCGGGTCCGCCATGGAGAAACAGGGGGTTATGGTCAATCCCGGGAGCCTCGACGACCCGATGGCAGGCGGCCAATGCCAACTGATTCCCAGGATCCGCGATGAAATCCGTAAAGGTTTGACGGATTTCACGGGCAACGGCGGTCCCTGCACGGGCGACGGCGGTTAAGGACGGTGTCAGGGGCTGACGGCTGAGCCATTCCTGGGTGCTCGGAGAAGCCAGTTCGTGCCATACCGCGAGCCAGGTACTGTTGATGGCTTCGGCCCGTATCCCCCCGGGGACTTCTTCAAAGGTCATGGCCGGTAGCAGCACTTCGAGGGCTTCCGGGCTCAGGGTCGCCGTGAGGTGATCGTGCAGGTCTTCGAGGAGTGCCACAGGAGCACCTTCGGTCGTCGTGGGCCAGTCTCAACCCCTGCAGGCTGGCCTTGTCCAGGCAGCAAGAGGGCCATCATCCCGCCTATCCTATGTCTACTCTCCAAGACCTGCTCCGTCGCTACCTCGCCGATAAAAAGCTCAGCGTCAAGACTCTGGCCGACAAGTTGGAGATGAGTTATCCCACGCTGTTGTCCTTAGTGAATGACGGCGGGCTTCCCCGCAAGCAAGCCCATCGGGAAGCCCTCAAGCGCGAGTTAGGCGTGGAGACGGCGGCCTGGGCCACCGCGCTGGCAGCCAGTCAGAAGGATGCCATTGAGATTCCCTCCGAGGGGCCTTTGACGCTCCAGCAGCTCGTGATGCGAGAGATGCTGACCCATGGCCACACGGAGCAGACGCTCGCTACCCGTTCTGGGCTTCCTTACCCGACGATCATGGGCGTGACCCGGAAGGGGGCGGTTCCCCGGGCGGACACCCTCGTGAAACTGGCCGCGGTCCTGGATCTGGCCGCTGAGGAACTGCAGCGAGCCGCGGATCTGACGCGGTCCCTGCGGGGGGCTGAGGAGGCTACGGAGACCGCGTCGCCCGAGGGCTCCCCGTCCCTCGAAGGTCCCTCCTTGGCCCAGCAGGCCTTGGATGCGGTTACCAAATCCGGCGTCAGCATGGCCGCCTTCGCGCGGGAACATGAGCTGCCCTACGTGTCGTTCGCCCGCCTGATTTCCCAGGGTGCGGTCCCCGAGAATGACGACACCCTGGCGGCCCTGCGGCTGGCCCTTGGCCTTGATGATGAGGCCTTTGTCGTCCTCCTGGCGGCAGCCCGAGCCGACCGTCAGCCCGCCAGCAAGGTCGAAGCGGCCCGTATTGCCGGGACGCCCCTCCAGGCGGCCCTGCGCAACCTCCTCGAATCCCGGGGCTGGTCCCTCCAGGCTTTTGCCGATGCCGCTGACCTCAGTGTGGTCACGGCCGGTCGTCTGGTTCGGGATGGTGAACTGCCCGGGCGTCAGGCCACCCATGCCAAGTTGAAGACGTTGTTGGCGCTGACCGATGATGCCTACGAACTGCTGGTGGCCCGCTCCCGTCAGCAGACCCTGGCGGCCGAGGTGGCGGAACACGCCTCGGGCTACCATATCCCGTCCGTCATTCCCTCGGCACCCAGCCAGCCCTCTTCGGCCCTGGAGCCAGCCACGCCGGTTACCACCGCTGCAGTTCGGGCAGCGGTCCAGGCCGTGACGCAGCAGCCGCCCAAGGAGGTGGAGTTGATGGAGTTGATCGAGCGCCTCAACCCAGCCCAGCGCCGGGCCCTCGATCAGTTCCTGCGCACCCTGGTCTGATCAAGTGCCGGCCAAGGGGTCGCCCCGCAGGCCGGCGGTCTTGGCTCGGACCAGCAGGGCTGAGGCCGCGTGGGTCACCAGATCCTGCCAGTCCCGTTCCCCTCGGGCTACGGCATCCAGGGCGCCCTCCATCCGGGCGGTATAATCCGGGTCGATGAAGTCGCCGCCGTAAAACCGTTTCAAGAAGTCGGTGACGGCCATTCCCAGGTCGGTGGCCAGGAGCAGACGTTTTTCCTCGCCGACGTAGGTCCGGGCAAAGAGGGTGGCGAGGGTCGCGGCGTAGGTGCTGGGCCGTCCGACCCCCAGGGCCTCCAGTTTTTTGATCAGGCTGGCCTGGGTGTACCGGGGCGGCGGTTTGGTGCTTTTGGCCTTGGCGGCGAGGTCCTCCAGGGTCAGGGCGTCGCCGGCTTCGACCGTCGGCAACCGGGCGGCCACCGGGGCGTCGTCCTTGGTTTTACGCTTGGGTTCCTCGGTGGCATCCGCCGTCATTTTCCGCCAGCCATCGAAGAGCACCTGGAGGCCCTTGGCCTGGAACACGCCCATCGGTCCGCCGTTCCAGGTCCCCGGGGCGCAGGCGACATCAAGGGTCGTCACCGCATCCCGCCCGGCGGCCATCTGGCAGGCGAGGAAGCGGGTGCGGATCAGGTCGTAGAGGGCGGCCCGGTCACCGCCGAGGACGGGGGTTTCCTCGGGGTGGGTGGGGCGGATCGCTTCGTGGGCTTCCTGGGCGTTGGCGGATTTTTGGCCGTGAATCACCGGCGATGTGGGCAGGTAATCCGGAGCGAAATTCCGGGCGATCAGGGCCCGGGCGGCGGCGATGGCTTCTGGGGCCAGGGCCACGCTGTCCGTGCGATGGTAGGTGATGTGTCCGTCCTCGAATAACTCCTGGAGGAGTTTCATGGTCGCATCGGGGGCCAATTTGAGGGCCACGGAAGCGGCCTGCTGGACGGTCGCGGTGGTGAAGGGCGGGGGGGGCGGCTTGGCCGATTCCCGCCGTTCGCAGTGCAGGACCTGCCACGGTTGCTTACGGCACCAGGCGACGGTTTTTTCGGCGGTGTCCCCGTCCGCCAAGCGGTGGGCCAGGGGCTCGCCCTTCCAGCGGATCAGTTCGGCGGTGAAGGCCCGGCCGCCGCTCGCCGGGGTCAACTTGGCGGAGAGGGTGAAGAAGTCCGCCTTGACGAAGGCGCGGATTTCGGCCTCGCGCTCGGCGACGATTCGCAGGGCCACGCTCTGCACTCGTCCAGCGGATTTGGCTTCTTTGCCGACGGCCCGCAGGGTCGGGCTGACCAGCCACCCCACCACCCGGTCGAGGACCCGGCGGGCCTGCTGGGCATCCACCAGGTGCTGGTCCACCAGCCGGGGAGCCTGCATGGCCTTCATCACTGCATCCTTGGTGATGGCCTGGAAGGTCACCCGGCGGCAGGGGCGCTGGAGGAGTTCGGCGATGTGCCAGGCGATGGCTTCGCCTTCGCGGTCCGGGTCGGTGGCGAGGAGGATCTCTTCGGCCTTGGCCGCCAGGCGCGTCAATTCCGCAATGGCCCGGCCGGCTTTTTCCAAGGGCTGGTAGGTGGGCGTCACCCGGCCCCCAGCAAAGGCCACGCCGAGCCCCCCGGTGGGCGGCAGGTCGCGGACGTGGCCGAAACTCGCGGTGACGACATACCCAGGCCCCAGGAAGTCGCGGATTTTCCGCGTCTTGTTGGGGGATTCGACGATGACCAGCCGCATCGGGCGTCAGCGACGGACCGGAGTCAGACGCAGCATTCGCCAGGTGCCATCGACGGGCCGCAGGAGGACGCCTTCCCAGGGGCTGGAAACCATCCGGTAGTTCCCGCCCAAATCCTGCAGGTAGGTGCCCTGGGCACCGCTGAGGAGCTGGAATTCGAGGGTGGCGGTACCCGCGAGGAGTCCCGGTGTCTGGGGCGTGGCACCCGGGGCGGCCTTGTGGAGCAGGATCAGGCGAAGGTCGTCGATGAGGGCTTCCCCCACACCGGCGGTGGTCAGGTCCTTGGCGATGGCGGACCAGGCTAAAAAGGGGATCCGGGCGGCCAGCAGGCGTTTGTCCGGCGCGTCGGTTCCAGGGCCGGCGAGGGCGGCGGTGGCCTTGTCGAGGTCCTTGGCGGCCACCCACAGGCCCGAGGGATGGACCGGCACGAAGGACGCCAGACGGGTTAGGGCTGCTCCATAGCTGGCCGGGGTGAGGGTCATGGTCCGGCCCCAGCGCACGGTGCCGAGGTCGATGAAGGGCGTGACGGCGCCGGATTCGGCCGTCAGCCAGCCGCGATTGGCAATCGCCAGGTCGCGGCTGCCATAGACGTTTTGGTCCGGCGGGAGGACCTGGGTGAAGCCTTCGATGGCCGCCGTACGGGGTCCGTCGAGGCTGAGCAACCAGCCCAAGCCCACGGCCACACCAAGCCCCAACACGCCGCCGATGATCCAGTTGCGGCTGTTCGCGGCCTCGCGCTCGCCCTCGCCCGTGAGGATAGCGGGGCCGATTCGGCGTTTGCCCGTTTCGTTTTTAACCGCCGCCATTCGGCTGCTGCCCTGGCGTCGCTCCGTGCCCTCCTCGGCCTTGACGGTACTGCTTTGCAGGGCTTTTCCGGCCGCTTGGGACAGATCAGCGGCCATCGCCTTGCGGGCCTCGGCCATCCGTTCCTTGATCTCCTTGGCCTTGGCGTCGTCGGCTATGCGGCGGATGGACGAGGAGCCCCGGGAGCTTTCGTTGGCGGCAACGGCGGGCGTGGCGACGGGCTCAGGGGCGGGGGTTTGCCGGGGCGGACTGACGATCTCCGCGATCCCATCCTCGCGCAGGCGGAAGGGGTTCTTGCACCCGGTGCAGCGCACGACCTTGCCGATCAGGACCGGCTTGATCGGGTAGGATTGGCCGCAGTGGGGGCAGGCGAAGGTGGTCGACATGGGGGAGGTGTACCCGGGCCCATGAACTGGCCAAGGGCGGCGGGGGGCATCCCTGCCGGGTGTCTCAGTCCTGCCAATCCTCATCCAGGAGCGTGGCGAAGCGGCGGACCGGGAGCAGGGGGAGGTTCCGCAACGCCGTCTGGAGATCGTCGGTCAACGGCAGGCGACGGGCCCCGGCCGGCAGGGGGTCCAGATCGCCCGTCAGGGCTACGAGGTCTTCGAAGGCTAGGCAGCCCACTCCGCCCGGGTGCTGGAGCACCAGCAGGTCAACCACCGGCAGGGCCGTGGCCTGACCCAGGGGGATCAGGGCCGAGGTTCGTGCCGCACCGGTCTCGCGGTCGAGCAGTACGGTGATCTCGGGCCAGTGCAGGTTGGCATGGGTGATGGCGGCCGCGGCCCGTTCGCGACGCCAGCGCCACAGGCGCAGGCTCGACCCTCGGTTGAGACGGGGCACCACCAGGTCCTGGGCGGTCCGCAGGACTTCCCAATGGGCGATCCGCCGGGGCCGGGACCAGGGGTAGGGGCCTGAATCGCCGTCGTCGTCGCCCCGGGTGTCCTCGGTATCGAGGGGCACCACGCCGGGCAGGGTGGCGGTCAGGCGTTCGACCATCGTTAGGGCCTCCACCGCGTGCCAGTGGGGACCGACGAGGGGGATCTGGACGCTCAAGGGCAGGGCCCGCCAGCCACTATACGTCGTCGGCGGGTGGGGATCTTCATCGCCCGTCAGGTCGGGAATACCGAGGTCGATGATCGCCTGTGCCCCGGTCACGGGGTCGTGCCAGCGTCCAGGACGGTAGGCGGCCTCGGCCGGGGCCTCGAACGTGATGCCAACCAAACGGCAGGCCTCGGTCAGGGCCTCCCGGCCCGTCGGAGTCTCGGCTTCGGGTTCGTAAAAAAGCAGGTTCAGCACGCCAGGGTCCGCAAATGGTCCGTGAACAGTTGCCGCAGATTCGGGTGGGACAGGAGGGGCGCGACCTCTTTATCGGCCACCCAGCGGAATTCCTGGTGTTCTGAAGATAACACCACCTCGGCGGCGGCGGTCACGGCGGGGAAGTAGGCGACGGTCTTGGCCCGGCCGCTGGGAACCCGATAGGACAGCATCAAGGGCGGCGCGGTGATGGCCAACAGACCGATGCCGGTTTCTTCAGCGGTTTCCCGCAGGGCGGCCTGGAGGAGGGTCTCCCCGGGATCCTGGTGGCCCTTGGGGAAGCCCCATTCATGGCTGCGATGCCCCCGGAGCAGGAGCCAGCGGCGGGGCTTGGTGGTGGAGGCCAGAAACACCCCCGCAGCAATCAGTTCGCTGGTGGGAAGGGGGAGGGGGAGGGGGCTGGCCATGGCTGGGGAAGGTCCGGGGGCCGGGGCCTTCCGCAAGGGTGCAGCCGTCAACGGTCTGCCGCGGGGCCGGCGGCGGTGGTCAGGGGCAGGTCGAGGGCTTGGCTGATGGTCGTGGCGGTCGAGGCCCGAACCCAGGTGGCGAGAGTGACTTCCTGCTGCTCCCGGCGCAGGACCACGGCCCACAGGCCGGCGGTCGGCACCCGTTCCAGGGCCGCCCCGGCAAGGGAGGTTTCATAGGCCCGACGCCACCACCAGCCATCGGTGATGCACAAACGGTCGCCGGTCCGCTCCAGGACCCGGCGGCGGGTCAGGGCGGCCCCCGGCAGGCCGAGGACCAGGGCCGGGATGACGGCGGTCCAGCCGATGCCAAACTCCAAGTCGTGGGTCACCAGCACCACGCCGGCCGCCACGGTCAGGAGGAGCAGGCCGATGAGGGCCCGCAGGGGAGAGCCGAGGGTCACACGCATGGGCGGGATGATCCCGCCGGGCGTCAGATCACCAGGGCGGAGCTAGAACTGACGGGCAGGTCGTCGAACTCGCTGGCAAAATTTTCCAGCACGGCGGTGCACAGGTAGTCGAACCACTCCTCATGGTCCGGGGTCCAGCCCGAGCGGGCGAGGATGGGACCGATGGCGTCGACATCCCCGAGGATGACGGAGGGTACCTCCGCCTCGAACCAGGTGCCGGTTTCGGCGTGGTCGGCCCAGGCGACCGTCACCAGTTTCCCGGTGGGTCGCTCCGGATCGGGGCGGCGGCCGAGGATGATGAGGGGCGGGCAGAGAAACGTGCGGCCGAAGGCATCAACACGATAGATGCCTTCCGGTTCACGGGCGTAGGTGGCAGGGGACATGGCAGCCTCCACCAGTCCCTAACGCAATCAGGGTGCCAATCCTTGAGCCCCGAGGGCTTTCCACACCCGCAACGCCTCGGTCACGCCCCAGGCCTGGGCATCGCAGCCCCGTTGGATGTGGGGGGTGTCACCGTCGATGACCTCGGGAATCTGTCCGACGCAACCGTGATGGAGGAGGCCTTCCATGCTCACGAGGTAGGCGCGGGCGGCGGCCACGGCGGCCGGATCCCGGTTCCAGGCCAGGGCCAGGGCTTCGCAGAAGGTCGGGAAGGGCCAGGTCCAGGCGGTGCCGTTGTGGTAGGCGGGCTTACGGCTGGTGTCCTCGTCGCCTTCGTAACGACCCCAGTAGGGTCGACGAGGGTCGTTGAGGAGGTGGCCGTCGGCGCCCCGGATTTCCAGGGGATGTTCGACCTCCAGGGGGGCGAGGCTGCGGATCGCCCCGGGGATCACCAGCCAGCGTTCGCAGGCTGCCACCAGGCGCTGGGCCCGGGGGCCGGTGACGATGCCCAAGGAAACCGCGAACAACTGGTTCGGGCGGAGGGCCGCATCGACCCGGGCATGTTCCGCCGGGGTGCCGGCGGGGCCGTGCAGGCAGTCCGCAAAGTAGCCCAGGTCTTCCCGCCAGAAGCGTTGCACCAGGCTGGCCTGGGCCCGGTCGGCCAGGATCTTCCACGTATCCGTCACCACCGGGGCCTTGATCCGCTCCAGCAGGCGCAGCAGGCGGATCCACAGGACTTGAATCTCCACCGGGTAGCCCTCCCGGGGGGTCCCGGCGGGATAGTTGGTGTCCATCCAGGTGAAATGGGGCGGGCTGTAGACGAGGGCGCTAGCGGGATCGACCCGAATCCCGTTGACCGTCCCCGCGAGGTATCCGGCGGCGATGCCGCGGACCACCTCGGTCACCGTCCGGCCGTCGGCCAGGCGGGTCTTCCACAGATCCTTCCGCAGGGTGGAAAGTTCGTCGCAGACCACTCCGAACCATAGGGGCGCATCGCTGGTGTCGCGATTGGTGGCGTGGTCGCCGTTGAGGAGGTTGGGCAGGGTGCCGCCATCCTCGAAGCGGGCGAAGGTCAGGACCAGGTCCCGGACCTCGTCCACCAACCCGGCGGCCAGTAGGCCCCGGGCACTGATGAAGGTGTCGCGGCCCCAGTCGAGGAACCACGGATAGCCGGCGATCACGGTCTTGCCGTTGCCGCGCCGGACCAGGTAGGCCTGGGCGCCGATGGCCAGGGTCCGGCCGAAATCGTCGCCATCGGCAATCGCGGCTTTGGCCACCGCATCGGCCACCAGGGCGGCCCGTGCCGTTTCCACCTCGGTGATCTCCTGCTCCGGCAGGTCCTCGGCGGTCACGACCACCACGACCTCACTCGCAAGGGGCAGGGGCACACCGAACCAACCGGGGCTGAATGCGTCTCCGGCGGGGGTCATGCCGCGGGTCGCTTCCACGGGATGGCGGATGTCACGGCACCACTCCGTTTCCGGGTGGTAGGCCCCATGGTTAACGGTCACGGTCAGGTGCCGGTCGTTGGCGGGGGCGAACCGGAAACCACCGGGAATGGTCTGGACGGCGCTGAGGAAATGGGCCTCCGCGCCAGGCGAAAGGTGGGTTTCGCTGTGGAACGAGCGGTCTTCCAGGTCGATCCGCAGGGTCAGGCTGACCCGGGCGCCCTCGGGCAGGGGCGTCCCCCAGGGGGCCGGCCCGGGGGTCCGGGTCCAGCGTAGGACCACGGTATTGCGCTCGGGCACCATGTCGGCGGTCAAGGTCACGGCCACGGTCCGGCCATCGCCGGCACTGGCGATGAAGTTCCAGACCGCCGGGGGGCCCGGCTCGAAGGAGGTCAGGTTGCGGCCATCCAGGGGGATGATGAATCCATCGGCATCGATCCACGCCCGCAGACGTTTCGCCAGGATGTGACGGTCGCTGGGGGCCGACGGGTGGAGATTCGCCCCCAAGAGGCAGTCGTATTTCGAGGTGATCTTGCCCAAATCGACCGCCAGCCGGGCCATGCCGCCCCGGCCATTGGTTAGCAGGGCGATGCCGTCATTGGCGTGGTAGGGCGGGCCCATCGGCTCGGCCGCCAGGGACAGGAGCCGTCCGGTCAGGGCTTTGCCGCCCCGGTGGACCAGTTCCACGGCCACGGTGCCGGGATGCTGGGGCGGGATGGCGGTGACGTAGCCATCGGCCACCGCCACGCTGCTGAGGCGCAGGGGCGTGCCGCTGGGGGGTCGGACGGCCAGGCGGAAGGGCTGGTCATCCCGCACCAGCACCCAATGGCCCGGTGGCAGGGGCACGATGCGCTGGCGGTCGAGGCTCGACCAGGTGACGACCTGCGGCCGATGGCGGTGGCAGGTCGCCCCGCCGATCTCGCAGGTGGCCGCCAGCGCCCCGATCACATCGGTCTTGGCGGCGATGGGGTCGATATGGGTGAGGGCGGCCAGGAAACGGGTGACATCGCTCCGGACCCACGTCGCCAGGTCTTGCCAGGGGGCCGGACCGATGTGGTCGATCTCCAGGACGTGGGCCAAGCATTGGAGGGCCCAGGCGGCGACGGCCCGGTCGCGGCGGTAGGCCGATCCGGTATAGGCGTCCACGGGGGTCCCGAGGACCACGCAACTGAGGGGCGGGAGTTCCAGGATCTGGCTTCCACCGACCTGGGACCGGACGGTTGCGGAAGCCCCCGTCAGTTCGATGGCGTTGGTGAATCCCGTCGGCAGGGCGAGGGTCACGGTCCGCTGCTCATCGGGATTGGCGGCCACCAGCACCGTACGGTCCCCCTGGCGGCGGAGCACCGCCCACGCCGGGTCGCCGGGTGCGCTCAGGGGCTCGATCACCGCCCCATCGAAGAAGACAGGATCCTCGGCCAGCAGGCTGTTGAGGGCCGCCAGATCGCCGCACAGATTTGGTTCCTGGCCCCAGGACAGGCCGCGGCTCTGGTGGACTTCGAGTTTTTCCGTGGCCAGCCACTCGACCCCGGCGGTGAAGCCGAAGGCCCCGTGGGTGCTGGCCAGGGCGCACAGGCGATTGCGGAAGCGGGACCACGCGGGCCCCTTGGCCGCCAGGCGCAGGTTGTCATGGGTCTCGCTGTAATGGACGAACACGCCCTTGCCGGCTCCGGGACCCGGGTGGTCGACCGTGCCATGCAGGTAGCCGAGGTAGCCGTGGAGCTGGCTGCTATCGTAGTTTTGGAACAGTTCCGAGTAGGCCCACTGCATGCCGCCTTCGGTCAGCAGGGCTTCGGTGGCGGCCCACGACCCGCCCAGGCCCTCGAGCAGAAAGACCGCCTCCGGGAACTCCTGGCGGACCCGGGCGATGATGTACTGCCAGGCCGGGAGGGGGACCATATAGCCCGCATCGCAGCGGAAGCCGTCGACGCCCCGGCCGCACCACGTCAGGAGGCTGCGGGCAATGTCTTCCCACAGGTCGACGTGGTGGTGATCCAGTTCCACCAAATCTTCCCACACCGTGCCCCAGGCCCCGGGGCTGTGGAAGCGGCCGTCCTCCTCGCGTTTGAACCACTCCGGGTGCTCGTTCATCAGGGTTGAGCCCCAGCCCGTGTGGTTGATGACAATGTCGAGGAACACCCGGCAGCCCCGGGCGTGGGCGGCGGCCGTCAGTTCCCGGAACTGGTCGACGGCGGTGGTCCGCTTGTCGAATTCCACCAGGGCCGGATCGATGGCCGTCAGGTCCTGCTGGGCGTAGGGGCTGCCGAAGCGGCCAAAGCGGGCGAAGGTGGTGGGCGTCGGGCTGACCGGCAGCAGGTGGAGGATGGTGCAGCCCAGGCGGCCGGCGATGTGGGGCAGTTCCCGGGTCAGGTCCCGCAGGGTGCCCGAGGGCGGGATGACCGTGAAACCGTGGCGGTCAAGGGTCGCCAACTGCTCGTCGACGATCACCTGGCGGGTGGCGACCTGCTCCTTGGTTTTGCCGAACATCCGGGGGAAAGCGCAATAAATGGTATTGGCCGTGCGGTAGGCATCGGGATGGACGCTGATCCCGAGGTCGTCGCCCTCGGGCCAATGCTGGCGGTGGTGGCTGTCCCGCACATAGGGCTTGGCCCGGAAGTAGCCGACCTCGGTCACCGGCAGGTCGAGGACCCAGTTCCGGCCGTCCCGGGTCATGGGCAGATCGCGCCAGGCGGCCCCGGCGAATTCCCCGGCACCCCCCAGGCTGGCCACGGTTTCCTCCCGCAGTTGTCGCCCGCGCCCCAGGGTGGTGCGCAGGAAGGCCTGGGATCCCGGGGTATCCTCCGCCATCAGGGTGACGAGAACGCGATCACCGACAAACCGCAGAAGACGGGTACCGGGAGTGGGGATCATGGACGGCATGGGGCCAAGATAGGCGGAGATTGGCCACCGGGTAGGTGTTAGGATGCGGCTGTCGGGTCCCCTTGCCCATGCCGCCCAACCGGGATCCTGCCCACCCCATGTCGCTCACTGACTCCTTCGCCCGCGCTGACGCCCGGACCCGCATCCAGTGGGCGGTCGGGATTGGGGCTGTGCTGGTGGCTTTGCTCGGCATTGCCGTGGTCGCCTTATCCTTCCGTCCATCCCGTTTCTCGTGCCCGCCGGGGACGGTCCTGACCTGGACGACCACCACCACCAGCATCGAACTATTGGGGGACAAACGTGAGGGGGTGCCGGCCGTGGCCCGGTCTTCTTTCACGGTCATGGGCCTGGGCCCCGAGGGCCACGTCGCCCTGGTAGGCCCGGACGCCACCGGGCGGGAACGCCTCAGTCTCCTGCACATCGCTGAAGATGGCGCGGTGCAAATGATGGATGCCGCTGGGCGGGAGCAGGAGGGCGGCCGGGCCATCGGTTTGGTGGACCTCGCCCTGTTCCCCCTCCCGGCGTCTCCGGGGGACCAGGTGTGGGAGCCTGAAGTTTCGTGGGCGGTGCTGCCGGAAGGTCGGCAGGCCCTCCAGGCCAAGGTCCGCCGGGCCAAGGCCAGTCGGCACCCGGAATTTTCCCTCAAGCCCTTGGCCAATGCCATTGAATGGACCGACCCTCGGGGGCTCTACCGCCAGGTCCGCGACCTGTCGGTGGTGTACCGTTTTGAACCCGGGATCGGTGCAGTCGACCAGGCGACGATGAAGATGCTGTATGTGGTGGAGGAACCGCCCCCGGGTGCCAAACGGACCTGGCGGGTTACGGTGGACGTGGTCTTGGCGCCCCGGGAGCGCGTCGAGGACGAGCCCCAGGCGCTATTGGAGGCCGCCCGGGCCTGCGCTGCGGCCCAGGAATCCCAGGCCGGAGCCGGGGGCGAGGCCCTGCGCAGCGAAGCCCGTCGCCGTCTGCAGCAGGCCGGGGTGGGTCCCGCCCGCCTGCGGGCCCTGATGGCGCGCCTGCTCGACGACCTGGCCCGGCCGGCTCCGGCCCCGGCGTCCTCTGGCTGGTACCTGCGCCTGGCCGTTGGGCCCGAGGCCCAACGGGAGGGGGCGGAGCACCTGGCCGCCTCTGCCCGCGCCGCCCAACTGCCGGCCCGGGTGGTGTCCGCCGGCTCCGGCCGGATTCAGGTCCTGGTCGGCCCCCTGACGACCCGGGACGCCGCCTTCCTGGAGCGGGTCCGCTTCCGTTTCCCGCACCTCAAGCCGGTGTGGCAGGAGGGACTGTGAAGTCTGCCCTGGTCCTGTTGGCGGGTGCCCTTGCCCTGGGGGCCGAGATCGATCCCAAGGCCGTGGCCAATCCCGAATCCCTGCGCCTCGGCGATCGCGGATCTCAGGTCCGCTACGAGGATTTATTCGCCAGTGACCCCGATTGGGTTTCTCGCCAAATCGCCTACCTGTCCGTACGCCAGCCCGACGAGGCGCCGACCCTGCTCACGGCCCGGTTGTTCTATCGCGGCGAGCCGTGGTCGCGCCGGGGCGCTTCGACCAATCCCAAGCGTTGGCGGGCCATCGACCGGGACGTGCGCCTGGCGATTTTGCGGGAAATGCGCCTCTCCCGTCAGGTGGTGTACGTCCCCCCCGTGATCGATCTCCTGCGCCTGGAAACGGATCCCGCCCTGGTGTCCGGGGCCCTCGATACCCTCAGCATTTTGAGTCCCAAAGAGGTCCCGGCCCTGGCCGTGGCCCTGGCGGATCCGCGCCGGGAGGACCGCCTGCCCGGCAGCGCCAACCCGGTGGTCCGCCAGCACGCCCTGGAAGTGCTGCTGACCGAGGGTGGCATCGACGCCCCGGACACCCGCGCCGCCCTGTCCTGGGCCCTTGCCCTGGCCCGTTCCGGGGAACGTAACCACGCCATTGGCCTGATTCGTCGCGGTGAGGCCGTGGACCTTCTGGCCGCCGCCATCATCCGTCTGGAAACCGAGCATCAGGCCGGAGAACTCGACGACGATGGCGTGGCCGGCCTGGCCTTGGCCTGCGTGCGCATCGGCCGCCAGATCGACGGCCCCCTGGCCAAGGCCCTGGTCGCCATCGCCGTCACGGGCGCCCGGGAGATTGCGGCCCCGGCCGCCACCGCCCTGGCCGGCAATGTCACCTGGATGTCGTCGATCCCCGTCCAGGACATCGCCAACCGGGCCGCCAAGGATCCGGATCCGGTCATCCGCCACGCCCTCAGCAATCTGCTCCTACGGGTCAACGCCAAGGCCGGCATCGACGCCAAGGAAGGCACGCCCTGGAGCCGCCTGGCGGCCCATCGGGCGCAATTGGAGCGATGGGCTTGGGAGGAATATACCAAATACCGTTCGGGGTCCGGGGTCCGGGGTCCGGGGTCCGGGGTCCTGC
>CAIUVD010000215.1 GCA_903902515.1 uncultured Planctomycetota bacterium | reverse complement strand
CGTCACGGACATTCTTGAGCGGGTCCGCGCCAACCTCCAGCGCAACCACGAGCGGTTGGTCCAGACCCTCCACGGTCGCCACTGACCGCCCATGGGTGCGGTATGGTAGGGCCGTCTGAAGCCCTATCATGCCGCCCATGTGCGGAATCGTCGCGGCCAGTAATCCCCATGGACACCTGACCCAGGATCTCCTGGCCCGCATGGCGGGGGTCATCCGTCACCGAGGGCCCGATGATACGGGCCTGTGGACGGATGGCCGGATCGGGGTTGGCAACCAGCGGTTGTCCATCATCGACTTGGCGGGCGGCCATCAGCCCTTCGTGTCCGATGACGGCAACGTGGTGGTGGTTCAAAATGGCGAAATCTACAATTACCGGGAGTTAGCCGCCGAATTGGTCGGGACCCCCTGGGCCTGCCGGTCCCATTCGGACACGGAAGTCCTGCTGCGCCTGTATGAGAAGGAGGGGCCGTCCTTCCTCTCCAAACTCAATGGCATGTTTGCCGTGGCCATTGCCGATCGTCGGGATGGCAGCCTGTTCCTGGCTCGGGACCGGATCGGCGTCAAACCCCTGTACTGGGCTCGGCTTGAGGCCGGGATCGTGGCCGCCAGCGAAATCAAATGCCTGTTGGCTGCCGGTGTACCGGCTCGGCCGGATCCCGAGGGCATCCACCACTTTCTGACCTTTAATTACGTCCCGCCGCCCTTCACGGCCTTTGCCGGCATTCGCCATGTCATGCCCGGCACCTGGCTAAAGACGGACCGCGAGGGTCGCATCACCACCGGCACGTGGTGGAGCCTGCCCGTGGCCCCGGAGGACCATCGGACCTCGGTCGCGGACTGGTGCGACCGCTTCAACACCATTCTCGACAGCGCCGTGGACTGGCGCATGCGGGCCGACGTGCCGTTCGGCGCGTTCCTGTCCGGCGGAGTCGATTCCTCGGCCGTGGTCGGCGTCATGGCCCGCCGCCTGGGCCGCCCGGTGCAGTCCTTCACCATCGGCTTCGATGACCCGCGGTTCGACGAGTCGCCCTACGCAAAAGAAGCCGCCGAGCGCTTCGGCACCCGCCACACCTGCGAGATGGTCAGCGCCGACATGATCGACCTGTGGCCCCTCACGGTGTGGCACAACGACCAGCCCCACGGCGATGCCTCCATGATGCCGACGTGGATGGTCAGCAAGGTGGCTTCCAAGCACGTGAAGATGGTGCTGACGGGCGATGGCGGCGATGAACTGTTCTGTGGCTATGATAAGCAGCGGGACTTCTTCACCCCCGCGGTGGCGGGCATGGACGACGCCCAGTTCCGCCGGTCCTACCATGAGTCCATCAGCCTCTTCAAGACCGCCGATAAGGAGGCCCTCTACGCCCCCGGTGCCTTCCGGGGCCTGCCGGATTCCTTCGAAGTGGTGAATGCCGCCTTCACCCGAGCCCGGTCCCTGGACCGCATCAACCAGGTGCTGCACCTCGACACGGCCCTGCTGTTGCCCGGCAACAACCTGGTAAAGCCAGACCGCATGGGCATGGCCGTGTCCATCGAAGCCCGCAATCCGCTCCTGGATGTCCGGATGGTGGAACTGGCCTTCGCCATCCCGGGCAACCTCAAATTGAAGGACGGCACCACCAAGTGGATCTTCAAGAAGGCGGTCGAGGACCTCATTGGCACCCACTTGGCCTACCGGAAAAAGCAGATGTTCACCGTTCCCGTGGGCGAATGGTTCAAGGACCGCCTGCGGCCCCTGGTGACCGGCGTGCTGGCCGATCCTCGGACTCGCGACCGGGGTCTGTTCCGTCCCGAACGGGTCCAGGCCCTGGTGGATGACCACCTGGGGGGTCGGGCCAACCGCACCCGCGAGATCCGCGCCCTCCTGGCCCTCGAACTGTGGTTCCGTACCTTCATCGACGGATCCTTCGACCATCCACCGACCTACGACGAGTTGGGCATCCACCAGGTCCGGGCCTAACGACCCCTCCAGACGCGCTTGCGATCCCGGGCGTTGGCCCATCCTCCCCGCCCATGGTTCTCGACCGACTCCGCCGCGCCACGCCCACCAAGGATCCCAAGAAGATCCCCGACGGCCTGTGGCTGAAGTGCCCCTCCTGCAGCAAGACCGTCTTCAAGCGGCTGGTGGAGGAACGCCTCGACTGCTGCCCGGAGTGCAACCACCACTTCAAGATGCCCTCGGGTCGGCGGATCGCCAACCTCATCGACGACGGCACTTGGGTGGAGTGGGACGCGAATCTGGTCAGCGGCGATCCCCTGGGCTTCGTCGATGGCAAGCCCTACCCTGAGCGTATTAAGCAGCAGCAGGCCAAGACCGGCCTCAAGGACGCCGTCCTGTGCGGCACCGGCACCATGGGCAGCCACCCGGTTGGCCTGGGCGTCATGGATTTCGAATTTAACGGTGGCTCCATGGGTAGCGTCGTCGGTGAAAAACTGACGCGCATGATCGAGCGCTCCACCGCCGCTAAGATGCCAGCCATCATTGTCAGCGCCTCGGGCGGTGCCCGCATGCAGGAGGGGGCCATCTCCCTCATGCAGATGACCAAGACCTCCGCCGCCCTGGCCCGTCACGCCGAGAAGGGCCTGCCCTACATCAGCGTCCTGACCAACCCGACCATGGCCGGGGTGATGGCCTCCTACGCCAGCCTCGGCGATGTCATCATCGCTGAGCCGAAGGCCCTGATCGGCTTCACCGGCGCCCGCGTGATCCAGGAAACCATCAAGCAGGAGCTGCCGGAGGGATTCCAGACCAGCGAGTTCCTGTTCAAGCACGGCCAGCTCGACCTGATCATCAACCGCCAGGACATGAAGGCCGAACTGGCCCGAATTGTTGGCTATCTGATGGCGGGGCGGCGGTGATGGCCCTGAGGTCCGGGGTCCGGGGTCCGGGGTCCGGGGTCGTGGTGGGCGAGGCTCGCTGATGTCGGGCTGCGACCACGCAACGGTTCCCGCGATTCACGGGACCCCGGACCCCGG
>CAIUVD010000214.1 GCA_903902515.1 uncultured Planctomycetota bacterium | reverse complement strand
CCGGGGTCCGGGGTCCGGGGACGTCGGAAGCCTGGGAGGTTTCGGAGCCATCCCGACGGCACCTCTACAGCCACCCCTTCAGGAGACCCCGGACCCCGGACCCCGGACCCCGGACCTAAAGGCTGAACCAACACCTCTCGAACCACCCGCAACGCATGTCCCCGCCCGCGTCGCGGCGGCAGGTGAACTTCGGTACGGTCAGTGAAGGACACCAGGCCCAGCCGGTCACCGTTCTTGAGGGCAGTGACGCCGACCACGGCGGCGGCCTCAGCCGCCAGGGCCAACTTGGCCCGGGGACTGACCCCGGGAATGGCCCCGAAACGCATGCTGCCGCTGACATCCACCGCCAGGACCACGGACAGTTCCCGCTCCTCGCGGAAGACCTTCACAAACGGCTTCCCGGCCCGGGCGGTCACGTTCCAGTCGATGGAGCGCACGTCGTCGCCCACGGCGTACTCCCGCACCTCATCGAACTCCATGCCCGTGCCTTTGAAGGCCGAGCGGAAGCGGCCGGCCGTGAGGCTGGAAACGAGGCGTTCCGTGCGGATCTCGATCCGGCGCACCTGGCGCAGGATCTCGGCCAAATCGTCCGGGGTCCGGGGTCCGGGGTCCGGGGTCTCGCGAGGGCTGGTCATGTCTGATAGTCCTCGCCTTCTTCACCGACACGCGGACTCCGGAGGTGGTTTTGAAGACCTGCAATACGTCCAACCACGTCATCAACCCGTCGGAGTAACTCCGTGATCTCCTCGGTGGTGGCGTAGCCGAGGCGACCCGACAAGTGCAGAAGCGAGGCGACTTCGTGGGCTGAACCCCGAGCGATGTCCAAAAATCTCAGGAACTCCCGATCCCCACCTCTGCCAAAGCCTTCGGCAATGTTGGAAGAAATCGACACTGCAGCGCGTCGGATTTGGTCCCGAAAACCAAAATCACGCGCTGAAGGCTCCCGAGCCGTCAGACGGTAGATGTCCACGGCCAAGTCCTGGGATAATGCCCATGCTCGGATTTCGCCGACGGCCCGGAATGTCACAGATCACCCCGGATAGATCCCGACCCACAGGACCCCGGACCCCGGACCCCGGACCCCGGACGTTCAAGGAACAACAACATGTTCCAACAACCGCCCAATGAGCGCATCGTGGTCCAGGCCCTCGGCCTCGGCTTCGTAGGACGGGATGATGCGGTGGCGGAGGACGTCCGGGGCCAGGGCCTTCACGTCCTGGGGGGTGACGAAGCCACGACCGTCGAGGAAGGCCTGGGCGCGGGCGGCCTGGGCCAGGCTGATGGTGGCGCGGGGGCTGGCGCCGCACTGGATCAGGCCCTTGAGGGCGGGGATCGACGGGTCGCGGGTGGCGCGCACCAGGTTCACGCAGTAATCCCGCAGGCGCTCGTCCATGTGGATGCCGTCGCAGGCCGTGCGGGCGGCGAGGAGAGCCTCGGGGGTCAGGACCGGGGTGATGGCCACGGGGGCTTTGCCGAGGGCACGTTCGAGGATCAGTTTCTCCTCGGTTTCGCTGGGGTAGGTCACGCGGACCTTGAGCAGGAAGCGGTCGGTCTGGGCTTCGGGGAGGGGATAGGTGCCCTCCTGCTCCAGGGGGTTCTGGGTCGCCAGGACCAGGAAGGGACGCGGCAGGGGGAAGGTCTCGTCGCCGATGGTGACCTGGCGCTCCTGCATGGCCTCCAAGAGGGCCGACTGGACCTTGGCCGGGGCGCGGTTGATTTCGTCGGCGAGGATGATCTGGGCGAAAATCGGGCCCTGACGGACGCGGAACTGACCCTGTTCATAGATGCGCGTACCGATGATGTCGGCGGGCAGCAGGTCCGGGGTGAACTGGATGCGGCGGAAGTGGGCAGCCATGGCCGAGGCCAGGGCCTTGACCACCGTGGTCTTGGCCAAGCCGGGCAGGCCCTCCAACAACAGGTGGCCATCGCACACCAGGCCGATCAGCAGCCGCCGGACCAGGTCACGCTGGCCAACCAGGACTTTGCCGACTTCGGCTTCGACCTGGCGCAGGGGGGTGGCGGCTTCGGCTGGATTCATAGGACGGCTCTCCGGCGGCAGGGGACGCCGGAGGGTGGCCGACCTTTCGGCACCGCAATCCCCCCGCAACGACGGGGACTTCAGAATCCGAAACGGGTCCGGCAGATGGCCGTGAACTCCGGGGAGGTCTGGGGCAGGGTCAGGACCTCTGCCAGGGGTGCGCGGTTCTCGGCCGGGCCGAAGAACAGAGCATTGATGCGCTGGATGGTCCAGGCCGGGTAGGGACGGGCGACTTCGGTCACCGTCGCTCCGGCGGCGGCCTGGCCTTCCTCGATGACCCGGAAGTACCAGCCCAGGCGGCCGGTGGCGATGGCCTTGGCGGGCATGGTTGGCAGGCGGCAGCGGCGGGCCAGTTTCCAGCAGGGCTGACGGGGCTGGGAGACTTCGACCAGGGCCGTGCCGATGCGGTAGCGATCGCCGATGGCGACGGTGGTTTCATCCAGGCCACTGAGGGCGAAGTTTTCGCCAAACGCCCCGTCCGTCAGGTCATCCCGTTCCAGTTCCGCGCACCACCGGGGATAATGATCCCGGCAGTAGGCGAGGATGGCCTTCTCAGGACCCCCATGGACGGTCCGGTCGGCCTGGCCGTCCCCCGCCAGCTGGGCCGTGCCGATGGCCACCGGCCCGATCACCGGCGTTTTGATAAAGCCGGAGACCCAAACCTCGGGCTGCCCCTGGTCATCGCGAATGTCGGTCGGCATGCCGACCAGGATGGTCGTGAGGATGATCGCCATGGATCCAGGGTGGCGGCAAAACCCTGGGGGACGAGAGACACATGCCGCAGCAGTGCCCCCCCCCACGAACGACGTCCCCAGGGTGGTACGGCAGGCCGCGCGTGGTAGACCCCCCGCCATGGCCCTGCCCCCCCTCACCGTCACCCTCTCCGATGGCCAAAAGGCCGAAGCCCTCAAGCGGATGCGCAAGCAGTACGCCGACCAGATGGAGAAGATCGTCAATGACCTGACCACGGCCCTGACCTCCCATGCCGAGGCCGAGTTCCTGGCTGCCTACCTGGGGGAGCAGCCGGAGATCAAGGAATTGCGCCTGGCAGCGGCCAAAGCCACGGAACTGGAGGCCAAGCGCCAGTACCTGGGCAAGGTCCTGGAGCGGTTGGATGCCGTCCTGCCGGCCCCGGTCGAGGTCAACGTCCCCGTACCCTCGGGCGCGCCCAAGGCCGGCGGCCTGCGGAAGTTCTGAAGCATGGAGATCACCACCCGTGCGGCCCGGCTTGGCGATGTCCCGGCCCTCCACGCCCTGATCAACACCTTTGCCGAACAAAAGTTGATGCTGCACCGGCCGATGGCCGAGTTGTACGAAACCGCCCGGGACTTTCTGGTCGCCGAGGCCGAGGTCGGCGGGCTGGTCGGCTGTGCCGCCGTCCACATCGACACCGACACCATCGGCGAACTCAAATCCCTGGCCGTGGCTCCGGCGGCCCATGGGCGCGGGGTCGGCCGGGCATTGGTGAACGCCTGTGAAGCCGAGGCCAAACGCCTGGGCCTGACCCGACTGTTCTGCCTGACCTACCAGGTGGATTTTTTCACCCGCCTGGGCTTCACGCGGGTCGATCGCAGCCGCCTGCCCGACAAGGTGTGGACGGAATGCGTCCGCTGCCACCGCTTCCTCGACTGCGATGAGGTGGCGATGTGGAAGGTCCTGAGCTGATCGGACGTACCTCGCCCACCGGCGGCCCGGAGACCCCCAGGCGGTCTCGACCATAAGCGGCAGGACATGCCGCTCGCGGTAAAGGCCAAACCCTGAACCGGGAAACACGGCCTGCTGACCAGGACCGCTGATTGTCCCTCGCCAGAAACCGCCAACGGTGGGGCATGCTCTCCCACGATGTGATCCTGACGTTTGCCGGAGGCTTGGGCGCAGCCCTGGTCCTCGGGTACCTGGCCCATCGCATCGGTCTGTCGCCGATCGTCGGCTACCTCCTGGCCGGGATCCTGGTCGGGCCCCACACGCCGGGATTCGTGGCGAGCCAGGGGGTCGCGGAACAGTTTGCCGAAATCGGGATTATGCTCCTGATGTTCGGGGTCGGACTGCGCTTTCACGTCCAGGAGCTGTTGGCCGTGTGGCGGGTCGCGGTACCGGGGGCGGTGATCCAGAGCTTGGCCAGCACCGGCATGGCGGCGGTCGCCCTGCACCTGATGGGCTGGTCCTGGACCAGTGCCCTGGTGGTGGGGCTGGCGATTTCCGTGGCCAGCACCGTGGTTCTGGTGCGGGTGCTGACGGAACAGCGGGATCTCCACACCACCACCGGCCATATCGCCGTCGGGTGGGTGGTCGTCGAGGACCTGATGACCATCGCCATCCTGGTGCTGCTGCCGGTCCTGGCGGGATCGATGGCGGTGGCGGGGAGCCCGGAGGGCGCTTCATCCGGTGCCGGGATGGCGGTCTTCATTTCCCTGCTCAAAGTCGTGGCCTGCGTCGTACTGGTGGTCGTTGGTGGGGGCCGGGTCATCCCCTGGGCCCTGGAGCGAGTCGCCGCTACGCGGTCGAGCGAACTGTTCACCCTGGCCGTCCTGGCGGTGGCGGTCGGCATTGCCGTCGGCTCCGCCGCAGCCTTCGGGGTGTCCATGGCCCTTGGCGCCTTCCTGGCAGGCCTGGTGGTCGGTCGCACGGACTTCGCGGCCCGGGCCGCCGGCGATGCCCTGCCCATGCGGGACGCCTTCGCGGTGCTGTTTTTCGTCTCGGTCGGATTGTTGTTCGATCCTCGCCACCTGTGGGCCGAGCCGCTTCTGATCCTGGTGGTGCTCGCCATCGTCATGATCGGCAAGCCCCTGGCGGCCCTGGCGGTCGTCCGCGCGGCCGGTCGGCCGTGGGGCGTGGCCCTGCCGGTGGGCATGGCCCTTGGCCAAATCGGTGAATTCACCTTCATCCTGGGAACCGCCGCCCGGGGCCTGGGCCTGATCGATGACCGGGCCTGGAATACCCTGGTGGCCGTCGCGATGATCTCGATCGCCATCAATCCGGCCCTCTATCGCTGGAGTCGCCGTCAGGCTCGGCCGCCGTTGGTGGTGCCCGCGGCCCTGACAGTGCCCGCCCACCCAGACCACCGCTGCGTGGTCGTCGGCTACGGACCCGTGGGTCGCTGCGTGGTCCAGGCCCTGCGCTCCCGCGAGATCCCGGTGACGGTGGTCGAAATGAACCTGGCCACGGTCCGCCAGCTCAATCACCAAGGTCTGCCGGCGGTCTACGGCGACGCCCTGCGTTGGGAGACCCTGGCGGAGGCCGGACTCGCCCAGGCCTCGGCCCTGATCCTGAGCAGCGACCTCGCGGACCCCGCCGAGGTCGTGCGCCTGGCCCGGGCAGCCCGGCCGGATCTGCGGGTGATGGTCCGCTGCGCCCACCTGCGGGAGGTCGCCGCCCTGCGGGCCCTGGGTGCCGAGGTGGTGGTTGCGGGTGAAGGCGAGGTCGCCATCGCCCTCACGGAGGCCGTCCTCGACGCCGCGGCGGCCGATTCCGAGACCCGGGCCCGCACTCGCCAGGCCATCCGGACCACCCTCACCCTTTCCCCCCTGGAGGGACAGCCCCGGTAACCGGGCCCGTCGCGTGGTGATAAAAAACCCCCGGGGAGAACCCCCGGGGGTTTTTTTATCACCGCGTTGTTCAGTGGGCGGCGGCGAGGGCCGTGGCGTAGGTCGGCTCGTGGGCGATCTCGGCCACCAATTCGGTGTGGCGAACCACCCCATCGGCGCCGATCACCACCACCGCCCGGGCCAGCAGGCCCGTCAGGGCGCCATCGGCGATGGCAATGCCGAAGTCCGTCCCGAAGGAGGCACGGAAGGTTGAAGCGGTGAAGACATTGCTGATGCCTTCGGCGCCACAGAAACGCTTCTGGGCAAAGGGCAGATCGGCGGAGACGCACAGGACCACCGCGCCCGGTACCTTGGCGGCTTCGGCATTGAACTTCCGAACCGAGGTGGCGCAGGTCGGCGTGTCGACGGACGGGAAGATGTTGAGGATGATGGTCTTGCCGGCGTAGGTGGCGGCCGTGACGGTGGACAGATCGGCGGCCACCAGGGCGAAGGCGGGAGCCTTGGTGCCGACGGCGGGTAGTTCGCCAACGGTGGTGACGGGGTTGCCCTTGAGGGTAATGCGAGCCATGGGATCTCCTGGAAGGAACGTGGGATAGGGGCGCCAGGGATAGGGGACGGGCGGACTCCTGGCAAGGCCAGTCAACAGGCGGCATGCCCCTTTGGAAACCCGGAAGTCCGGTACCCATTGGCGGTTTCCCACGGGCTGGGGTAGACTCCCGTGGATTCCGTCCATGTACCAATCCCCTACGACATTTGCCTACGCCCATGGGCTCCGGGGCTGGCGCCTGCCGGTCGCCTGGTTGGCTTTGGCAGGCCTCTACTTCCTGATGGCCCGCCTCGGGCTCCTGTTGGCCTTTGCCGGGGCCAATGTCAGCCCGATCTGGCCGCCCTCCGGGGTAGCCCTCGGGGCCCTGTTGGTGGGGGGCATGCGCCTGTGGCCAGGGATTTTCCTCGGGGCCCTGGTATCCAATCTGGGCGACGGGGTGCCCCTGAGCGCCCTGGTCCCGATCGCCCTGGGCAATCTGAGCGAAGCAGTGGTCGCTGCCCTGCTTTTTCGTCGCCTCAGCCAGGGCCAGTTCCTGACCACCGTTCGCTCCCTGTGGCACCTCTTGCTGGCCCTGGTGGTGTCGGCACCGATCGCGGCCACCACCGGCATCGGGACCCTCAGCTTGCTCGGGTTCATTCCTGCGGCCCAGCAGCACCAGGCTTGGATCACCTGGGCCACCGGCGACGCCCTCGGAATGCTCTTAATAACGCCGTTGGTCCTCGTGTGGTGCCGCCCCTGGCCTGAACCGATGTCGACCGCCCGGCGGTGGGAGGCCCTGATCATCGCCGGGCTCCTGGCCACCGCCGGCGGAGCCTCCTTCCACCTCACCACCCAGGCCTCCCTGCCCCTGGCCTTTCTCCTCTTTCCGCTCCAGGTCTGGACCACCCTCCGCTTCGGACTGCCGGGGGCGACCCTGGCGGCGGTGGTCGTCGGCCTGCTGGCCATGTTCGGCACGGCGAACCACCACGGGCCCTTCAGCGACTTCACCGACCTCAACCAGCGGCTGCTGGCGGCCCAGGCCCTGCTGGGTGGGCTGGCGGTGACGGGCCTGGCCCTGGGGGTGGTGCTGAAGGAGCGGTTGGACGCCGAAACCGAACTGCTGCTGGCTGGCGCCTCGGTGGACCGGGCCCATGACCTGATTCTGTGGATCAATGACCACAACATCCTGGTCCGGGCCAATCCTGCCGTCGCCGACCGCCTCGGCATCCCCCTCGCGAACTTGCCGGGGCTGCCCATGTCCGCGATCGCCGACAATCTGGGATCCGGCTCCTGGCATCACTCCCAGGAGCATGGCCCGGTCCAGGAATCGACCCTGCGGGCCTCCGATGGGACCCGCATCCCCGTCGAGGTCGCCATCACCCGGATTACGGATCCCCGCCTGCCGGGCGGGTATTCCTGCGCCATCGCCCGCGACCTGACCGAGCGCAAAGCGATGGACATCCGCCTTGAGGAAATGGCCAAGATGGAGGCCCTCGGTCGGCTGGCCGGCGGCGTGGCCCATGACTTCAACAACGTCCTGGCGATCATCATCGGCTACGCCGAATCCCTACAGAACCGTCAGGAACTGCCCGAGAAGGCCCGGAAGGCCATCAGCCACATTCACACCGCTGGGAACCGGGCCGCGGGCATGACCCGCCAGCTCCTGGCCTTCAGCCGCCATCAGGTGCTGGCGCCGCGCAACCTCGACCTCGGAGCCGAAGTCACCGAAACCGTGCCGCTCCTGGAACGCCTGATCGGCAGCCAAGTGACCATCCACCTGGAACGACCCGATGGCGGCTTGACGGTGACCGCCGATCCGACCCAGATCCAGCAGGTGCTGATGAATCTGGCCGCCAACGCCCGGGATGCGATGCCCGAGGGCGGAACCCTGTCGATCCGCTTGGCCCGCACCGCCCTCGACCCCCGAGCGGCCCGGTTGCTGGCCCGGGCCAATCCCCGGGAGGCCCCGGCCATCGGCCCCGGATCCTTCATCCAGTTATCGGTACGCGATACCGGCGAAGGCATGCCGCCCGAGATCCGCGACCACTTGTTTGAACCGTTTTTCACCACCAAAGCGATTGGCAAAGGCACTGGCTTGGGCCTGTCCTCGGTCCATGGGATCGTCCGTCAGAGCGGTGGCTTCGTGGCTGTCGACAGCAGCCCAGGAGTCGGCACCTGCTTCCACATCTATCTCCCGGAAGCCGAAGGGGCCATCCAACCATCCTCCCGGCACGATGCGCCGGCCGTCCAACCCTCCCGCAGGATCCTGGTGGTGGACGATCAGGCGAGCATCCGGGAACTGGTGGGCGGCATGCTCCAGGAAGCCGGCCACGTCGTCCGCGTCGCCACCGATGCCCAGGAAGCCGCTCGGCGGTGCCAAGAGGAACTTCCCGACCTGCTGGTCACCGACCTCGTCATGCCGGGCATTACCGGCCAGACTCTGGCCGAAGAACTCCGCCGCCACCATCCGGGGCTCCAGGTGATTTTCATGAGCGGATATCCCCAGGACCAGTTACATGGCCCCCTGCCCATCGACTGCCGGTTCCTGGCCAAGCCCTTCCGTCAAGAAGCCCTGTTAGCAGCCATCGGCGAACTCTGGGCCCTGGCCCATTCCCCGGACGTGACAGCCGCCGGGCCGTCCCAGACTCAGCCCCCATGCTGATCCGCGGCCTTCCCCTGCCCGTCGCCACCTACCGCCGTCGCCGCACGGCGGCGCTGCCCCTGGTCGAGCGCAGCCTGTTCGGCAGCGTGCCCCTGCTGCTGCTGGGCTGTGACGAGCATCATCTGCGCCGGGAACGCCAGGATCCGTGGTTCGATTACTTCACGGGCTGCGCCGAACCCGACGCCGCCCTGCTGATCGACCCCTTCGATCCCGAAGCCCGGGACACCCTGTTCCTCGATCCCGGCGACCCGTCGCGGATTGTGTGGGACGGCAAGCGCCTGGGCCCCGGAAGTGAGGCCCGCCGGGCCCATGGCATCGACCGGGTCCTGCACCGGGAGGAACTGGAAGCCCGCGTGCTGGCCGCCGCCGAGCGGGCCGGCGGGCGCATCGCCATGTGCTGGCGGACCCGGGAACCCGGCTGGCAGAGCCAACAGGCCCGGGCCTGGAAGGCCCGCACCGAAGCCGGTGGCGATCTTTCGGGCCTGGGCATCGGCAATGCCGAGCCGTCCCTCGTCCGTCTGCGCATGATCAAGGATGCCGACGAAGTGGCCCTCCACCGCCAGGCCATCGCCATCACCGAACACGGCCTGAAATCGGTCCTCCCCCAGTTGGCCGCCCTCAAGACCGAAAACGCCGTCGCCAGTGCCCTGACCTTCCACTACCGGACCCCGGCCTATGGCCCCCTGGCCTTCCCGCCGATCGTCGGCAGCGGCGTCAATGGCGCGACCCTGCATTACCCCTTCAACGACCAGCCCCTGGCCCCCAAGGCCCCCCTGCTGATCGACTCCGGGGCCACCGCCGGCGGCTACTGCGCCGACGTCACCCGCACCATCCCCGTCCATGGGAAGTTCGACGACCCCCGCTTCCGCGAGGTTTATGAACTGGTGCTGCACGCCAATCACCTGGCCCGGGACCTGGTCCGCCCGGGCATGACCCACGGGGAATGGACCAAACTCGCCTGGGAGCCGATCATCAAGGCCGGTTTCACGCGCCACCATGGTCTGTCCCACCACATCGGGCTCGATGTCCACGACCCGGCGGACTACGATCTGCCCCTGGCCCCCGGCATGATCCTTTCCAACGAGCCCGGCATCTACCTGCCCGAGGAAGGGTTCGGCATCCGCATCGAAGACGACCTCCTGATCACCGCCACGGGCTGCGAAGAATTGACGGCGGCGATCCCCAAGGACATCCCGGGCCTGGAGGTCTTGCTCGCCGGTCGGTGAACCGCGATGCACCGCCTGAGAACAAGATCCCGATTGGCCAAAGGCCCATCGACGCGTTCGAACACCCGGCCCCCAGGGCTGGTCGTTCCCAGGACAGCGCGGCGAGGCCACCTGTCTGCTCACGGGCGGTCACAGCACTGACGATCGATGGTTGGGCCACCCGCGACCCTGACGGGGGCTCGTACACCGTGCGGGTGAAGCCGTCAGGGCCCTCCATGGCCTGCTGGCCAAGGATCATGACGGCTCCGAATGTTATACTTGTGTTATAAACTGGTAATCTTGTTCGGCGTGCTAAGCTCCCTGGTAAGGCTCCCGTTGCGTGGGGGAGATGGGCAGGTTTCCGCCGCCATGGAACCACCCTGGCCCCACGACGGACGATCGACACCCTGGATTTTCTATGCCTTCTGCGAGCGCTTTCCCCTACGTCGCTGACCTCGGTGACGGCACCTACCGCAATCCGATCCTGGTCGCCGATTACAGCGATCCGGATGTCGAGCGGGTTGGCGATGACTACTGGATGGTGGCCAGCAGTTTCAACTGCACCCCGGGCCTGCCGATTCTCCACTCCCGGGACCTCATCAACTGGACCCTGGTTGGCCACGCCCTGACGGCCTGCCCGGATCTGCGCAGGGGTGACCAGCCCTGGTACGACCAGCCGCGCGTCGGTTCCGGCGTGTGGGCCCCGGCGATTCGCTACCACGGCGGGAAGTTCTGGATCCTCGTGCCCTTGGTCGACGAAGGCATCTATGTCGTCAGCGCCACGGATCCCCGTGGGCCGTGGAGCGCCCCCACCCTGCTGGCCGCCGGCACCGGTCTGATCGATCCCTGCCCGTTCTGGGACGAGGACGGCCGGGCCTGGCTGTGCCACGGCTACTCCCGCTCGCGCTCGGGCATCGCCCACCAACTGCGCCTGGTTCCCATGGCCCCCGACTGCTCGCGGCTGTTGGGCGAGGGCCACGTCATTTTCGACGGCACCGCTGAACACCCCTTCATTGAGGGCCCGAAATTCCTGAAAAAGGACGGCTGGTACTACATCTTCGCCCCGGCCGGCGGCGTCGATGGTGGCTGGCAAACCTGCCTGCGCAGTCGCACCGTCGAAGGCCCCTATGAACTGAAAATCGTCCTCGAACAAGGCGCTTCGACGATCAATGGCCCCCACCAGGGCGCGATGCTCGACACCCCTAGGGGGGAATGGTGGTTCCTGCATTTCCAGGAAGACCTGCCCTACGGCCGCATCCTGCACCTGCAGCCCGTGACCTGGCACGATGGCTGGCCGGTGATCGGCGTCGATGTCGATGGCAACGGCATCGGCGAACCGGTGCTGACCTGGAAAAAACCAGCGCTGCCCCCCCAGCCCATCGCCATCCAACCCACGGATGAGGACTGGCGCGGCGCCCGTCCGGGGCTGCAATGGCAGTGGCACGCCAACGAACAAGCCCGCTGGTGGTCCCTGACCAACCGGCCCGGCCACCTGCGCCTGACGGCGGAGCCCGTCGCCGGGGGCGACCTCCGCCTGGCGGGGAATGTCCTGGCCCAGAAGCCCGTGGCCCGGGCCTTCCGGACCCTCACCAGTATCGACATCACGGGCCTCAAGCCCGGCGCCCGGGCGGGTTTGTGCGTCCTCGGCAAGGCCGCCACCAGCCTGCTGCTGGAGCGCACCACCGACGGCGTGGTCGCCATCCTGCGCAAGGACACCCACGAGTCCGTGCGCCATGTTGTGCGCGGCGACCTGTTCCGCCTGCGCCTGGATTTCCACGTCTCGGGCCGCCTGTCCTATTTCCTGGCCGAAGGCGACGGACCGTGGATCCCCTTCCACACCGTCCGGCCCCAGGCCCAAGCCGGGGAATGGATTAGCGCCCGCATCGGCCTGACGGTGATCGCCCCCGATGGCGCGGGCCGCGGCTCCCAGGCGGATTTCGGCCCCGTGCGGGTGACGGATCTCACCGCCCCCATCTGACCACCCTGGGAATGTTGACCGGGGGTGGCTTCCCAACACGCGGGGATGACCTCGGAGCCGGCCGACGTCCCGGGCCCACGGCATGGTCAACATCGGCCGACCTTATCCGTACCGCATTTACCATGTTATACCTTCAGACGACTCCATCCCTCCTCCTGTGCGCGGCCCTGATGCCCTGCAGCGCCCTGGTCGCCGCCGAGGACCAACCCCTGCCGATCCCCGATCAGACCACCGGGTCGCCCTACACCCGCACCGCCAAGCCCCAGGCCCTGGCCCGGCTGGTGGGGCAGATCGCCGCCTTCGATGGCAGCCGCTACGGCTACATCAACGGGACGCGGGTGCGCTTGGATGATGCGGACCTGCTTGCCGGCGGGGCCGTGACCCGCGACGGGGTCCTGTACGTGCCGCAGGCCTTCGCGGCCCTGGTCGGTTCGGCGGTGACCGCCGATGCCCCGCCAACCCTGGTGCCCGAAATCGCCGACCGCTGGGTGGCCACCGTGACCCGTCCGGCTTTCACCGCCCCGGCAGGGGTGCGGACCATCCGCGTCGGGGAGGCAACGTGGTACGCCCTGGCGGACGTCGCGGCGGCCCGGGGCCTGCAGGTATTCCAGGACGGTCGCGGACTGGTGGCGGCCGGGGCCACGGCCCTGGCCTTCGCCCCCACCGAGAAAGCCCTCCACGACAGCGTCATCACCCTCTTCGACACCCCCGAGACCCTGGCCGACCCGGAGATCGCCAACCGCGCCATCCCCAACCTGGCGGTCCAGGGCCGGTGGCAGGACCGGGCCACGTTCACCCCGGAACAGTGGGCTAAGTACCAGGGCCCGGCCACCGTCTGGCCCCTGACGCCGGTGGAGCGGTACGACCTGGTGGGCTTCAATACGGCGCTGCTCGGTTCCGCCGTTCCGGAGCCCGGGGTCTATCCGCGTCTGCTGTTCAGCCCCCAGGATCTGCCAGCGATCCGCGCCCGGTTAGAGGCCAGCGCCGTTGGTCGCCAGTCCCTGATCGAGATCGAGGAGTTGTTCCGTCGTTCCTGGTGGGATCCGGCCACGGATGACGGCAAGCGCTTCCTGAAACTCGTCAGCGGCGACTTCACGGGCCGGGACGATTTCAAGGACCTCAAGCATGGCTTCTATTGGTCCCACGCCGATTCCACCACCAACAGCCTGGTAACCATGGCCCTGTGGTGCCTGCTGACCGGTGATGACGTGCTCGGCCGCAAGGTCGCCCAGGCCCAGGCCCACTGGTGCCGCAAGGTGCTGCTGCCGGCGGTGGAGGCGTTTTACGGCAAGTCCGACAGCGAGTACGGCATCGCCGCGAACGGCGACGGGGAAACCGCCCTGCGCGGCATCCTCGGCCTGGCCGGGCGCGACGACCTGCCGTACCTGCTGGATTTCGGCGGAAAGTGGATGACGGCGGAGGAGAAAGACCTGTTCCGCCGGTTGATCATCCTCACCACCTACGGCCGCCGCGACACCCACCAGGCAGGCCCCCTGCGCTGGCGCGAGAACAACCACGCCACCTGGCACTTCAACAATGCCGCCGCCGCCCTGGCCATCGAGGGTCTGCCCGGCAACGATCCGGAACTGATCCCCCTGGGCATTGAGAACATCCGTGCCTTTCTGGAGTACGGCATCGACGCCGAGGGCCAAATCTTTGAGTCCAACGGCAAGAGCGGTGGCGGCCTGGCGGTGCTGTTCAATGTCATGACCGCCTACGCCCGGCGGGGCTACAATGGCTTCGGCCATCCCCACCTGCGGAAACTCCTCCAGGCCCAGGCCCAGGCCACCAGCCCCACGGGCCTGCTGACCCAGTCGAGCGGGACTTTTAGCGACACCCTGTTCTCGCCGCCCTCCAGCCTGACTCTCAAGGCCTTCTTCCCCCAGGATCGGGCCGCCGACTACCTGCTGACCATCGCTGGCGAAACCCCAGCCGCCGAGATCAACCACCAGGCGCTCCGCGACCAGATCAAAGCCGGTAAGCACGGGCGGATGCGCCTTCCGGGCCCCACCTACCCCGGCTTCACCCGCCGGGTGATTTTCGATGTCGACTGGCAACGCACGACCCGCGAAGACCTCGGCCTGCCCCTCACCTGGGTCACGCCGATCCATGGGGTGATGTCTGCCTATTCCTCGCGCAGCACCGAGGCGGCGTGGATCAACCTCCACGTCCGGGCCAACCAATGGGGCGGGGCCGGGCACCACCACAATGACGCCGGGATGATCCACTTCAGCGCCCTTGGCGTCGACTGGATCACCGAATCACCCTTCAACCAAAGTTACGACGGCGCCCACCACAATCAGGCCCTGGTGGATGGGAAATCCTCCTCTGAAAAGCCCTGGGCTGCCCCCGGCGTGTGGCTGGGCAGCACCCAGACGGATCTCGGCGCTGCGGCGACCTGCGACCTGACGGCGGCCTATACGTATCGGTGGATGAACCAGCCGGGCCGCTTCGATGCCAACGAAAAGGTGGCCTGGGAACTCGACGACTCACCGGTCGCCGTCGAGGCCTTCAAGGGCACCCAGCGGGTCAAGATGCGCCCCTGGTGGCCATCCTACAATTTTTCCAGTTGGTACCCGCCCCTGCGCAGCGCCTGGAATCCCATGCGTTTCGTCTACCGCACGGCGGGTCTGGTGCGCGGGGCCCATCCCTACGGGGTGGTCGTCGATGATCTCCAGAAGGACGATGCCACCCACCTGTACCAATTCTGTGGCATGCTCGGGCCTAACGCCGTGCGCGCCGAGGTCCCGAGCCTGCCCGCCGGGTGGGCCGCCCTTGGCCGTCGCCCGGTCACCCCCGAGAAGGCGCCCAAGGCCACGGTCGTCACCCCGACGACGGGCGACCCCGTCCTGCTGCTGGTGCCCCTTGATGGCGGCACGGACGGCGCGGCGGTGGAAACCCTGCCTGGGGTCCCCGACCGCAAGGGCAACCCCACGACCTACGACCGGGTGGTCATCGGCCGTACGGTGGTGACGGCCCGCCTGCGCACGGCCCTGGTGCCATGGATCGTCGGCACGCCCCTGCCGAGCGTCACCGCCACGGCGGACGGCGCGGTCCTCCGCTGGGCTGACCAGGAGGATCGACTGGGCTTCACGGTGGGCGACGACCAGCGGACCCGCCTGCGGGTCACCCGCGGTGCGGTAGAGGTGCTGGCGGGGCCGTGACCGCCACCTTCAGTGATGGGCGTCGTGGGCCTCGGCGGCCGGAGGTGCCGCCGGGGTTGATGTACCTGCGGCAGCCGGTTTTGCCGCCGGAGCCGGGGGATCCTCCACCGCCTCGGGGGGTGGGGCCGGCAGATCGAGGGCGGCGAACAGGGCCTCGCTGGTGAGGGACAGTTCGCTGGCCGGAAAGGCCGCCGCCAGTTCCGCCTGGATGTTGCGGGCCTTGGCCAGGGCCTGAGCCCGGGCCTCGGGAGGATGGGCGGCCTTGCGGATATCCTCGCACAGGAACCACAGCCGCAGGTAGAGGGCCCGGGGACGGTCATCCTCGGGGAGTTTGGTCCCATCCAGAGCGTCGAGGCTGGCTAGGCCCTCGGCCACCTCGGCCCGGGTCCCGCCCTGGGCGCTGGCCAAGTCCTTCCAGCATTCGGCCACCGCCAGGTGGTTGGCGGCCACCAGGGGTCCGGCCAGGGCCAACTGGGCCCGGCGCGCACCGCGATCGAGGACATCGATGCGGTCGTGGGGCGTGCGCTCGATGTAATCGATGAGGGCCTGTCGCAGTTCCCGCCGGGCAGAGGCATGCTCCTTCACCGGCCGGACGAAGGCCGGATCCGTGCCATCCGGGAGCGGCGGGACGGCCGCGGCGCCACGCTGCTGCCGCTGGCCGATCACCAGGTCCCGTTCGCGGACCAGACGGTCGAGACGCCGTTGCAGGCGTTCGTCCTCGGGGAGGGTCACCTCAGCGTCGGGGATCGGCGGGACCGGCACGGTGCGCGGGGCCGGCGGCAGGGTGGCTAGACCGTCTTCGGCAAACAGGCCGCAGGTCGCCACCAGGGTCAACAGGGGCCACCTCATTCGACCTCTCCTTTGTAGGCCTTGATGGCCTCGGGCAGGCGACCCTGCTGACGATGCCAATCGCCCAGGAGGCGGCCGGCATAGGCCCGATCCCGCTCCCCGACCGTCGGATCCTGAAGAATTTTCCGGAGTTCCAGTTCGCCACGGCCACTGTCACCGGCCTGGAAGGCGGCCCGGGCCAGGCCGACGCGGGCGGCGTCCCGCAGTTCGTTGGCGGGCTCTTCCTGCAGCGTCCGCTCGTACCAGCCGACGGCCTGGGAGGCGAGGACGGTTTTCTCGGCCGGGGTGCGGTCCGCCCGCCGACTGGTGGCCTGGCCGATGTAGAACATCACGCGGGAACGCACCGGACCCGGGTAGTCGCTGAGTTTGCCGAGGAGGCTGCCCACCAGATCCTCCAGCCGGGCCTGGGCGGCCGCAGCATCGGCTGCGCCATCGCCCTTGAGCAAACCGACGAGCTGTTCGACGGCATCGTCCTCGCGCTCGATCTCGGCGTAGCAGCGGGCGATGGCCACCGTCAGTTCAGCGGTCAGGCCGCTTTTCGGGAAGGCGACCTGGGCCCGTTGGAAGGCAAACAGGGCGTGGACGTACTGCGGCGGCTGGTTCCGCATGTGGCACAGGCCGACGTGATAGGCGGCTTGTTCGTAGATGCTTTCCGGGGCTTGGCCGTCGCGGTGGCCGGACTCAAACATCCGGGTCAACTCCTCAAAGCCGCGCCGGGCATCGGCGAAGCGGTTGAGCTGGAAGGCGCAGCTGGCCTGCCAGAACGCCACCTGATCCGAGGCCTTTCCGCCAGCGGCTTCGGTGTAGAGGCGCAACTGGGTCTCGGCCTCGCGCCACCGCTTCTGGTCGTACAGCAAGCCGCCGATCATCAGGCGGGCGATCGGGACCTCGGGCAGATCCTGATTGGTGCCGAAGCGTTCGAGCATCGCATGGAGGTCGTCCGCCGCCTCGTCGAAGGCCACGGGGTCTTTGCGCTCCAGGCCCAGGCGACGGCCAGCCTCGGCCGCCGACAGGTAGACCCGGGGCAAATCGGGATCCGTTTCATCGTCGCTGCGGGCGATGTAATTGCGGTAGACGCTGCGGGCATCCTGCCATTGGCCCAATTCGGACATGCAGTCGGCAATCGCCCGCACCCCGCGCTGGACCCACCGGCGGACCACCGGGTCGCGATTGCCGTTGAGGGTCTCGACCAGGGTGTTGAAGCGACGCATGGCCTCGATGGGCCGGTGGGCCTTGAGGTCCCGGGCGCCCAAAAGGTACAGGGCCTCGGCGGATACCGGGCCATCACCGGCCGCCGCCGCCCGCTCCAGGGCCCGAACACTGGCGGCCTCGGCATCGTCTCCGCCCAGGGCCCCCTCGATGACGACGATGCGCCGGGCGGCGCCCTGGCCTTCTTCGCGCCAGGTCAGGCCAATCTGGCCGAGCATCCGGTCCAGCACGTCGGGCATGGCCACCGAGGCCAGGCGAAGGGACACGGTGCGACGCAGGGCCGGTACCGGCACGTCGTCCCACCCGGCGCCGGTGATGGCGATCAATTCCTTGAGGACCAGTTCCGCCGGTTCGTGGTCGATGCTGGCGGTGATCCGGGCTTCCAGACCTTCGCCGTCGGTCTTGAGGTTGTCGCCAAACCGTTCGGAGGACCGCTGAACGGCCGCCGCCTCATGGCCGCCGGCCGCCGGGGGCGTGGCCACCACCGGGGCTGATCCGGGGCGTTCGCCCAGGGCTTCCTGCACGCGCTTGATGCTGCGGCGCAGGGCTTCGATGTCCTTGCCGAGGGCGGCCGCGTCGACGGCGCGGTTCGCTTCCGGCGCGCCGCCGGGCGTCAACTGCAGGGACCGGGGTTCCGGGGGCAAGGTCGGGATCGGGGCCTCGGCGGCGGGGGCCACCAGGGCGATAAACAACAGGGCGGGGACGGCACGCATGATCAGTGGGCCCCTCCATGGGCGGCCGGGGCATGGGCCGCTTCGCCATGGGCGGCCGGGGCCGGGGCGTGGTGGCTGGATCCATGGTCGGCGGCGGCGACCGTCCGCCGGCCGTCATCCTCGGCCAACAGGCGGCCCAGGAGCAATTGCGCCGCCTGGAGGGTCACCTGATTGGCGACGATCTCGGCCCCGGGTCGCGGCAGGTGGCTGGCGTTGGTCTCGCCGATGTAGGCCGCTTCGTTGGCGAGCAGGAGATTCACCTGACGGACGGCGGCGGTGCGCTCCTTCACCCGGGCCAGGGTCTCGGCGTATTCGAGGTGGACGCGGGGATCATCCTGGAGGGCCGAGGTTTCCTCGACGATGCCGGCGTATTCCCGGCGGGCTTCCCGCCAACTGCCGTTGGCCCGGAAATGCCGCGCCAGTTCAAGGCTGATTTCGGTCTCATGGCTGGGGTAACGTTTCTTGAGCCGTTGCAGGAACAGCACGCCCTTGGCGACTTCCTCGCCCTGGGGCGAACGCAGGCGCAACAGGGCGGCCTTGAAGTCGTCGCTGTAATTGTCGGTTGGCGCGAGGTTGGCAGTTCGTTCCGCCTTGAGTTCCGCGGCCAGGGTTTTGACCGCCCCGGCGACCACCACCAGGGTTCCGCAGCACACGGACAGCAGCAGCACGGCCGCCAACAGCATCCACCGCGCCCCCCGGAGATCGACCGGCAGGGCCGGGATGGAGGTGGGTCGATAGGCCACGGGTCCGCTGGCGGGCGTTCCGGCCGGGCTACGACCCAGTTCCGCCCGCACGTCGATGGCATCCATGGTCGCCATCGCCCCGCCGTTACCCGGCACTCCGGCCAGCAACTGGTCGATGGCGTCGTCGTGGCGAGCCAACTGCTCGGTCATGGAATCCTGGGTCAGGCCCGGACCACCGGCAGGGGGTGGCGGGGCCGTCCCGCCTAGGGATTTGACGAGGGCGTCGATGTCGCTCTGGGCGATCATGCCCTCGCCCCCCTCGTCGGGGGTAGCGGCATGCTTGGCCACCAGGGCATCGACGATGTCCGTCGAGAGCCCCGCCGGTTCCCGGGCCTCGGGCTCGGGGGAGGGGACATTGAGCAGGGTGGGTTGCTCGCCGAAGCCTGCCACCGGGGCCGCCGGGGCATCCAGGCTGGCCACCAGGGCATCGATGGAGCTTTGATCCAGCTGGCCCCCGGCCGGGGCCGCAGCGGCCGGAGCCGGGGCGGCCGGAGTCGGTGCGGGAGCGCCGCTCGCCAGCCCAGCGAGCATGGCATCAATGTCGTCTTGGCCCAAGGGGCCTTCCGGAGCCGCCGGAGCGGGGGGCGGCGCTGCGGGCGCGCCACCGGAGAGCCCGGCAATCATCGCATCGATGTCGTCCTGGCCCAAGGGACCATCCGGCGCTGCCGGAGCCGGGGCCGGAGCCGCAGGGGCTCCGCCAGAGAGTCCGGCGATCATCGCATCGATGTCATCCTGGCCCAAGGGACCATCCGGCGCTGCCAGAGCAGGAGCCGGCGCTGCGGGCGCCCCACCGGAGAGCCCAGCGATCATCGCATCGATGTCGTCTTGGCCCAAGGGACCATCCGGCATGGCCGGAGCCGGAGCCGGAGCCGGAGTTGCGGGCGCCCCACCGGAGAGCCCGGCGATCATCGCGTCGATATCATCTTGCCCGAGGGGCCCAGCCGGGGCCGGCGCCGCAGGCGCAGGCGCTCCACCGGACAACCCAGCGAACATGGCATCAATGTCATCCTGGCCGAGGGGCCCGCTCGGGGCCGGAGCCGGAGCACCCGGTGTCACCGGAACCTCATCCAAGGCCGCGAGGAGTCGATCCAACTCCCCCTGGTCCACGGAAGCCAAGGGGGCCGAGGAAGCCGGTTCCGCCGGACGTGACGCCGCCGAGCCCTCACCCCCGCCAAGGGAGTTCAGCAGGGCATCAATGTCTTCCTGCGACATGGGTTTGGCGTCGTCAGCCATACGTCCAGATCCTCGACACCGTTATCCGGAACGGAACGGGTCACGGGACTGGGACGCACATGGTGGGCCAAAGGGGCCGTTGGCCCCTGTCCGGGGTCCGGGGTCCGGGGTCCGGGGT
>CAIUVD010000213.1 GCA_903902515.1 uncultured Planctomycetota bacterium | reverse complement strand
GGCCAACTGGTCTTCCGACAGACGGCTGGTGCTGGCCTCGTGTTCCACCACCGCATCGTCTCGCTGGACATCGACGTAGGGATGGGTGTGGGCTTCGCAGGTCTTGCCCACCAGCATCGAGTCGCAGGAGGTGTAATTGCGGGCACCGCTGGCGTTCTTGCCGACCTGCACCAGGCCGCGATAGACATTGCGCGAGTGGTCGGCGCTGATGCCCTTGCTGATGATCGTGCTCTTGGTGTTCTTCCCGAGGTGGATCATCTTGGTGCCGGTGTCGGCCTGCATGCGCCCGTTGGTCAGGGCCACGCTGTAGAACTCACCGACGCTGTCGTCGCCCTGGAGGATGCAGGACGGGTATTTCCAGGTGATGGCACTGCCGGTTTCCACCTGGGTCCAGCTGATCTTGCTGCGCTTGCCACGACAGGCCCCGCGCTTGGTCACGAAGTTGTAGACGCCGCCCTCGCCGGTCTCGGGATCGCCGGCGTACCAGTTCTGGACCGTGGAGTACTTAATCTCGGCATCGTCGAGGGTCACCAGTTCGACGACCGCGGCGTGCAGCTGGTTCTTCGAGGTCTTGGGGGCGGTGCAGCCTTCAAGATAGGACACATGGCTGCCGACATCGGCGATGATGAGGGTCCGCTCGAACTGACCGGATTCCGTATTGTTGATGCGGAAGTAGGTGCTGAGTTCCAGGGGGCAGCGGGTGTAGGGCGGGATGTAGACGAAGGAGCCGTCGCTGAACACCGCGCCATTGAGGGCGGCGAAGTAGTTGTCGGACGGCGGCACGACGCTGCCCAGCCATCTTTCAATGAGGGCTGGGAACTGGTGCACGGCCTCGCTGATGGAACAGAAGATCACCCCGGCGTCGAACAGTTTGCCCTGGTGGGTGGTGGCGATGGAGACGGAGTCGAACACCGCGTCCACGGCCACGCCAGACAGGCGCTTTTGCTCGTCGAGGTTGATGCCGAGTTTCTCGAAGGTCTCGATGATCTCCCGGGGGACTTCGTCGAGGCTGTTGTAGGTCGGGGTATCGGCCTTGGTTGCCTTGTGGGCGGAGTAGTAGGAGATGGCCTGGATGTCGATGGGCGGGAAGTCGAGTTTGGCCCACCGGGGTTCCGGCATCTTTTTAAAGATTTCGTAGCACTTCAGACGGTATTTGAGGAGGAACTCGGGCTCGTTCCGGGCCGCGCTAATGGCCCGAACGACCTCCTCATTGAGGCCCCGGGCCATGGTCACGGCTTCGACGGCGGTGCTGAAACCGTACTTGTAGGCATCCTGGTCGGGAGCTGTGGTCGTGGTCATGGCAGGGCCTCCACGGAGAGCTGCGGATGGACGGCGTGGACGGATTCCGTGAGTTTGGCCACCAGGGTCGGGACCTGCTCCGGGGGAACGTCAGCAAACTTGATGACAATGCGGAAATCGTCGTGGAGGCCTTCGACGCCGGCCTCGGCGGTGCTGCCGAGGTCCGCCAGGGCCCGTCGCACGACGCCATCGATCTTGCCGATCTTCTTGAGCAGCGAGAGGGGCAGCCAGGCCTGATCGGCGGGGCTCCAGTCGGCCTGACGCTTGCGCTGGTAGACGATTTTCTCGACGGGCTTGGGCAGGAGGGTGACCTCTGGCAGGGTGGCCTCGGCCCGGGTCAAGAGGTCATGAAGAAACGCGCCATCGGCGGGATCGCAGGACGGGGTGAGGGGGTCGTCCCGCAGCAGGCTATCCACCTGGTCGAAGGTCAGGCGGCAGGCATCGGCCACCGTCCGGCCGCGCACCAGTTCCGTCAGGGCATCCAACAGGGGGTGGCTGGCGAGGCTGCCGAAGGCCAGAAAACGTGCATCGTCAATGATGTGGGTGTCCAGATTGACCAGCCAGTAGAGGCGTCCTTGGCCCCGGTCATCCGAAACGGCGAGCAGGCCGAGTTGTCGACGGGCCGCATCGAGGGGTTGAAAGGCACCCCGGGTGCGGGGTTTACGCAGGCGGTCCTGAGCTTTGGCCGACAAGAGGGGGGTGGTGGTCATGGGCGGCGGGAGGGTGTTCAGGAGGCCAGCAGGGCAACCCATCATCTCGGGTCTCGCCGAGGGGCCAGGGGTGGCGTCGTTCCCGGGGGATGGATGCTTCCGCCGCATGAGTCGCGTGGTGCTTCGGGCAGGCATTTGGTTGGCGGCGGGCGTGGCCCTGGGCCGTTTGGCGGGTTTTGTCCGGGAGGCCATCCTTGCGGCCCAGTTCGGGCGCAGTGCCGAGGGTGATGCGGCGGTCCTGCTCCTGACCTTGCCGGATACGATCATTAACCTGCTGGTCGGCTCGGCCATGACCGTGGTCCTGGTGCCGCCCCTGGCGGCCCTACGGCCTTCGGGGGGCGACCGGGCCCTGGTGCGCCAGGCCCTGGTGATCGGGGTGCTGGCCGGGGTGGGCCTGTGGATGGGGCTGGCCCTGGCGGGAACCTCCTTGGTGGCTTTGCTGGCCCCGGGGCTGCCGGGCCCGGCGGCGGCGGCGGTGGCAGCGGTGCTCCCCATTGCCCTGGCCGCGATTCCCGCGTCCTTGGCCTCGTCGGTCCTGGGGGCGGCCCTCCAGGAGCGCTACCGGGTGGCGACCACGGCCCTGGGAACCTTGGCTTTCAATGGCGTGGTGATCGTCGGGCTGATGTGGGCGGGCCCCGGGGCCACCTTGGGGGTGGTGGCCGTAACCCTGGCGGTGGGGGCGGGTCTGCGCCTAGCCCTCCAAGGCATCGACTATGGCGTTGCCCTGGGATCGACGCCCCCGGTCAGCAACACCACGCCGCCATCCCGGCCTACCGGCCTGGTGACCGCCTACCTGCAGACCCTGCTGGCGGGGGCGGCGGTTTTGCTGGTGCCGGTTTTGGGGCGAGCCTTCGCCAGCCAGGCCGGGCCGGGGGAGATCGCCGCCTATACCTACGCGACCAAACTGGTGGACCTGCCCACGGGCATGGCCCTGACCGTGGTCGCCCAGGCCCTCTTCGCCAAACTGGCGGCTCAACGGGCGGCTGATGATGGCGTGGCGGCCCGGGCCCTGTTGGCTCGGGGGTTGACGGTGGTCCTGCTGCTGGCTGGGGTTTGTACGGGCCTGCTGGTGGTGGCGGGGCCCCTCCTGGCCGAAGCTGCCTTCGCCCGGGGCCGGATGACCCTCGACGATGCCCGTCACATCGGCGACCTCGCCGCCCTGCTGGCCTGGTCTTTGCCGGCGACGGCCGTCGCCAGTCTGGTGGCGGGATGGCTGCAGGCGGGTCGAGATACCCGGACGCCCCTGGTGGCCGGGGTGCTGGGCCTGGGGGTGTTTGTGGTGGTAGCGGCCCTGGGCTCGGGGCCGGGGGCGATCCAGGGGGTGATCTGGGGGACCATCGCCCTGCAGGTGACCGTCCTGGGGGTGCTGGTGGCCCGGGCTTGGCGGGACCTTCCCTGGCGGTTTTCCGTGGTGGTGCCGGGCCTGGTGGCCGGGCTGGTGGTGGTCCTCGGGGCCCGTGGACTGCCCACGGAGGGCGACCTGATCGGCAGACTGGGGGGGCTCGGAATCCTCGGCCTTGCGGCCCTCGTCTTCGGAGGCCTGGCCCTCCCGGAGGTACGGAACCGGCTCTGGCGGCCATGATCCCCTTGCTCTCGCGTTGCCGGGGGGATCTCCCCGGGTCGCCAGAACCATGGACTTCTCGCCCCTCTCCAAAGTCCTAATGTCCCCGAAATTGTCCCGGGGTGCTGCCATAGGTTCGACGAAAAAGGCGGCAAAGACGAGATGACGAGCCCAGCCCCACGGCGCGGGCGACATCGTCCAGGGGCTCGGTCCCGCCGGTCAGGCGGCGGCGGGCTTCTTCCAAGCGCAGGCTGGTGATCCATGCCCCCGGGGTGAAGCCCGTGACTTCCCGAAAACGTTGGGCGAAGTGGACCCGGTGCCAGCCCAGACGGGCCGCGATGGCGGCGGTCGACGGCTCGGTTGCCAGGTCTTCGAGGATGATGGCCCGTACCCGATCAAGGAGATCGTGTTTGGGTTCCGGGGGGTGGGCCTGGCGATCGGCCGCCCGTTCCAACTCGTGGAGGACATCCCACAGGGCGGCCTCCAGGGCGAAATCATCACGGAAGGATTGGCGGGCGAGGCCCTCGACGACCTCCACCAGCCGTTGGGTCAGGGCCGCGGCCGGGGCGCTGGTGAACACCGCGCCATGGTGCCGGACCAGCAGACGGAGGCGCTCAATCAGTTGCGGATGGGCCACCGCGAACCAGCAGAAGGCCCAAAAACGGCCCGCCGGTAGGCCATACCGGTGCTCCGAAGGAACCAGGGCGATGAAGCCCTGGCCCGGGGCTAGGCGCCGTTCCCCGGCCGCATCCTGGTACAGGCCTTCCCCATCCAGGGTGTACTGGATGACGGCGTAGTCGGTGCCCCGGGGGCATTTTTCGTCCCAGGCTCGGCGCATGCCATGCCATTGGTAGCGGATGTCATCGGTCTGGGTTTCGACCCCTGCGGATACCAGCATCGGTACTGGCAATACCCCCGGTCGGGGGCTGTAGGCCGTGGTCCCCATGAGGGGAGCCAGCCGACGTTGGAGGGACACATCCATGCGTGAATCGTACCAGGGCGTCCGGGGGGCCGCAATCCGCCCAGGAGGTCCCTTTCCCCCGGCCAGCACTGCCCGGGGTTGGCGGGCATCTCATTAAGTGGGGGTGAGGTAGCCTACAAATCAACAATCAAGATGACGGACTTCCGGTTGTGAACAGGACTTCAGCAGGAAACATACACCCTTACAGATACGAGGTGCCTGTGGATCCTGCCCTGAAAAACCTGCGTGAATCCGTGTGCGAGGCCAACCTCGACCTGAACCGTCGGGGACTGGTGCTGTACACCTTTGGCAACGCCAGCGGTATCGACCGCGAGCGCGGCCTGGTGGTCATCAAGCCCTCGGGCGTGCCCTACGAGCGCCTGACCCCCGCCAACCTGGTGGTTACGGACCTCCAAAACCGGGTGGTGGAGGGTGACCTCCGCCCGTCCAGTGACCTGAAGACCCACACCGCCCTCTACCGCGCCTGGCCGACCATCGGTGGCGTGGTCCACACCCACAGCACCCATGCCACCGCCTGGTGCCAGGCCCGCCGCGACCTGCCGTGCTTCGGCACCACCCATGCCGACTACGCCCGGGGCACCGTGCCCTGCGCCCCGCCCCTTGCCGCCCACGAGGTCGCCGGTGACTATGAAGAGGCCACGGGCGCCCAGATCGTTCGTGCCTTTGCCGACCGTGACCCAAGCCAAACCCCCATGGTCCTCGTCGGGGGCCATGCGCCGTTCACCTGGGGCAAGGACGCGGCCCAAGCCGCCTACCACGCCGTGATCCTGGAGGAGCTGTGCCGCATGGCCCTGCTCACCCTGCAGATCGACCCCGCCGCCAAGCCCCTCCCGCCCGCCATCGGCGCCTATCATTGGGAGCGGAAACATGGGGTTTCGGCGACGTATGGGCAGAAGTAGGCATCGATAGGCACCGATTGGCACCGAGAGGGGAGAGGGGAGAGGGGATTTCGATTCGGCGCTGGTGCGCCGCGCAAAACCTGACCTCAATCTTTGCTCCTCTCCAGTCCCCTTCGTCCGTCTTCCAGCCCACGGCCTCGACCACCGCTTGCGTCCCCCCCTCCTCTCCCCTCTCCCCTCTCCCCTCTCCCAAAAAAAAGGTATCCCCCATGTCCCCCCAAATCTGGTTCGTCGTCGGTTCCCAGCACCTCTACGGTAAGGAAGCCCTGGATCAGGTGGCCGCCAATGCCCGCGAGATGGTCGCTGGCCTCAATGCCTCCAAGACCCTGCCCCTGCACCTGGAGCTCAAGCCGGTGATGACCACCGCCGACGAGATCCGGGCCCTGTGCCAGGCGGCCAGCAATGATCCCTCCTGCGCCGGTCTGGTGCTGTGGATGCATACCTTCAGCCCGGCCAAGATGTGGATCGGCGGCCTGTCGCGCCTGACCAAGCCGTTCCTGCACCTGCACACGCAGTTCAACCGCGACCTGCCGTGGGCGACCATCGACATGGATTTCATGAACCTCAATCAGGCCGCCCATGGTGACCGCGAGGCTGGGTTCCTCCACACCCGCATGCGCCTGGAGCGCACCGTGGTCGTCGGCCACTGGCAGGATCCCGCCGTCCAGGGCCGCATGGCCACCTGGATGCGCGCCGCCCATGGCTGGGCCACCCTGCAGACCACCAAGGTGGTCCGTTTTGCGGACAACATGCGCAACGTCGCAGTCACCGATGGCGACAAGGTGGCGGCCGAGATCCGCTTCGGCACCAGCGTCCTGGCCCATGGGGTCGGGGAACTGGCCGAGGTTGCCAACGCCCAGTCGGATGCCGACATTGATCGCCTGTGCGCCGAGTACGAAGCGACCTACACCGTGGGGGCAGCCCTGCGTAAGGGCGGGGCCCAATACCACCTGGTGCGTGAGCAGGCCCGCATTGAGCTCGGCCTACGGGCCTTCCTGACCGCCGGCGGCTTCACGGCCTTCACCGACAACTTCGAGGACCTCACGGGCCTCAAAGTGCTGCCGGGTCTGGCCACCCAGCGTCTGATGGCCGACGGCTTCGGCTTTGGTGCCGAGGGTGACTGGAAGACCTCCGCCCTGCTGCGGGCCATGAAGGTCATGAGCCAGGGCCTTAAGGGCGGCACCTCCTTCATGGAGGACTACACCTACCACCTCGCCCCCGGTGGTGAGTTGGTCCTCGGCGCCCACATGCTGGAGGTTTGTCCGTCCATCGCCGCCGCCAAGCCGGTCCTCGACATCGCGCCCCTGGGCATCGGCGGCAAGGCCGATCCGGCCCGCCTGGTGTTCACCGCCGCCGCCGGCCCGGCCCTCAATGCCAGCCTGGTCGACCTCGGCAACCGCTTCCGCCTGATCGTCAATGAAGTGACCTGCGTCGTCCCGCCGGCGGAACTGCCGAAGTTGCCGGTGGCCCGCGCCGTGTGGTCCGCCAAGCCGACCCTGCAGACCGCCTGTGCGGGATGGATCTATGCCGGTGGCGCCCATCACACGGCCTTCAGCCAGGCCGTGACCACCGAGATGCTGCGCGACCTGGCCAGCATGGCCAACATCGAACTGTCGGTGATTGATGGCAGCACCGAGATCAACCAGTTCCGCCAGGACCTGCGCTGGGGCGAGGTGTACTACGCCATGAGCCAGGGTTTCACCCGGGTCTGATTGCCCTTGGTAGGTGGGATGTTCAACGCCCCCGGTCGATTTCGGCCGGGGGCGTTGTCATGGGTGGCGGCTCCCAGGTGTGTTAAAGAAGAGGTGCTTATCGTGGCACATTCGCCATGAACCTCCTGGTCCCGGAGGCAGCCGCTTGGCATCTCCCGGAACCCCACCCCTCCGCCGAAGCTTATTCCTGCGGCGGGACGGTCTCCCAGACCAGGGACCGAAACTGACGCCCGCGGTCTGCCGCTGAAGAAAGTTGGGGACTCAGGACATGCCATCTTCCATCTCACGTCCTCGGGTTGTTGGCGCTGGCGTGGTCCTTCTGGGGGTCCTGGGGCTGGTGGCCTACGACTCCCGGCCGTCCGTGGGGTTTGAGGCCCGGGTGCGGATCGCGGTTGATGGCCCCGGGCGAGCGGTCCAGGCCGGGCTGCTCGGAGCCAATGTGGCGTGGGTCGATCATGGCGATGCCCTGCTGGTGGAGGGCACCACGACCTTCGACCCCGCCATGCGGTCCCGGGTTTTGGACCTCACACCCACCAGTCTGCGCTATCCCGGTGGAGCCCAGGCCTCGGTCCACCATTGGCGCCGGGGTTTGGGTCCGGCGGATCAACGTGGGTCCAATACCCATTTTTTCACGGGTCAGGATCAACCAACCCGATTTGGGATCGGAGAATTCCTGGCCCTGTGCCAGGCCGCCAGAGCCGAACCCTTCATCACCGTCAATGTCCTGACCGGAACCCCGGCCGAGGCCGCCGACTGGCTGGCCACCGTCAACCGAGGCCCGGTGCCCTGCCGTTGGTGGGAATTGGACAACGAACCGTACCTCCGGGAAGCGTGCCAGCCCACGGTCACCATGACTCCCGAGGCCTACGCCCAACGGGCAGATGCGGTGATCACCGCCCTGCGGGCCGTAGATCCGACGGTACGGATCGGTCTGCCCCTGCGGAGTGACGTGATTGGCGGAGTTCCAGCCACGGCCTATCCCGGCTATGGCGCGACGGTGTTAGCGGCCATCCGGGGGGACCTGGATTTCATCGCCCTCCATAATGCCTACCTGCCGGTGACCCTTGGCCCGCCGCCGACGGACCGTGACCTCTTCGCTGCGGCCATGGCGGGCTTCCGGGTGGTGGCTTCGGACCTGGACCACACCCGGGCCCTGGTCCGTCGTCACCGGGGTCGGGACCTGCCCCTGGCGATCACCGAGTTTGGCCCGCTGTTCACCTTCGAGGAGGGTCCCCTGGCCGCCTACCCGGCGACCTTCGGCGGGGCCTTGGTGGTGGCGGATCTCCTCCGCCTGTTTACGGAGCAGGACGATGTGGTCTTGGCCCAGGTGTGGTCGCTAACCGGGAATGGGGCCTTCGGCAGCGTCTCCAATCGTGGGCGGATCCGTCCGACCTACCGGGTGTTGCAGGGCTTCCGCGACTTGATGCAGGGCCGGTACTTAAGGACCGAGGTCTCGGCACCGACCATGACGACCACGGCCGTCGGCGTGGTTCCGGCCCAGACCGATGTGCCCCTGGTGGTGGCCCGGGGAACCCAGGACGGCGACTTGGTGCGTGTGATGGTGTTGAACAAGTCATGGGACTCAGCGGCCACCGTGACCATCGATCCGGGCCCTCGGGCCCCGACGGATGCGAGGGGTCGACTCCTCTCCATGGGAAAGGTGTTCGGCCCTCCGGATACGGGCCCCGAGCCAAATTTTGTGCCCCTGGCGGTGGTCCGTGGCCAGGATCCCACCACCCTGCAGATGACGCTTCCCGGGCCCAGCTTCGCGTTGGTGGAATTCCATCTCTCGGATGGTGTCAGGAAGTAGCCCTTCAATGGAGGGGAGCCTCGGTCATGGCCCAGGCTTCCCCATCACCGTGCGGCCCGCCAACGTCCACTGGACGGGCACCGCATCGATGCGTTTGCGCACGGCCAAACGCCGCTCCCAGTCGGCGGTGGTCCGCAGATGGGCGAGGGCCTCGGCATCCGTTATCTCTCGCCAACGGAGGAGCACAGCTCCGAAGGCGGTGGGCAAGGGTGGGCTCAACGTGTCGGGGGCCACCGTGGGCGGATTGCCGCTGGCGGCCCCGGCTGTCAGGGGGTCATCCCGGGCAACCAGTCCGGCATCCCCGGCGGGTTGGTTCTCGGCGTGGAAGCACCCGGCTTCCTGGGCCACGGTGCTGAAGGGAATACCGGCTTCCAGCCGTTGGCGGGCTGCCAGGGCACGGGTCCAACAGGGCCCGTTGGACTCGACTGGCAAGGATTCGTTGAATTCCGCATAGAAGGGAATCAGCCACAAACGGATGGTGCTGGCTCGGAGGGCAGGCCCGTGGTTCGCCAGCAAGGCCTGGGCACCCGCTTCGCCGGGGTGGGCGGCCTGCCAGGAGCGCTCCAGTTCCGCCGTCTCGGCGAGTTCCCACCGCAGTTCCTCCCGGACTTCGGCGTCCGTCAGCGCGCTCATCGTCAGGTACTCCGCGTAGGTGGTCACGGTGTGGCAACCGCACGCCAAGGGCATGGGCCGTGCGAGGAAGGTGCGGTAGGCCGCCTCGACCGCCTCGGGACGGGGATCGTGGCCGAGGTCCGTGAGAACGGTGGCGGCCTTGGCCTGACGAATCAGTCGGTCTAGCCGCCGGGTCCGGGCCTCCTGACGGAGGGGGCCGAAGAGTTCTTTGGGCAGCCCTTGCTGAATCTGGGCCAGGGTGATGCGGTGAGCCCCGACCTCCGCCAGCAAGACTTCTTGGGCCATGCCCCATCCCGGCACCAGCAGAAGGAGCAAGGCAGCGGGCCGCCGCTGCACGCCGCTGAGGATCAGGATCACGGCTAGGAGGATCTCGACCTCCGGGGGAATCAGTCGGCGGTCATCCATCGCCGCGATCTGGGTCGGGAGGGGTCGGGCATCCTCCAGGCGCACCACGCCCAGATCCGGCCATTGGCCCGGATCCGTGGTGATCCGGAGCTGACCTTCCCAGGCTCCGAAGGGGGCCTCGGTGGGGGTCTGGCCCTCGGCCAGGTGGATGGTGAGGGCCTGGCGCAGGCCGGGTACCGGGCCCTGGCCGGGGGCGGTGGCGGCCACCAGCAGGGTGGATTCCTGGCGATGGTGGATGGCCCCATCCACGACCATGCGGCGGCCCTCCAGGGCGGCCAGATCTGGGGGAAGGACCGGTGGCTCCGCCACCAGGCCCGGTTGGTCTAGCATTGCCCAGCGCCAGCGGTCGCGGCCGTGGTTCCGGGCCCAGGTCTCCGGATCCACCGGGTGGGTGGCGTGGG
>CAIUVD010000212.1 GCA_903902515.1 uncultured Planctomycetota bacterium | reverse complement strand
GTGTCGGCGGTGTAGGTTTGGAGTTTCACCGCGTCGGCCCCGGCCTCGGCGGCGGCATGGACCAGTTCCAGGGCCCGGGCCTTCGAGCCGTTGTGATTGCCCGACAGTTCGGCGATCACGAACACCGGGCTGCGCGAGTCGATGATGCGGTCGGGAAGGGCGAAGGTGATCATAGGCTCAGGTGGTGACAGGTGGCTGGGTGGCCGTTGATAGGCTCGTCGCGCACCGGCTGGTAGCCAGCGGCATGGAACAGGCGAAGGCTGGCGGGATTGTCATGGCGGACCCAGGCGACCAAACGAGGTACCGAGCCCGTGGCCCAGGCCCGCAGGAGCTCCAACAGCTGACGACCCCGGCCCCGGCCCCGCTGCTCGGGTGCGACGGTGATGCCGACCACCGCCCCCTCGGGCGTGTCGTCCAGGCGCACGGTGCCGATGGGCTGGCCGTCGGCCCAGCCGATGAACAGGCGACGGGTCGGGCTCAGCAGGCTGGCCTCCAACCAGCGCAGGTGGTCGGGTCGGGCGATGGGGACGGTGGTGAAACTGGCGGCCCTAGTTCCCGGGTCGTTGGCCCAGGCCAGTAGCAGATCGGCATCGGCCCAACGCACCGGTCGCAGATCCTCCAGCGTCGGTTCGAGCACCCGGCGGGCGATCCGCTGGGCCCCCAGCCCGTCCCCCAGGTGGGCGGCCACCGGCGTGGCGGTGGCGATGGCCCCCCAGGATCCGGCGGGGAACACCGGAACTCCTGCCGATTGGAGGCCCGCCGCCAGCCGGGCCTGGTTGTCGGCGGTCTGCACCGCCACCAGGGGCACGCCGAGGGCATCGCACTCCAGGGCGATGGTGCTGGAACTGACAATGGCCCCACGGCAGCGGCGGAGGAGGTCCGCCAGGCCATCATCCCCCAGGTGGGCATGGACCGGCAGCCCAAGCCCGGGATCCACGGCGGTCAGCAGTTCCATCGGGCGGGGCCTGAGGGCAGCGACCAACGCCGGCAGGCCGCCGGAATGATCCGTCGCCCCCAGGGCCACCAGCCACGGGCCGTCGTTGGGCTGCCACGGGGGCCCGGAAAACGCCGGGCGCAGGGGCACCCAGGCCGGGCCACCGACCACCGGCACCGCCGGATGATCCTGGGGCCGGACCCCGGGGGCGGGATCGATCACCAGGGCGGCGGCTGCCAGGTCCCGGGGCAGGCCATCGTCCAGGACGACCGCGCCCGCCAGGTCCCGGGCCTCGTAATGGTCAATCACAAGCCGGGCCCCGGGCCAGCGGCGACGAGCCTCAGCAATGGTCTGGTCGATGGTGGCAGCGGGCAGGACCTCGTGGGGAAGATCGGCCCAAGCCCAGGCGTGGAGGGCGTTGACCTCCCGGGTGACCATCCGTACTGGGGCCGGCTGACAGGCCCGGGCAATGGCGGCCGTTCGCACGAGATGGCCCGCCCCGAGGCGCGGGTTGCCGTCGGCGATGAACACCGCCCGGATCACGGCCGCGCCCAGCAGCGGGGATCCGTGAGGCGGGCATCGGCCACCACCAGGTCCGCCAGTCCCGCCCGAACTGCCGGGTCCAGGGGCGGACGGGCCGCAGCGGCCACCGCGTCCGCCAATTGATCCTCTCCATCAAGGCCCAACAGCACCCACGACACCGCCGGGTGATCGAGGACGGCCCGCAGGGCCAGGTGGTTCAGGGGCATGCCCAGGGCTTCGGCCCGGGCCTCAGCCCGAGCCCGGGCGGGGGCCAGGCCCGCCAGGTGGGGCGGTAGGGTAGCCCCGGTGGGAGTCAGGACGCCCTGCAGGAAGACGCTGCGGACGGCGATGGCGACTCCGGCGGCCCGGGCCGGGATGGCCACGGCCTCCAGCACGGCGGGATTGAGGAGGTTGCCCTCCACCTGGACCAGTTCGAAATGGCCACTCGCGACCGCCGCCAGGGCGTCCTCGACGCCATACGTGCTGCAGCCCCGGCCCCCCAGGCGGGGGTCGCCCGCCAGCCCCGCCCAAGCCCGGGCCCAGGACGGATCCTCACCGAGGCGGCGGGTCCAGTTATGCCATTGAAGTAGGTCCACGCGGGGCCGTTGCAGACGCTGCAAGCTGGCCTGGATCGAGGCGTCGAGGCCCCCGGCCAGGGCGGGACCGGCTTCAAGCCGATGATCGACCTTGGTCCAGACGGTTCCCCGGGGCCCGAGGTGGCGGCCCAGGCGCTCCTCAGCCACGCCGTAGGCCGGGGCCGTATCAAAACGATGAACCCCGACCGCCACGGCAGCGGCCACAAGGGCCGCCGCCGCGTCGTCGGGGATCAGGGCTGGGGTCGTGGACCCCGGTTTCGGCAGGCCGTAGGGCAGGCCCAAGGCCGCCGTACCCAGGACCAGTCGTGGGAGGCTCATGGCCCGGATCTGGCTTTTCGGCTCCTCCAGGTCAACCGGAAAAGCCGAAGCCCCGGGAATCAGTCGTGCTTCTTGCCGTGCTCCCTTTTGCCGCCATCGCGCTCCGGCTTGCCTTCTTTACCTTCTTTGCCTTCCTTGCGCTCGGGTTTGCCCCCAAAATCACCCTCGTCCTTCATCTTCTTGCGGAAGGCTTTGCGTTCTTCTTCATCGAGCTTCCCATCGCCGTTGGTGTCCGCCTTTTTCTTCATCTCTTCTTGGCGCTCGCGCATCTTCTCCCGGGCGGCTTTCATCTCGTCCTCGGAGAGGGTCCCGTCGCCATTGGTGTCGGCCTTCTTGAAGGCTTCCGGATGCTCCTTCTTGAGGTTGTCCGCGAAGGCGGTGCGGGCGGCGGCCTTTTCCGTATCGTCCAGCTTGCCGTCGCCGTTGGTGTCGAACTTCTTCATCCGGTCGGCAGGGCCGCCCTTGCCCTGTTCGTGCTTGGGATGCTCACCAACGGGCTTGTTACCGTCTTCAGCCGCCAGGACGGGGCCGGCCACCAGGGCAGTGAGGGCGAGGAGGGAAGGGATAATGTGCATGGGATACTCCGGAGGGTTCCAAGGAGGTTATGGCCTCATCGTATCACCCCCGACGACCCGGCTATGTGGCGTTTGTCGCCGCCGAATCCGAGGCCATCACCCCCTGTGGGGCTTTCCCACAGGCCGCGAGGCCGCCGGTGACGATTGCCCGCCGGATTCCGCTCCACAATCGTTGGTCCTCATGACCGACCACTCCCGCTACGACAGCCCCCTCTGCTCCCGTTACGCTTCCAAGGCCATGCAGGAGTTATTTGGTGACGACAACCGTTTCCAGACCTGGCGGAAACTGTGGATCGCCCTGGCCAAGGCCGAACACGAATTGGGCCTGGCCATCACCCCGGCCCAGATCGCGGAGATGGAAGCCAACCTGACCAACATCGATTGGGACATGGCCGCCAAGGAGGAGAAGAAGCGCCGTCACGACGTGATGGCCCACGTTCACACCTTCGGCCACCTGTGCCCAACCGCCGCGCCGATCATCCACCTGGGCGCCACGTCGTGCTATGTCACGGACAACACGGATCTGATCCAGATGCGTGATGGTCTGGACTTGCTGGCCCTGTCCCTGGCCAAGGCCATCGACCGCCTCGCGAAGTTCGCCGACCAGTACCGCGCCCTGCCGACCCTCGGCTTCACCCATTTCCAAGCCGCCCAGCTGACCACCGTCGGCAAGCGCGCCTGCCTGTGGCTCCAGGACCTGACCATGGACCTGGAGAATATCCAACGCGTCCGCCGCGACCTGCGCTTCCGGGGCGTGAAGGGCACCACCGGGACCCAGGCCTCCTTCCTGACCCTCTTCCATGGCGACCACGAGAAGGTCGAGGAACTCGACCGCAAAGTGACGAAGGCCTTCGGCTTCAGCCGCGCCTTCCTGGTCACGGGCCAGACCTACACCCGCAAGCAGGACAGCGAGGTGCTGTCCGTCCTCGCCAGCCTGGGTGCCAGCGTCCACAAGATCGGCACCGACCTGCGTCTGCTGGCCTCCCTCAAGGAAGTCGAAGAGCCGTTTGAGAAGGACCAGATCGGCTCGTCGGCCATGGCCTACAAGCGCAATCCCATGCGTTCCGAGCGCATGTGCAGCTTGGGCCGCCACCTGACGACCCTGGTGCAGGACGCCTACCAGACCCACGCCGTGCAGTGGATGGAGCGCACCCTCGACGACTCCGCCGTGCGCCGCATCGCCATCCCCGAGGCCTTCCTGTCCGCCGATGCGGTGATCCGCATCCTGCAGAACGTCACCGAAGGGCTGGTCGTTTACCCCAACGTGATCCGCCGCCGCATCGACAGCGAGCTGCCGTTCATGGCCACGGAAAACCTGATCATGGCCATGGTCGAGGCCGGTGGCGACCGCCAGGAAGTCCACGAGGAAATCCGCGTGCTGTCCCACGAGGCCGCCGCCGAAGTGAAGCAGCATGGCCGCGACAATGACCTCATCGAGCGGGTGAAGCGCACGGCGTTCTTCGCGCCCATCCACAGCAAACTCGCGAGCCTCCTTGACCCGTCGACCTTCACCGGCCGGGCCCCCGAGCAGGTCGATCGCTTCCTGGCCGAGGAGGTCCGGCCCCTGCTGGCCCCCTACGCCGACCGCCTGGCGGGTGACAGCCAACTGTCGGTCTGATGTCCACGCTCCGGCTGGCCCTGGGCCAGGCCGGTCGGGCCTTTCGGTCCAACCTGCCCGCCATGGCCGCCGTGCTGATTCTCGGCACGGCCATCCTGAGTTCGTACGCCCTGATACCGGCGGTCCGACAGGCCCTCGATGCCTTCGCGGTGTGGAAGGACGGCCTGGGATTGTGGTACCCGGTGCTGATTTTTCCGCTGGTCGGTGGCCTCATTCCGGCCCTGGTCCAAGGCCGTAGGCCCAGGGGCCGGGACTGGTGCGTGATGTTCGGCTTTTGGGCTGAACGGGGCCTGGAGATCCATTTCCTCTACCTCGGCTTGGGCGCCCTGGTGGGCACCGGCACCGATATCGGCACGATTCTCATTAAAACCGCCCTCGACATGTTCGTGTACTCGGCGGCCTGGGCCCTGCCGGTGTACCTGCTGGTCCTGGCCTGGGCGGCGGGCGAGGCTCCCCTGGCCCTGGTCCGCTCGTCCAGCTTTTGGCGGGACCGCTACCTCCCTGGCATCCTGGCCAACTGGATCTTGTGGATCCCGGCGGTGCTGATGATTTACAGCCTGCCCGCCGGCCTGCAGTTGCCGGTCCAGAATTTGTTCCTGGTCATTTGGGTCCTGGTGGCCGCCCTGATCGCCCGGAGGCCCGCATGACCCCCTGCCCCTGTGGTAGCGGTGGAGCCTACGAAGCGTGCTGCGGCCCGCGGCACGCGGGGGAACCCGCGCCCACCGCCGAGGCCCTGATGCGCTCGCGCTACACGGCGTTTGTGCGCAAGGATGCGGCCTACCTCCTGAGAACCCTTCACCCCCTGGAACGGGCCAAGCCCCGGGCCGGGGATTTCCGGGCCGCCTTCGCCCTGGTGTGGACGGGGCTGGAAGTCTTGGCCACCCGGGATGGCGGGCCAGCGGACGCCACCGGCTGGGTCCACTTCCGGGCCCACTACCAGGGTGGGGTGTTGGAAGAACGCTCGCGCTTCCAGCGGGCGGGTGGCGCCTGGGTCTACCGCGACGGACGCGGCTGACGGGCCACCCGCCCGCAGGGGTCAGGCGGTGCGCCGCTTGGTCATCAGGGACACCACCACCAGGACCAGGAAGCCCAGGGGGATGGTGATCAGGGCCGGCTGACTGAAGGGCACCAGGGCCTTGGCGGCGGCCTCGGGGGCCGTGAAGCCATAGACGTTCTGGAGGGCTTCCTTGCTAACCAAGACCCACCCGAGGGAGGCGATCAGGCCGACGGCGATGGCCCAGGTGATGCCCTGCTTGGTCGTGCGGGACCAGAAGAGCAGCATGATCAGGGCCGGGAGGTTGGCCGAGGCGGCGATGTTGAAGGCCCAGCCGACCAGGAAGGTGACATTCATCTTCTGGAACTGAATGCCCAGCCACATGGCCAGAATGCCGACCCCGACCGCCGCCAGCTTGGCCGCCCGCACTTGGGCGGCGCCATTCATCTGCATCTTGCCGAAGTTGGTCATCAGGTCGTGGACGATGGCCCCCGAGGCGGCCATCACCAGGCCGCTGACGGTGCCCAGCACGGTGGTGAAGGCGATCGCCGACAGACAGGCGAAAGGCAATTCACCCATACTCTTGGCCAACAGGGGCGCGGCCATGTTGCTGTCGGACGGATCCAGGGTGCCGGCGGTCATGGCCCCCAGGCCGAGGAACAGGGTCAGGATGTAGAAGACGCCGATGGCGGCGATTCCGACCACGGTGCTCTTCCGAGCGGCACTGGCGTCCTTGACGGTGTAGTAGCGAATGAGGATGTGCGGCAGGGACGCGGTACCGCAGAACAGGGCGAGCATCAACGACACGAAGTCGAGGCGGCTCATCAGGGCCTTGGTGTAGGAGGCCTGGGTCTCGGGCTTGGCGGGATCGACCACTGGCAGGTCGCCGGCGATGCCCTTGAAGGTCGGCGAACCGCCGGGCATCAGCAGATCAGCACCCTTGACGATCTTGGGTTGGAAAACCGTGGTTTCGCTGCCGTTGGCGCCCTTGATAACCTCCTTGGTCCAGGTCACGATGTCGCTGTCCTGGATCGTCTTGAGGAATTCCGCCGGGCCGAGGGGCCCCGTGTGGTCCTTGCCATCGGGCAACTTGGCGACGTGGCCGACGGGCCACAGGTGGCCGCCTTCAGTCTTGGGCTTGCCATTAATGACCGTGGTCTTGGTACCATCCGCCGCCGTGGTGACGGTGATCCACTGGAGCTCCGCGAGACGGCCATCGGCTTCCTGACGCCACAGGGCGACGGAACCATCGGCGGCCTGAACGCGGACGTAGGGCTTACCGGCCCAGGGGCCTTCAGCGGGCAGCACGGTTTTGCCGGTGGTGACCTCTTCGGCGGGCAGCACCTTGAAGGGGTGGCCGCTGCCGTGGGCCTGGGAGTAGGGATCCGTGACCAGACCCCGAGCCAGGATGGTGATGGTCAGCAGGCCGCAGAAGACGACCAGCAGACCGCCCTTGATGAACTGGACCCAGGTGGTCGAGACCATGCCGGCCGTGGCGACGATGATCGTCACCACGGTGCCGACGATGATCACGCCCCAGTGATGCTCCAGGCCCAACAGCGGCGTGATCAGGGCTCCGGCCCCCACCATCTGCGGGATCAGGTAGAAAATGCTGACGACCAGGGTGCTGATGGCCGCCGTCAGCTTGATGCCCCGGCTATTGAAGGCTTTGTCGAGGGCATCGGCAAAGGTGTATTTCCCCAATTTCTTCAGGGGTTCAGCGATCACGAACAGGGCCACCAGCCAACCGGCCAGGTAGCCGATCGAGTACAGGAAGCCGTCGTAGCCGAAGAAGGCGATCATCCCGCAGATGCCGAGGAACGATGCGGCAGACAGGTAGTCACCGGCGAAGGCGATGCCGTTGACGAACCATGGAACGGTGCCGTGGGCGGCGAAGTAGCCCTCGGCCGACTTGGCCTTGCGGCCCAGCCAGAAGCTGAGGCCGAGGACGCCGGCAACGAAGCAGGCGAAGACGATCAGGGCAGTAGTGCTGGCCTCGTGCATGATCAGGCCTCCTCAGGCTCGGTGCGGGCGAGCACCAGATAGAGGACCGCCATGACCCCGGCCAATCCGATCAGGCCTACGCCATAGAACACCGCCAGGTTGACGCCGAAGAACGCCGGCATCGCCAGGGTTGAGCGGCTGAGGACCGCCAAGCCGATGAATCCGGCGTAGATCAGGCAGTAGATGGCGAAGAGGACCAGGCCAAGTCGACGGTTGAACGTCCGCACGGCTTCGGCTTCAGGAACAGCAGGGGATACCATGGAAAACCTGACGGGGAAAAGAGGGTGCGAGGGAATACCCAACGCCACCGCTTTAGCAACCCGCCGTTTTACATCCTAATAAGCATCACAAATGATACTTACGTAATAATATATGATCCAACGCTCAGCCCGGATCGTCTGCTGACCCCCGGTACATCTCCTCAATCAGCCCGGCATGGGTTCGGCACAGGATATGCCGCCGGAGTTTATGGGTGGGGGTCATCTCCCCCTTTTCGATCGACGGAATACTGGGCATCCAGCGCCACGCCCGAATTCGCTCCCAGCGGTCCAGGTGGTCATTGACGGTGCCGATGGCCTTTTCGACCTCCTGCCGCAGGGCCGGGGCCTCAAGCAGCAGTTCGATGGGCTGGTCCGGCAGCCCCAGGCGCTCGCGGGTCTGGCGGATGGCCTCGATGTCGGGCACCAGCAGAGCCCCGACAAACCGGCGTCCCTCCGCCACCACCATCGCCTGGTCCACCAGGCCCGAGGCCGCAATCACCGCCTGCTCGATGGGCACCGGGGCCACGTACTTGCCGTTGGCGGTCTTGAACAATTCCTTGGCCCGGCCGGTGATGCGGAGGTGGCCCCGGTCGTCGAAGCTCCCGAGATCCCCGGTATGGAGCCAACCCTGGGCATCGACCGTGGCGGCGGTGGCCTCGGGATCATCGAGGTACCCGGCCATGATGTTTGGGCCCCGGGCCAGGATCTCGCCGTCGTCGGCAATGCGCAGTTCAACCCCGGGAAAGGCCGGGCCAACCGTGCCGGGCTGGCGGTCCCCCGGGTGGTTGCAGGCCAGCACCGGGCTGGCCTCGGTCAGGCCATAGCCGACGTAGACCGGCAGGTCCACGGCCAACAGGAACCGCTCCAGGGCCGGGGCCAGGGGCGCGCCGCCGACGATCAGGTAGCGGAGGGAGCCCCCAAGGGCCTGGCGCATTTTGCGGTAGACGAGGCGGTCGGCGACCGCCAGGAGGCCCGAGGCAGGCTCTTCGGGTTGCCGCTGGTGGGTGGCCAATTCCAGGGCCCAACGCCCCAACTGACGGCGGATCGGGCCGCTGCCCTCCACCTGATGCACAATCCGGGCGTGGAGCTTTTCCAACAAGCGCGGGACCATGGTCATGACGGTCGGCTTGACCTCCCGCATCAGGGGCCCGACTTGCTTCACGTCATCGGCAAACCACACCGCCGCCCCCTGGGCGATGTAGGTGTACATGACGGTGCGTTCAAACACGTGGGCCAGGGGCAGGCAGGACAGGGCCCGGTCCTGACCGGCCACCAGGGGGAAGCGCAGACAGGCGGCATGGATCTGGCTGCACAGGTTGCGGTGGGTCAACACCACGCCCTTGGGGGTGCCAGTCGAGCCGCTGGTGAACAGGATGGTGGCCGGATCCGTGGGCTTCAACAGGGACAGCAGGCGGTGGAAGCGGCCCGGATCCTGCTCGCTGATGCGATCGCCCGCCGTCAGGGCCTCGTGCCAGGTGGTGACATTGCGGCCGGTGGCCCCGGGCACCCCGCGCACGATCACCCGCCGCCAGCGGGCCAGGTGCGGCTGGGCCAGGGCCCAACCGGCGGGCCCGATCACGACCAAGACCCGGATTTTGACCTTCATGGTCACATAGAGGAGGTGTTCCGCCGACATGCTGGGAAACAGGGGCACCGTCACCCCGCCGGCGGTCATGGCTGCCAGATCCGCCGCCAGCCAGCCGGGGGAGGGATCCGCCAAAAGGCCCACGCCATCCCGGGAGGTCACGCCCAGGTCATTAAACGCCAAGGCCATGCGCCGAATGTCCGAGGCCAGGTCCTCCGACGACAGATGACGCCAGGAACCCGCTTCGCGCCAATGGAGGGCCCGACTATTGCGCCACCGCGAGAGCGCGGTGTCGAGTAGTTCCGGAACGGTCATATCGCAGGCATCGGATGCACGGTACATGGCCAGACCCTCCCACCTGCAGGATACCCCGGGCCGACGACGGTCGCAAGGCGAGGGAGCCCGCCTGTAGATGATGGAAGTCCTCAGGCCGGCCCAGGCACGGACTTTAAGACGCTCCTGGAAACCGTACCTTGCGGCGATCATGCCTCTTTTCGACCTGCCCCTCGAACACCTCGCCACCTACCACCCCAACGAGCAGGCCCCAGCGGACTTCGACGCCTTTTGGTCCACGACCCTGGCCGAGACCGCCGCCTTCCCCCTCGACCCGACCTTCGTCCCCGTCGAGGACCCGATCTACCAGATGGTCCAGGTCCAGGACGTAACGTTCCGGGGCTATCGCGGGCAACCGGTGCGGGGGTGGTTCATTGAACCGGTCGGCAACCGCGAGCGCCTGCCCTGCCTGGTGACCTACATCGGCTATGGAGGCGGCCGGAGCCTGCCCCTGGATCACCTCCTTCCGGCGGTCAGCGGCTTCGCCCACCTGGTCATGGACACCCGCGGCCAAGGCAGCGTGTGGAGCCCCGGCGACACGGACGACGAGGCCCTGTGCGGTCCTCAGATTCCCGGCTTCATGACCCGCGGCATTCGTTCCCGCGAGACCTACTACTACCGTCGCGTTTTCACGGATGCGGTGCGGGCCATCGCCGCCGCCGCGGCCCATCCCCGGGTCGATGCGGCCCGCATCGGCGTCACGGGCGGCAGCCAGGGCGGAGGCATTGCCATTGCCGCCGCGGCCCTGGCCCGGTCGCAAGTCCGCCTGCTGATGCCCGATGTGCCCTTTTTGTGCCATTACCGCCGGGCCGTGCGCCTGGTTGACACCATGCCCTACGGTGAGATCGGCCAATTCCTCAAAACCCATCGGGGCCTGGCCGACCAGGCCTTCCAGACCCTGGCCTACTTCGACGGCATGTTTTTTGCCGAGCGGGTCACGGCGCGCAGCCTGTTTTCCGTTGGCCTAATGGACAACATTTGTCCCCCCAGCACGGTGTACGCCGCCTATAACCGCATCTCGGCACCCAAAGAGATGGCCGTCTACGAATTCAACAACCATGAAGGCGGAGGGCCCTTCCAGACCCAGCGCCGTATGGGCTACGCCCGCCAGCACCTGTGAATACCTGGGACCTGCTGGGTGGCGACGCGGTGATGGAACCCCTGCTGGCCGATTTCTACCGCCGAATTGCCACCAGCCCGATTGCGCCCCTGTTCCCCCCGGGCGTCGGCGAACCGGGGTCAGAAACCTTCCGCAAGCAGTTCGCCTTCCAGTCGGATTTCTGGGGCGGGCCGGTGCGCTATGCACCCTGGCGCGGTCATCCCCGCATGCGCATGCGCCACCTGCCCTTCGCCATCGACCAGGCGGCGGCCGACACCTGGATGGCGTGCATGACCGCTTCCGTTGAAGTCAGTGCCATGCCGGTGGAGGTCCGGGCGGACTACCTCCTCCAGATACGCAATATCGCCCAGGCCATGATCAACCGCAGCGATACCCCCGGCGGATCCGCCCCCTGACTGGGGATGGATCCGCTGGGGCCCGCGTACGGCCTGGGATGGAGGACGCTCGAACCCGCAATCGGCTTAGAAGCCGGGAGCATCCTGCTTCGGGCCGGACTCCGGTGCCGGCTTCTTGCCCGCCCGGGCCTTGGCCTTGGCATCGGCAGCCACGAAGGCGATACCGCCAGCGACGATCGGCAAGGAAACAAGGCCCGTCACCGAGCGGGTTTCCATGATCTGGCGACCTTCGCGGGTACCGACCACCAGGTAGCCGGTGCTGGCTTCCCGGCCCAGGCGGGCAAGGCCCTGGAGGATCGCTTGGCGGAGGGCGGGATCGCCCTGCTTTTGCATGCCCAGGGCCATGCCTGCCAATCCAGACACCATGCGCAGGAAGGCCGGCGTGTCGCTGGCGGCCATGACCGGGGCCCCGGCCGGGGCCCGTTGGACGGCCAATTTCCAGGCCGGGGTGTCGGCCCAGCCCCCCGGCTTAGCCGCCAGGAAGGCATCGTTTTGTTGGGGATCCGTGGTGATCGCCCAGTGGCTCGCATCCCGGGCCAGGGTCAGGGGCAGGGGTACCCCGGGAATCAGGACCGGCGTGCTCGTCCCCTCGGCGGGGAGGGTGGCCTGCATTTTGGTCGCAGCGGTAGCCATCACCTGGTCAACGCCCGCGCTGCGGGGCAGCCAGATGGTCAGGCCCGGCACGGGCATCCCTGGGGACAGAGCCACCACCATCGTGCCCTTGGTTTCGGCCAACTGAGCCACGGTCACCGGGAGACCCATCGTGGCCATCACCCGATTGATCTCCGCTTCGACGGCATCGGGATCCTTGGGGTCGCGACCCAGCAGCATCGGCGCCCATTGGGCGAGGACCGTAGCCCGTTGCTCCTTCCAGGCCACGGACATGTCGAAGCCCATGGCCAACGCGGAAACCGTGGTGGCCTGCAGGCGAGCCACCAGGGCCTGGTCCACCGGCAAATACCCCGGAGTCATCACGCCATCGCTGGTCATCACCTCCAGCACGCCCTCGGGGACCAGGGACAGGCGATAGTCAACTTCGCGAACCTTCGCCGCCTTATACGCCACGACCATCTGGGAGATGGCTCGGCGGGCCTCCTGGTCCTCGACCGGCAGGCTCTCCACCCAGCGGATCGCGGATTCCACGTGGAGGACCCCCAGAAGATCCGCTTCGACCGGCGATGGCTTGGCCGGGATAACGCCAAGGCCCCCGCCGAAGGCCACCAAGGCGGTCCCCAAGCGGGCGAGGGTGACCCGAGCCTCGGGATCGGTAATCGCCTCGTCGGCCCCGGCCACGGTCACCGACTTGGAGGTCGCCGCATCCTTGCTCAGACGCGGGATCACGCCCGCCGCCAAGGCCCCGAGGTCCGATGACACCCGAAATCCAGGGATCGCCGTGGGGGATTCCGTGATCAGGGCTTGGGTTTGGGAGGTCGCTTCCAACCAGGCCGTGAGCGTCGCGCCCGTAGTTTCCTGGACTTTGGCCTCGGCCTCAGCCCACTTGGCGTGCAGGGGTGCCAGGGCCGGATCCGCCCACGTCCGACCGATGGGGGTCTTCTGCCAATGGGCAATCAGCTCTTTGCCATCGGCCACCCGGAGGTCCGCCAGGGGGGCGGGATCAGCGGCCAGCAGCAGGGTGGAGGAAACGGCAACCGCACACAGAGTCCGAGAGATGAAGCGCATGGTGAGCAAGACTACCAAACCTCCCATCGCGACACCAGTCAGCAGTCCGCACGCTCCAGCAGCAGATCCGCCAGCTTGTCATGGGGCCCGAGGGCCGCGCCACACCGACCGGTGACCCCGGGATGGCGGGCCACGGCCTCGGCCAGCAGGTGCGGAACGTCCTCCTGGCTATGCCGGCCGTCCGACAGGAAGTAGAGGAGGGCGACGATCTCCGTCGCCCCCTGGGCCACCAGCCGGTCCACACCGTCGCTAATGGACGGTGGCGCGATTTCCATGTGGGCCGCCGTTACCAGGAACCCGGGACGACGGGCCGCCACCCGGGCGGCCATGTCCTCCAATTGGGTGTTCGATGCCGCCCGGCGAGAGCCGTGGTCCACAAGCAGAAGGCCGATCATGCCCGGGAGCATGATCGGCCTTCCGTGGCGTCATCCGGCGAATCCGGTCAGCGGCTCAGACCCCGAGCGGCGGCAATCAAGCTCACCAGTTCCCGCCGCTGGGCGTCATCCCCGGCCCCGGCCTTGGCCAGGGACTCCACCAAATCCCAGGTGGACGTGCCCTTCCACGGCGACTGGCGCACCTGCATGGATAGGGCGGCCAGGGCGGCGGCGGTCTGGAAGTCCCGGTCCATGGGCGTGACGGTGGCCGCCAGGGGCTGCTCGGCCAAGCGGCTCTGGTCCTGGTCCGGGGCCTTCCAGCGCAGACGGATCTGCAGCAGGTCCTCTCCACCGGCCACCAGGGGCACGGCCCGCTGATAGGGGCTGGGATCGACCCCGGCGGCGGCGGGCACCGGCAGACCGGCGGGCACCACCTCGTACAACACCGTCACGGTATGGCCGGCCCCGACGTCGCCGGCATCCTTGGCGTCGTTGTTGAAATCCTCGCGACGTAGGGCCCGCTTCTCGTAGCCGATCTGACGCCACCCGGCCACCTGGGCGGGGTTGAAGAACACCTGAACCTTGGCGTCCTTGGCGATGGTCACCAGCTGACCCACGGCCCCGCCGACCAGCAACCGCTTCACATCCGCCTCGTCATTGATCAGGCCGTAGGTGCCGTTCCCGTGATTGGCCAACTGCTGCATCATGCTGTCGCGGGTGTTGCCGGTGCCGAAGCCGTAGACCGTCAGGAAAATGCCCGTGGTCCGCTGGCGCTCGATGAGATGCGTCAGGTCCTCGTCGCCGGTGACGCCGACATTGAAGTCGCCGTCGGTGCACAGGATGACCCGGCTCTGGGTGCCAGCGGCCTGGTGCTTGGCGGCCTCGGCGTAGGCGGCCAGGATTCCTCCGGCCCCGTTGGTGCTGCCCCCCGAGCGCAGGGCGCGCAGGGCCTCGCGGATACGGTCGTGTTCGTTGCCGCGCACGGCCGGGAGCGGCGTGGTCGACGACCCGGCATAGGTGACGATGGCCAGGTGGTCACGTTCATCGAGCTGCGGGATCAGTTGCTCAAGACCTTTGACCACCAAAGGCAGGCGATTCTCGCCGCGCATGCTGCCGGAGGTATCCACCAGGTAGACGAGATTCAGCGGCGGCCGACTGGCCCGGTCGAGAACTTTGCCCTTCACCGCGACCCGCACCAGGCGATGGCTCTCGGCCCACGGACAGACAGCGACACTGGCCGTGACCCGCAGGGGCTGGTCGCTGCCGACTTCGGGGGCCGGATAGCCGTAGGTGAAGGCATTGATGAGCTCCTCGGTCCGAATCGCCCCCGCCGGCGGCATGCGGCCGTTGGTCAGATAGCGGCGCAGGGTCGACCAACTGGCGGTGTCCACATCCAGACCAAAGGTCGAGGCATCGCCGCCGGGCGTGGCCACGCTGACAAACGGATGGTCGGTGGTGGTCGGATAACGCTCGCCACTCCAGGGATCGTAGGGCATGTCCCGCCAGTCCTCGGGCTCCGGCTCGATGCGCTGGGGCGGATTCCCGAGTTTCTCGTTGTCCTTGCCCTTGCCGAGGTCGCGGTCGCCAATCGGGCGCGGGTCTACCTGGGGCGGGGCCCAATGGGCACCGACCGGCACAGGCATCCCCGACACCCTCGCTTCCAAGGTTTTTTCCTTGATGCCATTCGCAGGTGCCGTGGCAAACATGGCCCGGTCTGATTTCAGGGGCGTCATCCGGACCGGTGGTGACTCGGCCTCTGCAGGAGTCGCCGCTTCCAGTCCCTGCACCATACCCTGCTCAACGTTCGCGGGAGGTGCCTCAGGGACCCCAAGGACGACCGGCGCAGCGGCCAGATGAGCCTGAGAACGTTTGGTACCGCCGCCGCAGGCGGACATCATCAACGCGGTGATCAGCAGTCCGACCGCTAAGACCGGCAAAAGGTAAGGGATGCGCATGGTAAACTCCTTCAAGGCACAAGGGCCCGGATGCGGACGGCATGGGCCGCCGCCAGGGGGGACATTTCGCCGTCGCGACGGCGGAGGTAACGGTCGATCAGGGGGCCGGTCATAGCCCCCCACAAAATAGCTTCGCCATCGTCATCGAGGCCGGTTCGGGCCTGGAGGAGACAGCGGGGACTGTCGGGATTGGCGCGGTCAACTTCCCACGGCAGAAAGTCGTGGGGCGGGAACACCAGCAGGGCCAGGGCCCGGGGGCGTTCGTCGTAGAGACGGTAAAGCACCGTGAGCGCGGCTTCAGCGACCTCGGCCGGCGTGCCGGTCAGGGCCCCGAAGGCCTCCTGGACCGGCTTGAGGGCGGCGGCGTACAAGGCCCGGCCCAAGTCCTCCTTGGTCGGGAAATGCTTGAACATGGACGCCGGGCCGACCCCGGCGGCGGTGGCGATGTCCCGGGTCGAAACGGCCTCGTAGCCGCGCTTGGCCATCAGGTCAAAGGCGGCATCGAGGATCTGATCACGGACAAAAGGGCGTCGTCCCATGAAAGAAAGCATATGCTCCCATTATAAATGCAAGCGATTGCTTTCTTTCGCCGCCAAAGGCACGGGGGAGGCCCGAAGACCTCCCCCGTCATCTCATGGGATCTTCAACCAACGACTCAAAAAACCGCAGAAGTGGTCCAGCTCCGTGGTCCAGCTCCAAGGCGCACGATGCGCCGGCATGGCAGCGCCATGTCCAGCGTCGTGCAACGCCGGGGATGGGCCGCTTCTGCGGTTTTTTACTCGGGACGCATGGTCGGGAACAGGATCACGTCGCGGATGTTGGTCTGTCCCGTAAAGAGCATGACCAAGCGATCCACACCGATGCCCTGGCCGCCGCACACCGGCAGGCCGTGGTCGAGGGCAGTGCAGAAGTCCGTGTCGACCACGCCTTCGAGGACGCCGGCCTCGTCATCCTTGGCCGCCAGGGCCTCGGCGGCCTGGGCATTCAGGCGCTGCCGCTGGAGGTCCGGGTCGTTGAGTTCGGAGTAGGCGTTACCGACTTCCATGCGGGCCATGAACAACTCGAAGCGCAGGGTGCGGTTCGGATCCTTCGGGTGGGCTTTGCACAGCGGGGTCAGCCAGGTCGGCTGGTCGGTGATGAAGGTCGGCTGGATCAGGTGGGGCTCGACGACTTCTTCCCAGACTTCATTGGCCAGGCGGTCGTAGGTCGGGTACTCGTCCAGTTTCAGGCCCAGTTCCCGGGCCTTGGCGATGACCTTCTCCTTATCGTCGTAGGCGAAGCCGCCGTATTCCGGCAGGGCGTCGGCGTAGGACAGGCGGCGGAAGGGCTTATTGAGGTCGATTTCCCACTGGCCGAACTTGAGGATCCGGGTGCCGAGGATGGTGTCCGCCAGGTGGCGGAACAACTCCTCCGACAACTCCATCATCTTCTCGTGGTCGGCGTAGGCCTCGTACCACTCGACCATCGTGAACTCAGGATTGTGCTTTGTCGAGAGCCCCTCGTTGCGGAAGTCCTTGCCGAGCTCGTAGACCCGCTCAAGCCCACCGACGATGCAGCG
>CAIUVD010000211.1 GCA_903902515.1 uncultured Planctomycetota bacterium | reverse complement strand
GTCCGCGCGAATCGATGAAACTGGCCCAAAGCCCCAATGGCCTTGGCCTAGGGCAGCAGTGAAGAGGGCATCATGATACTCATCAAGGCAAAGAGATACGTCGATGCTGGTCATCCTCGGCGAGGAAGATCATCCACGAGAAGCAGACCCTGGAGGGAGGAGATCAGGTCCGGGGCTGACCATGAACCGACGAACTGGCCCTCGGCCGTGAACTCCAGCAACTGCCGTCCCTTACCACCCTGGTCCGGGCCGTGGCCCTGCCAGTTGGCGACCAGCAAGGAGCCGTCAGCCCGGATCTGAAAGGTGGCGTAGAAAAACGGGGCAATCTCGGCCGGAAGTTCGGTGGCTCTTCCGAAGGTCTGGAGGAGGGCGCCGTCTGCCGCGAAGCGAGCGATAAAGGCCCCATAACCGGCCGATACCAGGGTGGTGCCGTCGGCCATCCGTTGGGCTTTCCAGGCGTGCAGGAACCCTTCAGCCTGGAAACGGCGGAGAGCCTGCAGATCCGTGGTGGTCTCCAGGATGTGATCATTGGTGCACAGGAGGTAGCTATCGGAGCTCCCGGCTTGCATCAGGCGGACGTAATCGCCGTCTCGCCTGGCCCGGGAGACCACGGCCCCATCCGCATCGACCCCGAGGACCACCACCCCCGCCGCGTCTTCCAGGTCCGTGCCCGTGACCAGGGTCACGCCATCCTGACGCCAAACGGCGGTGACCTGCTTCCACTTGGCGACGGTCTTGAGGACCGTCCCGGTGGAGATCTCCAATTCAAAGAATCCCCGGTCATATCCTACCAAAGCCAGGTCGGGCCCGAGGCGCTGCATCGACCGCGCCAGGGGAAGATCTGCCAGGTCGAGGGACCAGAAAGCAGTGGTCCGTGCGGTATCAATGAGGGACAGCCGCTGCCGACCCTCATCGATGGCGAGGAAACGTGCCTGGATGGGATTGCCGATCTGGATCATGGGTATCACCGAGCCAGCCAGCCGCCGTCAACCGGCACCACAGCCCCATTGAGATAATCCGAGGCCTGGGAAGCCAAGGCGATGGACATGCCCTGGCCCAGACCCGTGCTGCTGCCGGTCACCAGGGCGACTTTGCCCTTTAGGCTGAAATTCTCGAGGATGCTGCTCATGGAGGTCGCTGAGGGAAAAGGTGTGAGGCCGTACAACCGCTAACGCAAAGCTCCCATGGGGACGTGGTCCATATCGTTAAAGGTCTGGTTCTCGCCGGCCATGGCCCAGATGAACGTATAGGCGCCGGTGGCCACGCCGGTATGGATCGACCACGACGGACTGATGACCGCCTGCTCGTTGCCGAGGATCAGGTGGCGGGTTTGGTCGGGTCGGCCGTGCAGATGGATGACCCGGGTATCAGGCGCCATGTCGAAGTAGAAATAGACTTCCATCCGCCGCTCGTGGGTGTGGCAGGGCATGGTATTCCAGACGCTGCCGGGCTCGAGCACCGTCATGCCCATGGCCAACTGGCAACTTTTGCAGACCGCCGGATGTACGTACTGGTAAATGGTTCGCACATTGAGGGAGCCTGGCGACCCGAGGCGGGTGGGTCGTGCCTGGTCCATCGGTACCCGCACCGTCGGGTAGGTTTGGTGGGCCGGGGCACTGGCGAGGTAGAACTTGGCCGGATTCTGGGGATCCAGGCTGCGGAACTGCACCCGCTTAGTCCCCATACCGACGTACAGCCCATCCCCCTTGGCGAGGGGGTGGGCCGTGCCGTCGAGGATGACCTCGCCGGGACCGGCGATGGCGATGATGCCCAATTCCCGGCGATCGAGGAAATCCTCGCTGCCGAAATCCTTGCCACCTTTCAGGTCAAGGATCGTCTCGGTCGGCATGGCCCCGCCGAACACCACCCGGTCAACATGGGTGTAGGTGAGGGTGATGTCACCGGGCACGAAGACCTGTTCCACCAGGAAATGGCGGCGCAGGGCTTCGGTGTCGTAGTGCTTCACATCCTCGGGATGGTGGCCGTAGCGGATATCAAGTTTCACGGGGCATTCCGGGATTGGGAGTTCAGAACAAACCTTGTCCGCCCTGCAGTTTGATCAGGGCTTCGACAAAGTAGTAATCACCATAAATGAGGGAGGTATCCTTGTCCTTGGGCTCTTTCACGTGGTACAAGACTGAGCCATGCAGGAGAAGCGCCTCATCCGACTCCGGAGCTAAGTAATTGGTAGCAAGGGAAGTCAGCATCCGTCGGGCTGCGTCGACATAGTAGGCCTTGCGGGAGGCCGGAACCAGTTCCGCCAGGGTCAGGATGCCGCTCGCGGCGATGGCGGCCGCGCTGGAATCCTTGAACTGGTCCTTGGCCGGAGCCTTGAAATCCGACCAGGGGACCTGGTCTTCCGGGAGGTTCTCAATGAAGAAGCGCGCGGCGTGTTCCGCAGCCGCCAGGAAATCCGCGCGGCCGGTGTACTTTGCGCCCAGGGTCATCCCGTGGACCAGCCAAGAACATCCCCGGCTCCAGGCGGAATCGTCGGCATAGCCCTGGCCGAAGTGGCAGCGCACGTAGGCGCCCGTGACCGGATCGAACTCGACAATGTGGCGGGAAGAGCCGTCGGGATGGATAAAGTTCTTGAGCACCGTCTCGGTGTGGGCGATGGCGATTTGGCTGAATCGCGGATCTTTGCTCTCCTCACTCGCCCAGTACAGCAGGGGCAGATTCATCAGACAGTCGATGATCGCCCACTTCACCTGAACGCCCTTCTCTTTGCCCGGAATATCCCAATTGTTCCAAGCCCGGATGTATCGGCCTGCCAAATTGAAACGACTGGCCAGCACACTGGCGGCAATCATACCCCGGCGCAGGGAGTCCTTATTGTGTTCCAGCTTGTAGCGGGCCACCGAGGAGATGTGCCACATGAAGCCGACGTCGTGGTGCAGCTCAAAAAAGTCATACAGGGCCCGATCCAGGTGGGTTTCGGATTCCTTGGCCCAGGTGGCCAACCGGTCGTCTTTGGTCTGACCGTGGGCCAGCCACAACAGACCCGGCCAGAAGCCGTTGGTCCACCAGGCAATGTCCTTGTCGGTCCAGTCATCAAACCGGCCATCGAAGGTGCGGTAGGGAATACGGCCCTGGATGCGGCTGCCGGTCTTGGTGACCTTTGCCAGACAATGACCTAGGACTTTCGACGTGTCGATCATGGGGATCTCCTGCAGTAGGTAGGTACATCCTGGTCAATGGCTTTTTGGTGTCAATGGATATCATATACGATACACGCCGAGTGTCACTTCATGGGTTATACGGACCTATTTTTCGCTGTGAGGGTGTCGGGCCGGGGGAGGGATTGGAGGTTCGGCATCGCCCGGTGGTACCAGGGCACCCTACCTGTCTGAGGGGTGTGCCAACGGTGGGCCGTCGTCCCAGGGTGTCTCCGGAGCGGGGTGATGGAGAACAACCCCTGGCCGACCTGAAGGGTGATCAACGCTTCGACATCGCGTCATCACCATCCATGCGGGAGGTGTCCTGATAAATTGATGCGGTGAGATGTGAGCGCCTTCCTTACCTCACGCGGGGTTATCCCGGTTGAAATCTGTTCAGAGGCGAGTGGCGTTGATCACGGTTGGGCTTCGGCAGTTGGCGACTGGGGATCATGGTTGACGCGGACGTGTGGGCCTGATTTCCTTGCAGCGGATTGATGGTCTGGAAAAATCTGGCTCCGGTCCACACTCACGACAATGGATGATCCCTTGCAGACCGCCGCCACCCCGATGTTTCAGACCAAGTTGGCATTTGTCAGCCATGCC
>CAIUVD010000210.1 GCA_903902515.1 uncultured Planctomycetota bacterium | reverse complement strand
CCGGGGTCCGGGGTCCGGGGTCCGGGGTCAACGGCACCGAACCCATGGGGAGCGTCCGGCATATCCGGGCGGGGCGGGGCCTCATGACCCCGGACCCCGGACCCCGGACCCCGGACGGGCCTGAGCCGAAGGCTCAGGACTTGAAAAACACTTCGTCCACGAACTTGGTGGTGACCTCGTTGCGCAGGAAGCGGGCGTCCTTCAGCAGGCGCTGGTGGAAACCAATGGTCGTCTTGGGCCCGTCGATGATGTACTCCGACAGGGCGATCTCCAGCAACTGGACGGCTTCGGCGCGGTCCTTGCCGTGGACGATCAACTTGGCGATCATCGAATCGTAGTTCGGTGGGATGCTGTACCCGGCGTAGCAGTGGCTGTCGACGCGCACGCCCTTGCCCGACGGGGCGACGTACATGCTGATTTTGCCGGGGCAGGGGCTGAAATTGTTCTGCCAATCCTCGGCGTTGATGCGGACCTCGATGGCGTGGCCCTTCAACTTGACCTCCTCCTGCTTCAACTTCAGGGGCAGGCCGGCAGCGACTTCAATCTGCATCTGGATCAGGTCCAGGCCGGTCACCATTTCGGTCACCGGGTGCTCGACCTGGATACGGGTGTTCATCTCCAGGAAGTAATACTGCTTGCGGTCGAGGTCGAAAATGAACTCGATGGTGCCGGCGTTGTAGTACTTGGCCGCCTTGGCCAGCTTGATGGCGTCGGCGTACATCGACTGGCGGATCTTGTCGTCGATGACCGGGCTGGGGGATTCTTCAATCAACTTCTGGTGGCGGCGCTGGGTCGAACAGTCGCGTTCGCCGAGGGCCAGGACGTTGCCCTGCTGGTCACCGATGATCTGGATCTCAATATGGCGGGCTCGCTGGACGAAGGCCTCGATGATGCAGTCGGCATTGCCGAAGGCGGCTTCGGCCTCGCGCTGGGCGCTGATGAGACCGGACACCAAGCTGGCGTCATTGTGGGCTACGCGCATGCCGCGACCACCGCCGCCGGCGGTGGCCTTGATGAGGACGGGGTAGCCAATCTGGTGGGCAACCTTAAGTGCCTCGTCGGCGTCTTTCACCGGCCCGGTGGAGCCGGGAACGCAGGGCACACCTGCAGCCGTGGCCAGGGTCTTGGCCTTGGCCTTGTTGCCGAGGGCTTCCATCGACTCGCTGGTGGGGCCGATGAACTCGATCTTGCAGTCGCGCACCACCTGGGCGAAGTGGCTGTTCTCGGACAGGAAGCCGAAACCAGGGTGGATGGCGTCGACATCCGCCAGCTCAGCAGCGGCAATGATATTATTAATATTTAAGTAGGACTGCTTCGCCGGGCCCGGTCCAATACAGATGGCCACGTCGGCCATGCGCACGGGAAGGCTCTCTTTATCGGCGGTGGAGTAGACCACACAGGTCTCAATGCCCATCCGGCGGCAGGCACGGATGATGCGCATGGCGATCTCGCCACGGTTTGCGATCAGGATACGTTTGAACATCGTTCGGGTCCGGGGTCCGGGGTCCGGGGTCCGGGGTCTTGCACCCGGCACCGGATTCGGTGGGAAAAATGATGGAAGTCCGGACTCCATGAGTGACGGGCGGGGCACAGCGACCCCAGACCCCGGACCCAGGACTCCGGACCGTCGGCGTCAGCCAACCAGGAACAGGACGGTGCCGTACTCGACGGGCTGGCCGTCGCTAACGCACACCTTCTTGATCGTGCCCTTGATGCCGGCGTCGGGCTTGATCTCGTTGAAGACCTTCATGGCTTCGATCAGGCACACCACCTTACTCTCATCGACCGGGGCGCCGACGCTGGTGAAGTTGGCCGCATCGGGATTCGGCTTGAGGTAGACCGTACCGGGAATCGGGCTGATCACCGGCTTGCAGTCGGCAAACTCGTCCTTGACCACCACCGGAGCCGCCGCGACGGGGGCCGGGGCTGCCACGGCCACGGGAGCCGGAGCAGCCACCATGGTGGTGATCGTGGCGACGGAGCGCTTCAACTTCAGCTTGAGGCCATCGGATTCGACTTCGACCTCCACCAGGTCGTTATCGGTCATCAACTTGGTGATGTCTTTGACAATCTTGATATCCATGGGCACCGATGCTCCGAGATAGAGGATGCTAAGGCGCCGGGGCGCCAGTGAGGCGGGGAGGGTATGCCACCCCCTGGGACGTCAACCAAAGCTCCCAAGGAACTCGTTCATTTGAACCCCTAGGCCTTGGCGCGGATCGCGAGATCCACCGTCAGGGGGATGGGACGCAAATCCTCCGGATTCAAGGGTGCCGTCTCCCCGGGGCGGTGGGGGTAGTCCAAGTGGATCAGAACCGCCCCCGGGCGATCCAGACGGGCAAGGATGTGCTTTTCCAGGCGATCGATGCTGTCGTGGGCATGGAGGATGGTCCAATGGGCGGGGACCGTCAGATGGAAATCCACGTAGAGGTGATCTCCACTGACCCGGGCCCGCAGCAGGTGGACGTCGATCCATTCGGGATCCCGGACTTCAGCAATGGCCTCGACAATGCGGGTCAGGAGCGGCAGGTCGGTCTGGTCCATGAGCGCGGCAATGGCCTCACGGATCAGGGTCCAGGCCGTCCAAGCGACAAACAGTGCCAGGGCAAAGGCCACCCCGGCGTCGATCAGCACCTTCCATCGCGGGTCGGGCACCACATACATGGTGCCTACGCCCACCAGCACCCCCGCACTGGTCCACACATCGCTCAGGACGTGCTGACCATCCGCAATCAGGACGGGGCTCCGGGTCCGCTTGCCCGTGGCAATCAGATGTAAGCCCAGCCCGAGGTTGATCACGGCCGCAGCACCGATCATTGCGAGACCCCACCCAAGTTCCTCGGGCGGGCGATTCTGAACCAATCCTTGGATGGCCGCCCAGGCAATGGCCAGGGCCGCCACGAAGACCATCCCACCCTCAAAGCCGACGGCCAACGTGCTCGCTCGGCCGTGTCCGTAGGGGTGGTCTTCATCCGGGGGCTGATTGGACCATTGGAAAAAGACGAACATGAAGCCGGTGGCCGCCACATGGACCACCGATTCCAGAGCATCGGACAAGATGGTCGCAGACCCCGTCACCAAATAGGCCCCCATTTTCAGGCCCAGCATCCCGAACCCGATGGTCAGACTGAGCCAAGCGGCCCGGGTGCGATCCCGGTGCTGGAGGTTGACCGACTGATCCATGACACGTCCTTGCGGGAGCCGCTCTTCGAGGGTACATTACCCATACTCAAGGAAAACCCATGCCTGCCAAGCCAACCGTTTCCAAGACGGCCACCAAATCCATGCCTGCCGTGGCCACCCCGGCGAAAAAAACCGCCAAAACGTCGGTCGCTGAGCCGATTCCCGCCGTGGCCGAACCCGCAAAAACCGTGAAACTTTCCCGTTCGAGCGGTGCGAATACGGCTGAGGTGACCCGCCGCAAGACGACCGATAAGCGAATTTCCGCACCCTTGGCAGACCGCGACCGCCTCATTGCTGAGGCAGCATACTATCGAGCTGAAGCCCGGGGATTCTCGGCCGGAGATGACCAGTCCGATTGGTTTTCCGCCGCCCAGGAAGTTGATGCCGCCTATCGCTTTGAGGCGTGATTGACGAGCCCTGCCCAGGCCATCCGGGGCCGCTGCCTGCAGCCCCGTGATGTGCCCTGAGCCGCTCCGTTTGCGACCTTAGAGATTCCCAAACAGCCCGTCGAGCTGGTCCTTCATGGCGCTGCTGAAATTCTGCCCAAGTTCCTGACCGGCCTCGGGCGGACGTTGGGCAGCTTCTTGCAAAATGGCCTCCATCTGGACGGCCAATTCCTTGCAGAAGACCTGGGCCATACCGGGCTTGACGGCGACCGGGAAAACTGCGACCTGCAAGGTTCGCTCCCCCAACAGCATGATGTGCATACTGTTGTCAGCCCCCTGCTGGGACATGACACGGAAGTCCTTTTCGCCCAGCAGCTTCGCCACCTGACGGGTGCTCGTGAAGCTGCCCGCAACCAGGGCGGCTAAGGCTTGGCCGTCGGCCTGACCCGAGGTGAACCCCTGACGAGCCACCAAGTGACCTTCCTGATCGATCAGCATCGCCGATACCGCGCCGGATTTCTTGACGAAACCCAGCAGACCCTGGTTGATGCGATCCACATCCGCCGCGTAAAAGACCAACCGACGAAGCCGCATGGCTTCATTGGCGCCAACGACCTCGGGCCGGTTGGGAACGTCGTTACCCATGGGCGGCCTGTTCCGTCGGGGCACTGGTCTCGCCCGACAGCATCTTTTGCAGGCCCATGGGCATCAGGGCACGAACCGCCGGGACGAAAAGGGCCAGCATAATGAGGAGGACAAGGAGACCCACCAAACCCAGCACGCCAATCATCAAGCCCTTCACCACGCCGCCATTGGCCTGTCGGGCATCCTGATAGCGCTTCAGCGTCGGATCCGTGGCCCCCATGTTGGGCTGAGGCTGGGCAGGCCGAGCATCCAGCGCCGGAGGCTTGGCCTTCTGGAGGTGGCGATTCTTGGGGTCTTCCGGTGCGGCCGGACGTGGCGCCGCGGCCAACTGACGGGTCCCGGAATTGTTGGGCGAAGTCGCGGGCGGGCGGGGCGGTGCGGATGGGGGCATCACCGGCGGGCGGGGCGCGGGACGCGCCGCTGGCATGGGCGCCGGGGGAGTCGGAGCAACGGGGGCCGGGGCCGGGGGCAACGCCACGTTACCCTGGTGGGGCGTACCGCCGGTGGGCGGTAGGGTGGTGGCGCCCTGGGGCGTCAGGCTCTGGGCCGTGCGACGGCGGTTGGCGGCTGGCGCATGCTCCTTGTTGAGCTTTTCGATCACCAAACGGCTGATTTCCTTCAGCGTCGCAAAGACCCCCTTGCCCTCACGAGCACAGGCCTCGTAGGTGGGGAACTTGTGGGGATTCATGGCCGCATCCATGTCGGCAACCGACAGGGCGTTGGGAAGATCCCGCTTGTTGTACTGGAGGACCACCGGCACGTCATCGACGGTCAGTCCCATCTCCGCCAAGTTGTCCCGCAAGTTCTGAAACGATTCGAGATTCTCGGCCATTTTATCGGGATTCGAGTCGGCGACAAAGATGACGCCATCGACGCCCTGCAACACCAACTTGCGAGTGGCATTGTAATAAATCTGGCCCGGCACGGTGTAGAGCTGGAACTTGGTCCGCATGCCCGCGACATTGCCCAAATCGAGGGGCAGGAAGTCGAAGTAGAGGGTCCGATCGGTCTCGGTGGCGATGGAAACCATCTCGCCAACCGCGTCCTTCGGGGCCTTCTTGTGGATAATTTCCAGGTTGGTGGTCTTCCCGGACATGCCGGGGCCGTAGAACACGACCTTGCAACTGACTTCACGCTGACCGAAGTTGATCTGAACCATGGGCGGCTTTCCGGTGGAGGCGGTCGATAATCAGAGGGCTAGGCGGGCGCCAAGGCGCTCCACCAGGGGTTTGGATTCAATTTGGACGAGGGCGAGATTGGCGCCAGCATCCGTCAGGAGCACAACAAAGGCAGGGCCCGTGACCAGAATCAGGAGAGCGCCCTGGTCCGTGGTCGTCGAAAATCCCAGGAAGGCCCCCAGCTCAAGACTGGATGCCACACGTTGGGCCATGCCCAGAACATCACCGACAGCGGCTGCCAGGGCGTTTTCATCGATGCCTGAACGCAGGGAGGAGGCCATGGTCAATCCATCATGGCTGACCAGCACGGCACCGCCGACCCCCCGCACCCGGGTCAATTGGGCGAGAATTTCGTCCATCAGACGGCTCCCAGATCGATCAAAGCCTGACGAGCACGGAGCTCAAGCATGGCTGGCCGAACACCGGGATCCGCCAGAACCAGGACCGTGATCCGGTGGTCGCGGGTAAAGGCCAGGACTTGCCCGGCTGCCGCCAGCAAACTGAAGGAATTGGGGGCCCCGGCTCCGGCCGCCAACAGACTGGTAGCGGCAACCCGCAGGGTTTCCGCTCCAAGGGCCGCGAGGATGTCGTCACGGCCGGAAAGTTGCTTGCTGGCAATGATCCGGCCTTGCGCGTCGGCGACACAGGCTCCGCGTACACCGGCCTCCTGACACAGAGCGTCCAAGGCCGCAGCCCTTGGAGCCGTCGCCGAGCGGATCGCGGCCGTAACCGGTGAAGGCATGGGCAACGGCGAATCCCGGCGCACGGCGACAGGAGGGGTCAAGACGGGCGATGGGGCCGAAACCACCGGGGCGGAGGGCTTAGCAACCCGACCGGATCCAGCGGCGGGACTGCCACCCAACTCCTGGAGCCGTGCTGATGCGGGGCCATCACCGGGCTTGAAAACCAGGATCGCCTGGAGGTGCTTGATGGCCTTGGTCGGGGAATCCGCCAGATCGGCCGCCAAACGCAAGGCCTGGTAACTCCGGGGCTCTTTCTCGATGGCCGTGGCAATGAGCTGCACCGCCTCGGATTTCGCCCCCGTGGCGATCTTCATCTCCGCCAGGATCACGTAAGACTGGGCGCTGCGGGGAAACTCGCGCATGCAGCGGCGGCACGCGGCTTCGGCACCGACGAGGTCTCCGGACTGACGGGAAAGTTCCGCAAGTCGCGTATAAAGAGAGGCGGATGGAAAATTTTCCACCTTCTTGCGCAGACGTTCGAGTTCGGATTCCACCGTTGGGGATGCTCCTCGGTGCTGCCTGGCACACCGTTGTGGACTCCTGGAATAGCCGGTCCAAGGGGGATGGTCAAGGAACTCCGGTTGGTGGCGGACTCCCTTCGTGTGGGCCCTGGCTCCGGGACGCCGGGACTCACCATGCCCCGGCCATGCGTTCCCTGGTCTTTGTGGTCAATCCCAAGAGCGGCGGTCGCCGAGGCCCCTGGCTATTGAACCGGCTTCCCCTGCGGATCGCTGGGGAACGGACCATGCTTCTCGGAGAGGTGGACTTGAATGTCCTCGTGGCCTCTCTCCAGCCTTCCGCCGGTCACGTCGCCCTGGTGGCCTGCGGAGGTGACGGCACCGCCTCGGCCGTCCTGGAAGCCACTTGGCGAATGGACCCCCACGCCCCGATCCCCGTCGGTCTTATCCCCCTGGGAACTGGCAATGACCTGGCCCGAGTCCTCGGCTGGCAGCGGGGAACCCTGGATGAATCCCGGCTCGATCACCACCTCCACGGCCTGCAGTCCGCCCCCATCGGCCACCTCGACCGGTGGGTCCTGCACGGACCTGAGGGCAGCCGGGCTTTTGGCAATTACCTGAGCCTCGGCGGTGACGCCCGCATTGCGGCCCGTTTTGACGCCATTCGTCGCCACCACGGATGGCTGGCCCGTGGACCCCTGATTAACCGGGCCCTGTACGGCTTGGCCGGCCTGGGGGAGCCCGCCGCTCCCCTGCGGGGCGCGCTCACCGGCCTCGATCTGCCGACCTGGAGCCGGAGCCTGGTTTTCGCCAATATCCCCAGTTACGCCGGCGGCACGTGCCTGGCCCGGGGTATCTCGGCCGGGGATGGGCTCCTAGACGCAGTGGCCCTGGGGCCCGGGGCAGCCATGGCCGCCGCCGTGGCCGGCCTCCGCCGCCCCCGGCACCTGGGTCGCCAGGCGGTTTGGAGATTCACGCTGGAACGGCCGGTGGTGGCTCAGATCGATGGCGAACCGACACGACTGCCGGCCGGCGATCACGTGATCGCCTCCGGGGGCTCCTGGAGAGTGCTCCTCGGCCACGGGTAAACTGCTCCCTGGTGCCGCCAGGTTGGCTACTAGCCTCCGCGCCCCATGCGACTGACCGCCCTCTACATGACCTCCATCCTCTGCGGCTTCGGCTTGATGGCGATGGAGATCCTCGCCGCCCGCCTGGTCCAACCGGTGTTCGGCTCCTCCACCGATGTGTGGGCCGCCATCATCAGCGTGTTCATTCTCTCGCTTTCCGTCGGCTATGTGATCGGCGGACGGATCGCCGACCGGGCCCGGACCAACCTGGCCCTCGGCTGGGTGATCCTCGGCGCCGGCGTCTTCTACGCCTTGATGCCAACCTACGGCCTCCGCTTCTCGAACGCCCTGCCCGAGGTGGTACAGACCGCCCGCTGGGGTGCCCTCGTCAGTTGCCTGGCCCTGTTCCTGCCGCCATCCCTGCTCCTGGGCTGTATCTCACCGATGCTGGTCAAACTGGTCTTCGTGGATGCCAGCATGGTCGGTCGGACGACCGGCACCCTCTACGCCATCGGCAGTTTCGGCAATGTGCTCGGAATCCTAGTGGCCAACTACCTCTTTCTGCCCCTCTTCCCCCTCAATGAGACCCTGATCGCCCTCGGCCTGGCCCTGATGGTCCTCGGGGCTGCCCATTTGCTGGTCCGGGTACACGCCCAGGGCGAGGAGGCCGCGTGATCCGCTTTCTTGGCATCCTGATCGCCGTCGCCGCCCTGTTGTTCGGCTGGGTCTTCCGGGACAATCACTACCGGCTCCAGGGCATCGCGATGCCCAGCGACCAGGCCGTCCTGCACCACCGGGACAGCGCCTATACCAGCATGACCTGGGTCGGCAGTGACAGTGAAAATTTCCTGCAACTGCGTTTCTTCGACAAGGTCGAAGGTGGCCTGTGCCTGCGCCCAACCTGGGGTGATCTGCAGACCTTGGCGGCCAAGGATTCCCGGCTGGCCCATCTCGTCCCGGCCCCCGGCAGCGTTCCGCCAGGTGCGAACCCGGACCCCCGGTGGCGGGGTGCCCTGCCGGATCCCGGCACCCTACCGAACTCTGCCTATGTGCGGTTCTTTCCGGTCGGTCTGTTGCTGAATGAGGCCCTGATGGCACCGGCGGGCGGCGACCTCCACCGCATCGCCCCCCGCATCCTCGTGATCGGCCTTGGGTCCTCCGTCGGCGTCCTCGGCTTGGCCCACCATGTGCCTCAGGCCAGTATCACCGTCGTCGACATTGACCGCGAAGTCGAAGCTGCCGTCCGCGAACACATCCCGATGGCCCGCTGGCTGGAAACCCAGAAGACCGCCGACGGCAGTCCGCGGCTGCGCCTCATCGCCCAGGACGCTCGGCAGTTCATCCGCTTTGATGTCCAGCGCGACGGCAAGCTCTACGATCTCATCATCCTCGACGCCTACACCGCCGGTTCGACCATCCCCAGCCACCTGATGACGAAGGAGTTCTTTGCCGAGTGCAAGAACGCCCTGACCCCTTCGGGCCTGGTCCTCGGGAACATCATCGGCAGCCACACGGGCCCCAAACACCTGGTGGTCGGCGGCACCCTGCGGTCCCTGCGGGCCGCTGGCCTGACCTCGGCCCACAGCATCCCGGTGTTCCAGGATCCGTTTGAAACCCCGGCCGCCTTCAATCCGGCCGGTGCCCGCAATAACATCATCGTCGCCTCCCAGGCCGCCATCGACCCCCGTCGCAATAAGCCTGGCTGGGACCGTCTGACGACTTTCGTGCCCTTTCCAGAATTGCCGTCGGGCATTGCCATCACCACCCAGCTGGTCCCCCAGGATGCTGAGGGCCGCTACGTTGGCGGTGGCATCCCCCTGGCGGTGGCCGAAACCGCCGTCCCGGGAATCGCCGGCCTGGGTCGGGCCCTGGCTCCCGCCGGCCCCGCCTTCGCCGAATTCCGGGTCATCGATGACAAAGCCGTCATTGCCAAGGTCCGGGCCGCTGGCCTAGCCTGGGCGGCCCAGGAAGGCCTGGCTCCGCCCCTCGGCTGGAACGACCCCAGCCTCCACAGCCTGCTGCTGCGCCGCACCGACTGGCTGAAGGCTTCCCGCGAGGTGTGGCGGGTCAGCATCCAGGCCGGGCGGGATGCCGCCAAGCACGGCGCCGAAGCCCTGGTCGGCCCGCTGGAGGGCCCAGACCGCGATGACCGGAACCCGACCTGGATCATCGGCGATGCCCCCCTGTTTACGGACCAGATGCCCAACGCGGACATCGTGAATCTGTAACCCGTGATCGTCACCGTCACCGCCAACCCCCTCCTGGATCACCTGGCCCTGACCACCCTGGTGCCGGGCCAGGTGCACCGGGTCGACACCTTCCAGGCCACGGCGGGCGGCAAGGGCCTCAATGTGGCCCGGGTTCTGGCCCGCCACGGCCACACGGTGGTGGCCTGCGGCTTCCTTGGGGGCCGCGCTGGAGATGAGGTCGCGGACCTCGTCCATCACGATGGCGTCGAAGCGGATTTCACCCGCATCGCCGCCCCGACCCGCCGGGGTTTCCAGGCCATCGGCGCGCACGTCACCACCCTGATGGAACGGGGCCCGGCGGTGGCCCTTGATGAGCAAGAGGCCCTGATCCGCCAGGTCGTGCGCCGGGCCCGGGACGCCGACCTGGTGATCGTCGGCGGGGCCCCGCCGGCAGGGTGCGCCATGCTCTATCGGCAGCTGGCAGAGGCCCTCGCCACCACCCGAGTCCCGTGCTGGATCGATGCCTATGGCCCGGCCATGACCGAGGCCCTGGCCGGGCCCGTGGCCCCGTCCCTGGCCAAGCCCAACCGCGAGGAATATGGCGACGACCATCAACCCTGGCTGGGAGTCCGGGAACTGCACCTGACGGCCGGCGCGGGCGAAATCCGGGTCCGCCATCCCCAGGGCCTGTTCACCGTCCACCCGCCCCCCGTGACCGAGGTCAATGCCATCGGCAGTGGCGATTGCTACCTCGCGGGCCTGGCACACGCCCGGCTCTCGGGCTACGGGATTGAGGCCCAGTTACGCTACGCCGCCGCTGCCGGAGCCGCCAATGCCGCCCGGCCGGACGTGGCGGCCATCGGCCCCGAGGAGATCGAGGCCCTCCAGGGGTCCGTCGAAGTCCTACCGGGTCGCTGACTTCCCTCCGGGAGGTCGGCTCTACAATACCGGGCCGAGACGATCCCATGCCCCTGACTTCTGACCAATATCAGCGTTACGCCCGCCACCTCAGCCTGCCCGAGTTTGGCGAGGCCGCCCAGGAGAAACTCCTCAAGGCGTCCGTCCTGCTCATCGGTGCCGGTGGCCTGGGCTCCCCCCTGGCCCTCTACCTCGCCGCCGCCGGTGTCGGCCGCCTGGGCATCATGGACTTCGACGTGGTCGATGTCTCAAACCTCCAGCGCCAGGTGATCCACCGCACCCAGGACGTGGGCAAGTCCAAGGCCCAGTCCGCCAAGCGCGGTGTCCAGGACCTCAACCCCACGGTCCAGGTCGACATTTACGAGGAAGGCATCTCTTCGGCCAATGCCCTCGAAATCATTGCCAAATACGACATCGTCATCGACGGCACGGACAACTTCCCAACCCGCTACCTGGTGGGTGATGCCTGCGTGATGCTCGAAAAGGTGAACATTTACGGCTCGATCTACCGCTTCGAGGGCCAGGCCACGGTCTTCGACGGCCGCAAGAACGCCGACGGCAGCCGCCGGGGCCCCTGCTACCGCTGCCTCTACCCCGAGCCGCCGCCCCCCGGCGAAGTGCCGTCCTGCGCTGAAGGCGGCGTCCTTGGCATCCTGCCGGGCACCATCGCCATGATCCAGGCCACCGAGGCCATCAAGGCCATCACCGGCATCGGCAAGCCGCTGACGGGGCGGTTCCTGCGCTACGACGCCCTGAACATGGAGTTCCGGACCCTCAAGCTGCGCCGGAACCCCACCTGCCCGGTGTGCGGCGACCACCCGACCATCCACCAGCTCATCGACTACCAGGAATTCTGCGGCCTGAAGCGCGGCGAAAGCGCCCCCAGCGTCCGCGAGATGTCCGTCGCTGAGTACGCCGCCCTGCGCGACAAGGGCGACAAGCACTTGCTCCTCGATGTCCGTGAAGGCTTCGAACTGGGCATCTGCCAGATCGAGGGCAACACCCACATCCCCCTCGGCCAGGTGCCCAACCGCCTGGGCGAGATCGCCGATTGGAAGTCCCAGCTGGTAGTGGTGCAGTGCAAGTCCGGCCGCCGGTCCATGAAGGCCGCCGAAACCCTCCTCAAGCACGGCTTCACCAAGGTCGTGAATTTGGAGGGCGGCATCCTCGCCTGGGGCGAGGAAATCGACCCATCGATCAGCGCCTACTGACCCTCTGCTGTCGTTGGCTTTTGTGAGGAACCGCCGGCCCCGCTGGCGGTTCCTCTTTTTATTGGCGATGAGGCGCGCGTCCTGTGATGCACGCCGACCGACCGCCGGGAGCTGGAACGATCTCTTCTCGTTGATTAACTAATAACAAAATCCAAGGTGACCAGGGCCCCAAGGGCCCTAACGGGGCAGGACACGGGCGCATTCCTCCCAGGAGCTGGTTGATCATGGACCACGTCAATAGCACACCGTCCATCGCATTAGGCCGTCGCGCCTTCACCCTCCTCGAACTCCTCATCGCCGTAGCCATGATCTCCGTGCTGGCGGGTCTCATCTTTCCGACCATAAAAATCGTGCGATCATCGGCCAAATCGACCCAGTGCGCCGGAAATCTGCGGCAAATCGTCACGGGGATCTTCGCCTACACCAATGACCATCGTGGGGGGTATCCGGCGGGGTACTGGGGGGCCAGCAGCAACCAGTATGTCTCCTGGGATGATCAGTTGGCGGGCCTGGACGGCCGGGAGCAGTTGGCGGCCACCGCGACGGGGTCAGGAAATGACCTCTTCAACAACTGGCTACGCATCGATGACTCCGCGCCGTCATCCTTTCGGTATTATGCCATGTATACCTGCCCCCTCGAAACCACGATCATGTCCAACAATGGTGCCAACTGCTGGGTACGCAGTTCTGCCTGGCCCAGCGG
>CAIUVD010000209.1 GCA_903902515.1 uncultured Planctomycetota bacterium | reverse complement strand
TGCGTAGGGTCCCCCGGCGTAAACACAGGATGAGGACTTGGAAGGCTCGCTCGATTCAGCGCATGCATGTACAAATTGGATGCATGCATGGCGAGACTTGCCGCCCGGGTACGGGCGTAGGTCTCCGATTGGTGTGAAAGAAGTTGGCTGACAGCCACAAATCCCCCCAGCACCACCACCACAAAGACGCTCATGCCCGCCAAGACCTCGACTAAGGTAAAGGCCGTGCGGAGACCGACGGGAACGCTTCGACTTTTCATGGGGCTAGAACCGCCGTCGTTCCATTTTGATAAAGAACGAGTTTGTTGCTATAGACGCCGTTGGCGACGTACCTAAAAAAGATATCTACGCGCCGTGGGGTGAGCGCAAAGAGTTCGGAAGGGGTATCGATTGTATCGGGAGTTGCGGTGGTGGTCACCGCGGCATGCGTCATGCCGGTGCCAGGCTCGCAGGCCACATGTAAAAAGGTGGTAGCTCCTGAATAGGTCTGCATCGATTCATTTCCGTTTCCAATAAAAAAACTGATCCCTCGGGCTGGCGTTGGCGTAGTGTTCGTCGCAGCCCGCATTTTCCCTTCCAAATCATAATCAGAGCCAAGCACCGGGAGGGTCGCCGGAAATTCGACTTCTGGCTTCGCATATTCGGAAAAAGTATAGGTGGGACTCGTACCACCGGTCGTCCAACTGTACCACGGCGTGATGATCGACGCCTTATAACTGCCCGCCGATATCGACCCCGCCGCAGTTCCCGTTACATAGGCAATCGTAAATCCATAAACCGTTCCCGCAGCGGCAAACTGCTTCGACATTTCCACATTTCGTTGATGAATAAGGGCAATCACATTCGGGGGCGATCCCGCATCAGATTTCGACATGATCGCCATGAGAGACGGCATACCCGCACCAAGAACCACCCCAATAATTCCAACGGCAACGATCATTTCCGTCAAGGTAAAGCCAGATCGGCGGATGCTTTGCGTTTTCACAACCAAATTCTCCGTCTGACGCCGCCCCTGGCTAGCGATTCTTGCGCTGAATACCCCGTTTGTGTGCTGCACGCCTCCGGATTCCCGGATCATCGTGAAGCTCGGCCATCGTAAACGCCGGGGCGCTTTCCAGAGACGCTGGCCGCGAGGTTGGCATTCGCCCGGAGGACTCCCATGGGTGGGCCGTTCATGCTACGGGGCTTCGAACATCGTCGTAAGATTTTTTGATGTTTTTACTTACATGGCATCAATGGGCGCGCATTCACCTGCACGTACGTGAACCGGCGTGACACCCACGGTCCCCATAGCGCGTCCCGGGGGGCCGCGCCCCTGCAGCCAACGCCGCCCCCAGGAGCGTCTACGCCCCCACTCGTACCCCGGCAAAGAACCCCTTTCCGACCCACTCCTGAAAGCAGGCGAGGATGTCGGGGGCCTGGGTGTCCGGGATGGGTTCGAGGGCCTGGCCGAGGGATTGTCCGGAGACCAGGGCGGCCAGCACCCGGTGGGCGGTGGGGGTCAGGGCCTGGCGCCACAGGTCGAAGCCCCGGCGGTAGGCGACGACGGCGGTGGCGCGGCGGCCGGGGCGCGGGGGAACCTCGCCCTGGCGGACGGCGTCGAGGAGGTCGTTGATGGGCCAGGGGGAGGTCACCAGCCGCAGGGTACCGGCGGGGGTGAAGCGGGCTTCGGCCCAGGCCTCCAGGGGGATTTTGGCCAGGGCCGGGAGGTCGAGGGCCGGGGCGGCGGGGGCGTGGAGGACTTCTACCAGGGCCCATTCGAGGGCGGCGAGGTCGGCCAGGAACACCTGACGACGCTGGCGCAGCCAGGCCGGGAAGCGGGCGCCGTAGTCATTGAGGGTCGCGGAGGCGGGCGGGCAGTCCCGCAGGTAGGCGGCCACCAGGGACGGCCAGCGGGAACCCGCGAAGACGCGCACGGCTTCGAAGTCGTCGTCGAGGGCTTCCTCCAAACGGGCCCGGTAGGCGTAGCGGTAGACCTCCAGCAATTCCGGCCGGTGGAGGGCGCCGGTCGCCGGGGGCGGACGGGGCGCGGTGACGGCGGCCTGGAACCACGTCAACTGGGCCTTGAGGCCGGTTGGGAGGGTGGTGGCGCCCCGTTGGGCACGGAGGAGCCCCCGGGCCGTGGGGGTGGCGCTGGCCCGTTCGGTGCGAAGGGCGTCGGGGCGGCCGCCGGCCTGGTCCTGGGGAAGGGTCATGCCGTCACCCGCTGGGCTTCGGCCCAGACCGTGGGGAAATCCGGGATGTCCGCATCCCATTCCAGGCACGGACTGCCCCGGCAGCCCCGGGCGCGGGCGGCGCGGTAGAGGTCCACCACCGGATCAACCACCGGGCCGATGTGGGTGTCCACGCAGTGGGTACCGTGGTCCGTATGACCGGCCAGGTGGACCTGTACCACCCGGTCCATGGGCACGGCATCCAGGTAGGTGAGGGGATCGAAGCCGTGGTTGCGGCTGGCGACGTAGACGTTGTTCACGTCGAGGAGGAGGGCGCAGTCGGCGGCCTCGGCCAGGCGCGCCAGAAATTCCCATTCGGGCATGGTGTCGGCCACGAAGGCGACGTAGGTTGAGGGATTTTCCAGGACCAGGGGTCGGCCCAGGAGGCCCTGAACGCGCTTGATCCGCTCGGTGACGTGGCGGAGGGCGGCCTCCGTGAGGGGCAGGGGCAGCAGGTCGTGGGTGGTGCGACCGGCCAGGCCCGTCCAGCACAGGTGGTCGCCTACCCAGGGGGCGCGCACTTCGTCGGCCAGGGCCTTCACCGCCGCCACGTAGGCGCGGTCGAGGGGATCCGTGGAGCCGATGTTGAGGCTGACGCCGTGGAGGACCACGGGATGCCGCTCGGCCACCTGGGACAGCAGATGACGGGGTCGCCCGTGGGTGAAGGCGTAGTTCTCGGTGATGATTTCGAAAAAACCGACCGGGGGCGGCTCGGCCAGGATGTGGGCATAGTGGGGCGAGCGCAAACCGACACCGGTTCCCAGGTGGGGAATGCCGAAGCGATTCGCCAAACGCTTCGGCCCCCGGAGTACGGGGGCCGAAGCAGCGGTCGCCGACCGGTCAGCGACCCGGCGGGTCACTTGGCCTCAACCTTCTTCTCGTCCTTGGCCTTGCAGCCATCCTTGCCATTGCAGCCGGCCTTGTCGTCCTTCTTCGCATCCTTGGCCTTGCAGCCATCCTTCGAGCTGCAGCTGGCCTTGGCGTCCTTCTTTTCGTCCTTGCAGTCCGTGCATTCCTTCTTCTTGGCGGCACAGCCATCCTTAGCGCTGCAGCCGGACTTCTCGGCCTTGGGCGTGACCGCGGGCTTCACATCCTCGGCGTAGAGGGCGGAGCCCCCGGCGAGGAAGCCCGTAACGGCGGCGGCGAGGAGGGCGGTGGAAATCTTCATGGGGCTAACTCCTGGTCGCGGGGCGACCGGTGGGTGGGATGTAGCATACCCTACGATCGCCCCATGAGCGTGTTGGGACCATTTTGGTGAAGGGGTCTTCACCAACATTTGGACCCGGGGCTCAGGCCAGGGCGATGACCGACTTCTCGTACTCGACCGGCGGGTTCAGGCCCAGGAGGGTCAATACGGTGCCGGTGACATTGGCCAGGCCGGGCTTGGTCACCGTGGTATCGAGGGCGTATTCCCCCTGGAAACCCGGGTCATAGATGATGAAGGGCACGGGGTTGAGGGTGTGGCTGGTCTTGGCCTTGGGCTTGCCGTTCTCCATTTTCACCCCGCCCTTCTTGTCCATCTCATACATCTCATCAGCGTTGCCGTGGTCGGCGGTGATGAGGGCGATGCCGCCCAGTTTGGCAATCTCGGGCAGCAGGCGGCCGAGCATCAGGTCCACCACTTCGACGCCGATGCGGGCGGCCTCGAACACGCCGGTGTGGCCGACCATGTCGCCGTTGGGGTAGTTGATGCGGCAGAAGCCGTAGGGCTTGGCGTTAAGTTCAGCGATCACAGCGTCCGTGACTTCGGCAGCCTTCATCCACGGCCGCTGGTCGAAGGACACGCGATCCGAGGGCACTTCGATGTAGGTCTCGCTGTGGGCATCCAGGTAGCCGCTGCGGTTACCGTTCCAGAAGTAGGTCACATGGCCGTACTTTTGGGTTTCCGAAACCGCCAACTGGCGGACGCCGTTGGCCACCAGGTACTCGCCCAGTACCCGGTCGATGACCGGCGGCTTGACCAGGATACGGGCGGGGAGGTTGGTGTCGCCGTCGTAGGTCATCATCCCGGCGAAACACACGGCGGGCGTACGGACGCGCTCGAAGGGCACGGCGCCGACGAACGCCTTGCTGATCTCAATGGCGCGGTCGCCCCGGAAGTTGAAGAACACCACGCTGTCGCCATCGACCACTGGGGCGAAGGGCTGGCCGCCCCGCTCGACGATGAAGGCGGGGAGGTCCTGGTCGATGACGCCGGGCTTCTGGAGGCGCAGGGCCTCGACGGCGGCACTGGCGCTGGGGAAGCGCGGGCCCTCGGCCAAAACGTGGGTGTGCCAGCCGCGCTCCACCATCGACCAGTCGGCGTCGTAGCGGTCCATGGTGATCTGCATGCGGCCACCGCCCGAGGCGATGCCGTAGTTGGGGTCGATGCCGGCCAGCCAGGCTTCAAAAGGCTTGGTGTAGTCGAGGGCGCTGGTTTCGCCGACATCACGGCCATCGAGGAGGGCATGGACCGCGACCTTGGCCACGCCGGCTTTCTTGGCGGCGACGATCATGGCCTTGAGGTGGTCGATGTGGCTGTGGACGTTGCCGTCGGAGAACAGGCCGAGGAAATGCAGGGTCGACTTCTTGGCCAGGGCGTTGGCCACCACCTCGTTCCATCCAGCACCCTGGAACAGTTCGCCACTGCTAATGGCGTTGGCCACCAACTTCGCGCCCTGATCGAAAACCCGGCCCGCGCCAAGGGCATTGTGCCCGACTTCCGAGTTGCCCATGTCGGCGTCCGAAGGCATGCCAACGGCGGTACCGTGGGCCCGCAGGGTGATGTTCGGGCAGGTCGCCATCAGGCGGTCGAGGACCGGCTTGCGGGCGGCGGCCACGGCATTCCCGGGGTAGGCCGGGCCGATGCCGACGCCGTCCATGACAATCACGACGACGGGGCCCTTGCGCTTACCGTGGAAGGAGTTCTTGGTCAGGGACAGGGACATGGGCGGGCTCCGCGTGCAGGTGAGGGCAGCAGATTAGACACGGACGGCTCCCTGCCAATGCCGTCCTTGTCGGCAGGGGCCTGGAACAAGCCCTACTCGACGACCGGGCTCTGACCGCGCAGCACGCTATTACCCGCGAACAGGGTCCGCTGGTCGATGGCGGTGCGATCGGTCCAGGCCCGTTCGTCCAGGTGGTAGGCGGCCACGGCGTTGGCGTAGCAAGTGGCGTGGATGTGCTCAGCCGGGATGCCACGGTCGGCCATCAGGCGGGCGGTCTTGGGGACCGCCAGGGGATCCGAGACGCCCCAATCGGCGCTGGAATCGCAGATGATCCGCTCGGCCCCGTAACGGCGCACGATCTCGACCATCCGTTCGCTGCCCATCTTGGTCTTGGGATAGAGGGTGAAGGCAGCCCAGAAACCGCGTTTCAGAACCTCTTCCACCGTCTCTTCGTTGTTGTGGTCGACGATCACGCGGGAGGGATCCAGGCCGTGTTCGAGGGCGATGTCCATGGAGCGGGAGGTGCCCCGGGTTTTATCGCGGTGGGGGGTGTGGATCATGACCGGGAGGTCGACTTCCTTGGCCAATTCTAACTGGGCGCGGTAGGCCCGGTCTTCGGCAGGGGTTTGGTCATCGAAGCCGATTTCGCCGATGGCGACCACGCCCTCTTTGGCGGCAAACAGCGGCAGCAGGTCGAGGACCTGTTCGGCCAGGGCCTCGTCATTGGCCTCCTTGCTGTTGAGGCCCATGGTGCACAGATGGACGATGCCGAACTGCTGGGCGCGGAAGCGTTCCCAGCCAATCAGGGACGCAAAATAGTCGCGGAAACTCCCGATGCTGGTGCGCGGCTGGCCCATCCAGAAGGCCGGTTCGATGACCGCCACCACGCCGGCGGCGCGCATCGCCTCGTAATCGTCGGTGGTGCGGGACGACATGTGGACGTGAGGATCGATGAACATGGTCAGCCCAGGAGGGTAAGGACGCGGGGATCAATGGGCCGGTGGGCGGCGGTGCGCTCGCGAACCAGGTCGGACAACATGCGCTGGAGTTCCGGGTTCCAGCGCGGGCGCAAGCCGTGGATCCGGTCGAGATCGCTGCCCGTGAAAACCGCCTTCAACACCAGCTGATTGAAGGCGCCTTCATCGAGGTGGGCGGCCGGGTAGGGGTTGTCGAGGGCCACGGCCCGAAACACCGTCGCCAGGTTGCTGCGTACCCCCTCGGCGGCCCGAGCGGGGGACGCCTGGGGCAGGAAGGCCAGGCCCTGGTAGAGGGCGACGAGTTCCTCGGCGTCGGCGGTGGCGAACAGGGTATCCAGGTCCGCCGCGCCCAGGGAGCGGGCGAGGTCGACCCGTACGGCTTGGTCCACCCGCCAGCCCCGAGGCCAGCCCGGGGCGGGGGTCGGCAGGGGAGCGGTGCCGACCCGCCGGGGGGCTTGGCCGAGGGCCATGGCGACCGTCCGCAGGGTGGCCGGAACCCGATGGCGGTCCTCAAGCCAGGCCGCGCCACCGGGGGCCAGGGCTGGCGCATACCAGGCGGCAAGATCGGCGGCATCCATGACGGTGGAGAGTCCGCCAAGCCCCACCCGGGCAATGGCCCCTGGCGACCGTGGGGGGGGTGGTGTATGCTCGGGCATGCCGCATAGCGAACCCGCCCCCGACGAGGATGTCCGCCCGGAACCCAAGGGCCGGCGCGCCATCACCCTCGACCCCCTCCGCCGGTCGACCCAGGTGACCCGCTTCGAGAGCATGCTCCGGGATCGGGTGGTCGGGCAGGCCCCGGCCATCGAAGCGATCCTCGACTCGTTTTCGAAGATCCTGGCCGGCATCCGCAACACCGAGCGGCCCCTGCTGACGCTGCTGTTCCTGGGGCCCACGGGCGTCGGAAAAACCGAGACGGTCAAGGCCCTGGCGGAAACCATCTTCGGCAAGCGGGGCGCCTTTGTGCGCGTCAATTGCCAGGAATTTTCCAGCGAATTTACGGTGTCCAAACTGTTCGGAAGCCCCCCCGGCTACGTCGGCAACGATGTCGAGCCGATGCTGTCCCAGGACAACCTCGACCGCCACCACAAGGAAGCCCAGGCCGAAGGTCGCGGTGTGTTCGCCGAGGGCGAGGGCCGGATCGCCAAGCTATTTCCCCAGGTGAAAAGCCACTTCCTGTCGATCGTGCTGTTTGACGAAATCGAGAAGGCCCACCCGAAATTGTGGAACGCCCTGCTGGGCCTGATGGAGGACGGCCACCTGACCCTAGGCAATAACAAGACCGTCGATTTCACCCGCTCGATCATCATCATCACGACCAACGTCGGGGCCGAGGAGATGAGCGCGACCCTGCGCCACCGCTCCATCGGCTTCGAGGTCAAGACCGAGGCCGAGGCCCTCAACAAGGACATCAAAAACAAGGCCATCGAAGCCGCCAAGGATGTCTTCCCCTACGAGTTCCTGAACCGCTTCGACGACATCATCTGCTTCCGGGTTTTGACCCAGGACGATCTCAAGAAGATCCTGACCCTGATGCTGCAGGACGTCTACAAGCGCCTGCTCACCGGCCAGGTGCCGATCATCCTCCATTACAGCCCGGCCTACCTGCAGAAAATCCTGGCCGAGGGTACCGATCCCCAGTTCGGCGCCCGGCCGATGCGCCGCGCCGTGGAACGCCTGCTGGTCGCCCCCCTGTCGCGCCTGATTGCCAGCAATCAGATCAAGGCCGGGGACGTGGTCAGTGTCCGCCTGCGGGATGATGAACCGATGTTCCAGCGCGAAGTCGGGGACGGGCGCAAGAAGTCCAAAACCGAAACCCGGATCGTCCAGTGACCGCCCAGCGCACGGTGCTGATCGTCGATGACGATCGGATCAACCGCCTCGTCCTGCGTAAGGCCGTGGAAGTCGAGGGTTTTGCAGCCCTCGAAGCCACCGATGGCGCGATCGGGGTCCACCGGGCCCTCCTCGGCACCACCGTTTTGATCCTCATGGACCTGATGATGCCGGTCCTCGACGGCTTCGAGGCCATCCGCCGGATCCGGGCCCTAGAGCAAGGTTCCGGTCGTACGACGCCCATCATCGCCGTCACCGCCCTCACGGATGCCGCCACCCGCAGTGCCTGCATCGCCGCCGGAGCCGACTTCTACCTGCCCAAACCGGTGGATCTGACAGCCTTATCCCGGGCCCTGGGGACCTATGCCCTGCCGGTCCCCCCGCCGATGATCGCCAACCCCGAACTTGTCGGTGCCCTCGACGGGCCCCTGGCCCAGCGCCCGACCGACATCATCAGCGAGGTCCTCGGCCCCCTGCAGAACCTCGACCAGCAACGGACCATCCCGGGCACCCTGCGGGCCCAACTGGTCGGCCTGGGGGCGCAACGGGCCCTGGCGGCCCTGGATGCGACAGCCGAACCCGAGGGCCGAGTCCGATTGCTGCGGGAGATTCGGACAGCCCTGCTGGCCGCAACCACTCCTTGCGCTGGATAAAAACCTCCCATCATCCCGCCGCACACTGGAACGGCCCCATCGTCTAGAGGCCTAGGACACCTGGTTTTCATCCAGGCGACACGAGTTCGAATCTCGTTGGGGCTACCAAGCTCTGAACCTCGCACGACCTAGCGTGCGGGGTTCTTTTTTTATTCCGAAATGCGTGGATGCGGCCCATCGGCGGCGTTGCACGATGGCTTGATCAGAGAGGGGAGAGGGGAGAGGGGAGAGGGAGAGCGAGAGACAAGCAGGGCGTAAGCGGGGCGGTGGATCGGCGTCACCAGCGCACGAAGATCTTTCACCACCCCTGGAGTCCTGCCATGCGTTCGATACTGCCTTTCTTGGTCTTGTTCGCGGGCGTGCTGGCTCCAGCGGCTGAAGCGACCCCCGAAGCCAAGCCCATCCCCTACCCCCTCAAAACCTGCATTGTTTCGGGTGAAGAGCTGGGCTCGATGGGCAAGCCCGTGACGGTGGTCCGCGAGGGGCGGGAGATTGCGGTGTGCTGCAAGGGCTGCATCAAGACCTTTGATAAAGAACCCGCGAAGTACCTGAAAAAACTGCCGAGCACTCCGGCTGCCAAGCCGTAGCGTTCGGCATGCGTTCGCTACTCCTGTTCAGCCTTGGCTGCCTGCTGGTGGCAGAGGAAGCACCCTCACCACGTCTGGCGGATTTCGTCGTGGCCGCACCCGAGGTCCAAGAGGCCCGGGAGGCCCACCGGGCCGACGGGCGGGCGGCAGGGGCGGCGGACCGGCTGCCGGACCCGATGCTGCGCCTCGGTCGGACGCGCTTCCGCACGGATCACCAGACGTGGCCGTCCTCGGAAATCGCCCTCGAACAGGCCCTGCCCCGGTGGGGTGAGCGGGATGCCCGGCGGGTGATGGCCGAAGCGGGGGTCCAGCGGAGCGCCGCTGCCCTCCGCCAAGCCCTGGGCGAGGTCGCCGCCGAGGCCGCCACCCTGCTGGCGGAGGCCACCGCCGCCCACGCCCGCTTAGCCCTGACGAAGGCCCGCCTGGCCCGGGTCACGGCCCTCGAAAATGTGGTCGCCGCCCAGGTCGCGGCCGGGGGCCGCAGTGGGGCCGGGACCCTGGCGGCTCGCAGCCTGCGGGCGACCCTGGCCCTCGAAGTCCAGGACCGCCAGCGAGAAATCGACGACGCCGAGCAGGAGGTCCGCAGCCTCCTCGGCCTGGCACCGGAGGCCCCCCTGCCGGCCTTCGCCGCCCCGGATCCGGGACAGATCGGCCAGCGGTCGACCCCCGCTCAGGATGCGGCCGCCGCCGGTCGCCGGGAGGCCGAGGCCGGATTCCTGGAGGCCCGGGCCGGTCGTTACCCGGAAACCGCCGTCGGCCTGCGTTTTGAGCGCGAGAACGCCCCGGATGAAACCATGACCGCGATCGGCCTGGAAGTGTCCGTGTCATTGCCGGTGTGGCAGGGCGCGGCTTCCGACCTGGAGGACGCCGCCCTGGCCCGCCAGCGGGCCGCCGGCGCGGCAACGCGGATGGCCGACCTGCGGGCGAAAGCCCTCATCAGCCGGGCCCAGCGGGCCATGGCCGTGGCCACCCAGGCCCACACGGCGGCCCAGGAGGCCTCCACCCGCCTGACGGCCGAGCAGGACGCCCTGGGCAGGACCATCGGCACCGACAACGGCCCCAGCCTGACGGAGGCCCTCGATCTGCTCGACCGACTGGCCGAGGCCGAGGACCGCCGGATCGCCGCCCATGCCGAAGCCCAGAAGGCCCAGGCCCAGTTATGGCGCCTGGCGCCTCCTTCCCTCCCTGCCCCGGAACTCCCATGATCCGCCACCTGACCATCCTGGCCGTTACATTTGTCCTGGGGGCGGTGCTGGCGATCACCATCCGCACCCAGGGACATCAGCCCTACGCGGCACCTCCGGCTCCGGCCCCGGCGGCAGCTCCGGCCCCGGCGGCAGCTCCAGCCCCGGCGGCATCAGCAATCCCAGCCCCAGTCCCTGAAACCCCAACCGCTGCGGCCCCAGTTCCGGTGCCGGTCAACACCATTTGCCCCGGCTGCGGCGGACCGGTGAAGCCGAACCTCCCCACGGCCCTCTACCAGGGCAAGGTGATCGGCTTCAACTGCGCCGGGTGCCTGCCGATGTTCCGCGAGGATCCGACCAAATATGGCGAGGCGGCCCTCAAGAATGTGATGGCGGAGTAACCCATGACCTCCCTGACTTCCTGGTGGACGGGGTGGATGACCGCTGTCCTCGGTCTGGTCCTTGGTGCGGCGGCCATTGCCGTCATTCCCGCCGAGCGTTTCTTCCACCGTCCGGCCCCGGCGGCGGCGGGCGAGGGCGGGCGGTGGGCCTGTCCGATGATGGATTTTATCGGCACCCGGGCCGGGACCTGCCCGGTATGCGGCATGGACCTGGGGCTGGTCACCGCCGGCGAACTGAGCCGCGAGCAGCGGCGTCGGATGGGCGTCGAGGTGGCGACCATCAGCGAAGGTCCGGCGACCGCCACCATCCATGCCGCCGGCAGCGCCGATTTCGACCACCGTTCCACCCGCATCGTCATTCCACGGATCGCCGGGCGGATCCTCCAGCGGCATCCGGCGACCTTCGGCTGTTGCCAGGAGGTCGCTGAAGGCGAGGCGATCATCGACATCTACAGCCCGGAAGCCTACCAGGCCCAGGTTGAACTGAAGGCCGCCATCGACCTCGGGGATGCCCGGCTGGTGCAGTCCCTCATGGACCGCTTCGCCCGCTGGAATCTGACCCCGGTGGCCGAGGCCATCCGCGCCGGCGGTGCCCCCACCGACACGGTGACGATCACCGCGCCCTTCGGCGGCCAGGCCCAGCTAGCGGCGTCGATGATGGCCGACGAGACCCTGATGGTCGGGAAATTGATCAGTGCCGACACGCCCCTCCTGCGCCTGGTCCATCCCGATCTGCTGACCCTGATCATCCATGTCCCGGAGCACCAGGCCCGCTTCCTGGCCGAAGGCCAGCCGGTGGAGATCACCAGCGACGACGGCGGGCCCCTGCCGGGCCTGGCGGCGACCGTCGCCCGGGTCGCCATCGAGATCAATCCCGAGACCCGCACCGTGGAGGTCCGTGTCCACCTGCGGGGCGCCCGCAACGTGCTGCGCCCGGGGTCCTTGGTGATGGCGCGGATCCGCGCCGCCCTGGGCCCCGACCTGAAACCCGCCGATCCGGGATCCCCCAGCACCTGGGGGAGTTTCCCGCTGATCCCGGCCAGCGCCGTCCTCTCGACCGGGGTCCGCCATGTCGCCTGGAAACTGGAATCCACCGGTGCCGATGGTCGGCAAACCTTCGTGCCGGTGTCCCTGGCCCTCGGACAGCGGCTGGAGGATGCCGAGGGCCGCGATCAGTTCGTGGTTCGCGCTGGCCTGAAGGCCGGCGACCAGGTGGCCGTCCAGGGGGCCTTCCTGATCGACAGCCAGGCCCAGTTAGCCGGTACGCCCTCGCTCCTGTTCCCGACCGGCGCCGCTGCAGCTCCCGGCCATAGCCACGCGCCATGATCGCCGCCGCCATCCGTCATCCGCTGCTCACCCTGCTCCTAACCCTCGGGCTGGCCGTGGCGGGAGTCTTGGCGTGGCAGCGGGTGCCGGTCGATGCCATTCCCGACCTGTCGGACCACCAGGTCATCGTGTGGGCCGAGTGGCCCGGCAAGAGCGCGGAGGATGTGGACCTCCAGGTCACCAGTCGTTTGGCCCGGGAACTCCAGGGGCTGCCGGGAGTGACCACGGTGCGCGGCATGTCCCTGGCCGGGGCGGGCTACGTGTACGTCATTTTTGACGAACGCCGGGACCTTTACGAAAGTCGCACCCGGACCCTCGAACGCCTATCCCAGGTCCAGGCCCAGTTGCCGACCGGCGTCCAGGCCCGCCTGGGGCCCGATGCCACGGCCATGGGCCAAGTGTTCGCCTTCACCCTCCAGGGTCAGCGGGACCTGGAGGCCCGGCGCCATGTCCTCGACCAGGTGGTGATCCCGGCCCTGCGGGGCGTGCCAGGGGTGGCCGAAGTCGCCCCGGTGGGCGGCGTGGTCCGGGAATACCACATCGACGTCGATCCGACGCGGTTGGAGGAACAGGCCATCACCCTCGACATGCTGATGATGGCGATCCAGAAATCCGGCCGGGATGTCGGGGCCATGAGCGTCGAGAAAAGCGGCGTCGAGACCATGCTCCGGGGGGTCGGCTTCGTTCGCTCCCTGGCCGAGGTCGAGGGCATCGTCATCCGGGGCAACACCGAGCGCAGCGCCGGCCTGCTCCTGAAGGACGTGGCCACCGTCCGCCTCGGCGGCGCGGTGCGCCAGGGGCTGCTGGCGGATGGCGCCCAGGAACACGCGGGGGCGATCGTCGCCCTGCGCATCGGCGAGGATCCGCG